>JAJFGI010000004.1 GCA_021776215.1 Kiloniellaceae bacterium | reverse complement strand
GCCACGACCTCGGCCGGCGGGCGGCCACTGGCCGCGCCCCGGATCATCCGCGCCAGCCACCAGGCCAATAGCTCCATGCCGGTGCGAAAGGCGGTTCCGTCGCGGTCCTTCGCCAGCCGGTCGCCGAAGGCATGAAGCCGGGCAACATCGAGGTGCGGCAGATCGCCGATCACCCGAACCAGCTCCTGATAGAGGTCCAGGCCGCCGCCGGCGGCCAGATCCAGGGCGCGGCCGACGCTGCCCTCGGCCAGCCGGGCCAGCGCCGCCCGATCGTCCGGCGAGACATCGGGGGCATGAACCGTGAGCAGATCCGCCACCACGGCCTCCGCCAAGGGAGACAGGGGCAGATGACAACACCGCGATCGGATGGTTGCCGTCACGTTGCCCGGGGCATGGCAGACAAGCAGTAGCAAGGCATTGGCCGGCGGCTCTTCCAGCACCTTCAACAGGGCATTCGCCGCGCTTCGATTGAGCTCGTCGACCGGGTCGACGATGACGATTCGCCAGCCGCCTTCACTGGCCGTCATATGCAGAAAATCGCCGAGGGCGCGAACGTCACGAACCGGAATTTCGCTCAACGGCTTGCCGGTCTTCTCATCGACCCCGCGGGCCAGAACCCGCAGATCCGCATGCCCCCCCGACGCAACGCGGCGAAAGACGGGGTGCGCCGGGTCCAGATACAGAGAACCGGGGGCCGGCTCGGCCCCGAACAGGCTCGGCCCTGGCGCGGCACCCCCGCTGGCCAGAACAAAGCGGGCGCACCGGTAAGCCAGGGTCGCCTTGCCGATACCGCGCGGGCCGGCGATCAGCCAGGCGTGCGGAAGGCGGCCTGAGTGAAAGGCCCGCACCAGTGTTTCTTCCGCCGCGCCGTGACCAAGCAGATCGGGGTTGGCCCGCGGTGCGGGACCACCCGTCGCCGCCGCCACGGCCTGGGCGTTCACAGAACAACTCCTAAGGCCCGTGCGACAACGGCACGGACACGCGCGTGCACCTCGTCCGGCGTGCCCGACGCGTCGATGACCTTGCAACGCCGCGGCTCGCGTTGGGCAATTTCGCGAAAACCCATCTGCAGGCGTTCGTGAAAAGCATGATCCAAGTCCTCGTACCGGGTCTCGCCATCCCGGCGCGCCGCCGCCCGGCGCAGCCCAACGTCAACCGCCAGGTCGAGGATGAGGGTCAAATCCGGGTGGGTGTCGCCAACGACCAGGGCATACAGCCGCTCGATCGGTTCTCGGCCGAGCTCGTGGCCATAGCCTTGATAGGCCATGGTCGAATCCGCGAAGCGATCCGATATCACCCAGGTCCCGGCGGCGAGCTGCGGCAGAATCAGGCTGCGCAGGTGCTCCCGCCGGGCCGCGAAATGCAGCAAGGCCTCGGTCATCGCATCCCACCGGGCCGCGGCCCCGCGCACCAGCAGGTCGCGGATTTCCTCGCCGCCCGGTGTGCCGCCCGGCTCGCGCGTTTGGCACACGGAGACGCCACCCCGCGACAAGACATCGGCCAGCAATTTGACCTGCGTCGATTTCCCGGCGCCCTCGCCCCCCTCGAACGTGATGAACTTGCCCGGGGCCAAGGGTTAGCCCGTGCGGTCGGTCGGGCGCGGCCATCGGGCGGTCATTGCGCGCCGAACACAAGGTACCGCAGGCCCGCTGAGATACGGCCGATCGGGCCCAGGCGGTCGACCGCATCGGCCGCCTGCAGCGACACGACGATGGGGTCGCCATCGGGAAAGCTGACGATCATCTTGCCGACTTCCTGTCCGGCGGCGACGGGGGCCGTCACCGGCGTCTCGTAGACGACTTTGACCTCCATCTCGGCACGCGCCTTGCGCGGCAAGGTAAGAGTCAAACCGTCGGGCACCACGGCCGCGACGGTGGCCGTCTCGCCGAGCCACACCGGTGCCTCGTCCACGACCTCGCCCGGCTTGACCAGGGCATAGTTGCCGAACTCGCGAAATCCCCAGTTGAGCAGTCGCTCGGACTCCTCGGCTCGGGCCTTTTCGCTACCAAGGCCGCTGAGGACCAGAACCAGGCGCCGGTCGTCCTGCACCGCCGAGGCGGTCAGGCCATAGCCGGCCTCCTCCGTATGGCCGGTCTTGAGACCATCGGCGCCCACCGAGGCATAGAGAATCGGATTGCGGTTGGGCTGGCGAATGTCGTTCCAGACGAATTCCGTCTCCGAGAAGTAGTGGTAGTACTCGGGGAAGTCCAGGATGATCCGCTGTGCCAGCGTTGCCAGGTCCCGGGCGGTCATCCGCTGATCCGGGTCCGGCCAGCCGGTCGCGTTGGCGAATGTGCTGCCGGTCATGCCCAGCGCCGCCGCCTTGCGCGTCATCTCCTCGGCGAAGGCTTCCTCGCTGCCGCTGATTCCTTCGGCCAGGACGATGCAGGCATCGTTGCCCGATTGCACGATGACGCCGCGCAAAAGATCCTCGATGCGGACCCGGTTGCCGACCTTGACGAACATCTTCGAGCCGCCCTTGCGCCAGGCTTTCTCGCTGACCAGGAACTCGTCGTCCAGCGACAGGCGGCCATCCTTCAGCCGTTCGAAGACCAGGTAGACCGTCATGATCTTGCTCATGGATGCCGGCGGCATGGACACGTCCGCGTCCTTGTCGAGCAGCACGGTGCCGGTCTCTGTATCGAGCAGAATGGCCTCGCGCGCCCCCGTCTCCAAGGCCACTGCGGGCGGAGGCGCCATGAGCGCCGCCACGCCCACGGCGAGCACAGCGAGGATGGCGGTGCGAAAGTTGCTAGGCTCCATGGTTTGATCCGCTTGTTGTTTGTCTGAACGACTGTCGGGTTCGTGCCAAGAGCTACCCGGGCATTTAGTCTAGAATATGGCCGGTCCAGCGGCACCGAATCGATCGGGTTCGCTCAGTCGACCACCACTCTGGCGTCGGAATGGCCATTGCCGAGAAGGACCGCCAGAAGGTCGTCAGCCTCCTCGACCGAGGCCATGGGGCCGAGGCGGACCCGGAAATAGCGCCGCTCCTCGACGACAGTCTCGGCGACCTGCACGTTGCCAAGCTGCGACAGACGCGCGCGCAAGCGCAGCGCATTGTCGACGCGGCTAAACGATCCCGCTTGCACGAAGATATTGGTCGGCTGCACCGGCACTGTCTCGACCGTGCCGTCCGGCTCGGGCAGCGGCAGTCGCGGCCGCAAAACAGTCGCCGCCCGGCGCCCAACCAGCGCCGCCGTCTGGCTGGCCGCCGGGGTCGTCGCCTGAGTCGGCATGGGCGCGCCGGGCAAGGCTTCGATAATGACCGGCTGCAACGGCGCCGCCTCCGGCGAATTTGCCGCCGCCTCCTCGGTCAAGGCCGCCGCCGCCAGTTGCCGGCTCTCGTCCTCGATCACCTCGACCAGAACCTTGGCCGTCCCCTGTTGGCGGAAGCCGAGCAGATCGGCGCCGCGCTGCGACAAGTCAATGATCCGGCCGTTGCTGAACGGGCCGCGGTCGTTGATACGCACCCGGATGGAGCGGCCGTTGTCCAGGTTCGTGACCCGCACGATGGACGGCATGGGCAAGGTCCGGTGCGCGGCGGTCAGCGCAGTCTGATCGTAGCGCTCGCCGTTCGCGGTTTGCCGGCCATGGAACCCCGGCCCGTACCACGAGGCGATGCCGGTCTCCCGATAGGTAAAGTCCGGCTTCGGGTAGTACCAGACGCCGTCGACCTGATACGGCTGGCCAACCTTGTAGGCACCGGCCCCGTATGCGCTGGGCGGCGACCGCAATTGCTTTGCCGTGTGAACGACAAGCTGGGTCTCGGCGCACCCGGCCAGGACAAGCCCAAGGAGCACGGTCGGAAGGACAAATAGGCGCCGGAACGATATCAGCATTTGGGGGGCATACTTCGCATCATCGCAATATGTTGTAACGTGTGGACATTCCCGGCCGCAAGCGCTCCGTCAATTGGCGGTCGCCTTCTGGGCGGCGACCCGGCGCAAGTCTTCGAGCACGGCTACCGATGGATATCCGTCGGGAACAAGATTCGCCTGCCGCTGAAAGGCCTTCACCGCCGCCTGGGTTTGCGATCCGGCCATACCGTCCGCCTCGCCCGGATCGAAGCCCAAAGAGGCCAGCAGAGTCTGTATTTCCTCGATCTCGACACGCCTGAGGGGCCGCTCGTCGGCCAGCCGCTTGGCGCCCAGCGGACCCAGTCCGGCAATGCGATCCGCCAGATGGCCGACGGCAACAGCGTACAGGATCGAGCGATTCCAGGTCAGGATCGCGTCGAAGTTCCCATAGACCAGAAACGCCGGTCCGCGATGGCCCATGGGGGCGATGACGGCGCCCGTGATGTCCGCGACCGGCAGATCGCCGCCATCCGCCCGGCGCACCCCAAGGCGCTGCCAATCGGCGATGGACTTGCGCGTCTTCAGGTTCGCCAGGTCCCAGTCGAATTCCGCCGGCAGGCGCACTTCCCGCCCCCAAGTCTCGTCGCCGCGCCAGCCCACTGCGCCGAGAAAATTGGCGGCCGAGGCGAAGACATCGGGCAAGTTGCCCCAGATATCCCGGCGGCCGTCGCCGTCGAAGTCGACGGCGTAATTGACGAACGTCGTGGGGATGAACTGGAGCTGCCCCATGGCGCCGGCCCACGAGCCGCGCATGTCGGCCGCGGTGATGCTGCCCTCGTCGATGATTTTCAGCGCGTCCATCAGCTGGGCCCGGAAAAACGCGGCGCGGCGGGCGTCATAGGCCAACGTCGCCAGCGCCTGGATGACCGAATAGCCGCCGGTGTGTTCGCCAAAATTGCTTTCCAGCCCCCAGAAAGCCACGAGAAAGCGTGGCTGCACGCCGTAGCGCGCCTGCACCCGATCGAGCAGCGGACGATTTTCCGCCAGCAGGCGCCGCGCCCGCTCGATCCGTCCGGTGGTCACACTGTTGTCCAGATAGCTCCAAAATGTCTGGGTGAATTCCGGCTGCTTGCGATCGAGTTCGACGACGCGCTCGATGGGCTCCAGTCCGCTCAATGCCGAGTCCACCGTCGCCTGGGAAATCCCGGCGGCCAGCGCGTCCCGCTTGACCCCGTCGAGCCAGGTGGCAAAGTCGCTGGTCTGAGCATGGGTTGGCATGGCCATCGTCAGCGACATAACCAGGACGGCGGCCGCTCCCGCCCACGTCTTCCACCGATTTAGCTGAACGGTCACAAAAGGCCTCCGCGCCCCGACGACTCTAGGACCGGCTGTCCGGCCCGAATCCTTGTGCCATAGTGGTCGAGGCGGCGCAATGCACCCCGTCTTCCGCGAACCCTGGTGGTTGCTTTGAGGCGCACCCTCGCATAACCACGTTAATACCTTATTAGCCGGCGGCCGGGCCCGGGAATAGTGTGTCGATCCAGTCCAGCCATCGATACACCAGCAGACCGATCCATTCGCGAACCGCGATCGACGTCCGCGACAGGCCCTTCGCGAAATCGAAATCGAGACGCCACATGTCCTTGGGCGCCGTGAAGTAATTCACGGGATAGGCCGTGACCGGCCAGCCGACCCGGCGAAAGGCACCGACCGCGCGCGGCATGTGGAAGGCCGAGGTGACCAGCAACCAG
>JAJFGI010000300.1 GCA_021776215.1 Kiloniellaceae bacterium | reverse complement strand
GTCGGCGGCGATGGCGGGCATATCCTCGATTCGGCGGTCGTGGACCACGATGTCGGCGTCGGTGGCCCGGGCCGCTTCGCGGAGAAAAGCGGCCTTGCGCTGATCCGCGTCGACGAGGTGGACCCGTCCCGCCCCCATGATTGCGAGGACCAGGCCGGGAAAACCGGCGCCGCTGCCGAGGTCGACGAGCACGCGGGGCCGCTCGTCGGGCGGGGGTGACAAAAGCGTATAAAGCTGGGCCGAGTCGAGGAAATGGCGGCGCCAGGGATCCGATAGACTGTCGCGGCCCACCAAATTTATAGCCTGATTCCACTTGGTTAGCAGGTCCGCGTAAAGACGCAGGCGGTCCAATGTTTCACGTGAAACATTCGTCGCCTGTTGAAACGCCTCGATTGACAGCGGCGGCGCCATCATGGCGACCCTATTCAAGGATGATATGAGGATGATGTGAGGATGACATTGGCGTGACTTTGACGCACCTAGGCCGCGGTGTCATCCACGTCGTCCCGGCGCTTGACGTAGCGCAGCAGGGCCACCAGCGCCGCCGGGGTCACACCGGGCAGGCGCCCCGCGGCCCCCAGGGTCGCCGGGCGGGCCGCGGTCAGGACCTGCCGAACCTCGGTCGAGAGGCTGGGAACACCGATATAGCAGAAATCCGGCGGCAGCTGCAGGGCTTCGTCCCGGCGGAAGGCCCGTATATCGGCCTCCTGCCGCTCCAGATACCCGGCATACCGGGCCTCTACCTCCAGTTGCTCGGCCACCGCGGGCGGGAACGCCGCAAGCTGCGGCCAGAGGGCCGCGAGCCGGGCCAGATTGACACCAGGGAGACGGAGCAGATCCAGGGCGCTGCGCCGCGCCCCGTCGCGTCCGCTGGGAATATCGAAAGCCGCGAGGTCCCGCGGGCGCGCCCGCAAGGCGGCCGCCGCCGCCCGCGCCGCCGCCAGGGCCTGTTCCTTGTCGCGGAAAGCAACAGCCCGTATCGAGCCGACGCAGCCAACCGCCATCCCGAGAGCCGTCAGGCGGCGATCGGCATTGTCGGCGCGCAGGTGCAGCCGGTATTCGGCGCGGCTGGTGAACATTCGGTACGGCTCGGTCACCCCCCGGGTGATCAGATCGTCGATGAGCACGCCGATATACGCCTGGGCCCGATCCAGGACGAAGATCCGCTCGGAGCCGCCGGCGCGCAGCGCCGCGTTGACCCCGGCCATGAGCCCCTGCCCGGCCGCTTCCTCGTAGCCCGTGGTGCCGTTGATCTGCCCGGCGAAATAGAGGCCCGGCAGGCGCCGGGTCTCCAGGCTCGGCAACAGCTCCCGGGGGTCCACGTGATCGTATTCGATGGCGTATCCGGGACGCAGCATCACGGCCCGTTCGAGCCCGGGGATGGTCTTCAAAAGCGCCGCCTGAACCTCCTCCGGCAAGGACGTGGAGATACCGTTGGGGTAGACCGTCGGATCATCGAGACCCTCGGGCTCGAGAAAGATCTGGTGCCGGTCCCGCCCGGCAAATCTAACCACCTTGTCTTCGATGGACGGGCAATAGCGCGGCCCGATGCTGTCGATCTGGCCCGAATACAACGGTGCCCGGTGTAGGTTGGCGCGGATCAGGTCATGCCCCGCCGGGGTGGTATGGGTGATATGGCAGGGAATCTGAGGCTGGGGAATACGGTCGGTCAGGGTCGAAAAGGGCCGCGGCGGGTTGTCCCCAGCCTGCACGACGAGCCCCGCCGTGTCGATGGTGCGCCCATCCAGGCGCGGCGGTGTGCCTGTCTTCAACCGACCCAACCGAAATCCGAGTCGATCCAGGCAGCGGGCCAGACCCACGGCAGGGGCTTCGCCGACCCGGCCCGCCGGGTGGCTCCGGTCGCCGATATGAATCAGCCCGCGCAGAAAGGTCCCCGTGGTCAGGACCACGGCCCCGGCCAAATAGCGCTCCCCGTCGGCGGTGACGACCCCAGCACAGCGCCCCGTGGTGTCCTCGACGAGATCGTCGACCGCGGCAGCCCGGATATCCAGAGTCGGTTCCTCGCGGAGAAGGTCCTGAACGGCGGCTCGGTAGAGGCCGCGGTCCGCCTGGGCCCGGGGGCCGCGCACCGCGGGGCCCTTGCTGCGGTTGAGGACGCGAAATTGAATCCCGGCTCGATCGATGGCCCGACCCATGAGGCCGTCCAGGGCATCGATTTCACAGACCAGGTGTCCCTTCCCCAAGCCGCCGATGGCTGGATTGCACGACATCACACCGACGGTCTCGATCGCGTGGGTCAACAACAGGGTCCGCGCGCCCAAACGCGCAGCGGCGGCGGCGGCCTCGCACCCCGCGTGCCCCCCGCCCACGACAATGACATCGTATGTCCCGGTCATGGCACTTCTAGGCCAATTGTCGGCGGCAATGTTTCACGTGAAACATTTTCCTTATGGTTAACGAGACAATTGTTTCACGTGAAACAATTGTCCGCCATGGGCCCTATTTTCCAATGCAGAACTCTCGAAAGATCACGTCCAGGACTTCCTCCACGTCCACGCGGCCGGCGATCCGGCCCAAGGCCCGCAGAGACAACCGCAGGTCCTCCGCCGCGAGCTCCGCCATGGGAGCCTCCAGGGCCCGCTCCAGGGCCGCCGCACACTCCACGAGCGCCTGCCGATGGCGGGCCCGGGTAAAAAGAGGCGACTCGCCGCTAACGGACAACCGTTCCGCCGCTTCCCGGGCCAGCGCAGTTTCCAGGGTCGCCATGCCGGCCCCTGTTTTCGCCGATACGGAGACGGCCGGTCGGCCCCCCAGGTGATCCGGACCTTCGCCGGCGGTCAGATCCAACTTGTTGAACACGACCACGGTATCGGTATCCACCAGGGCCAAGGTATCCGGATCGGGCTGGTGCAGCTGCCGGATATCGAAGACCGCCACCGTTAGATCCGCCGCCGCCGCCTGTGCCCGAGCCCGGCGCATCCCCTCCGCCTCCACCGCCGCGTGACGATCGACGGCCGGGGTTCCGCCATGGAGCCCGGCCGTGTCCGCCAGGGTCACCGGATATCCCTCGAGATCAAGACGCACTTCGATGACATCGCGGGTGGTTCCCGCCACATCGGAGACAATCGCCACGTCGCGCCGGGCAAGCGCATTGAGCAAGCTGGATTTGCCCACGTTGGGCGCCCCAACGATGGCAACCGTGAGGCCGGTCCGGAGCCGCTCGCCTCGACGGCTTTCATCTATATATTGTGTTATTTCACCAATTAGACACAATATATTGTGTCTTACAGCGTCAACGATCGCCGACGGGGCGGCATCCGGCGCCAAGTCCTCATCGGCGAAATCGATCGTTGCCTCCAGATGCGCCAGAGCCGCCACCAACCTTGCCCGCCACCCCTCGGTCAATCGACCCAAGGCACCGCCGAGCTGATTTATTGCCTGGCGCCGCTGCGCCTCGGTCTCGGCGTCAATGAGATCGGCCAGACCTTCGGCCTCGCTGAGGTCGAGTTTGCCGTTGTCGAAGGCCCGCCGCGTGAACTCACCGGGTTCGGCAGGGCGCAGACCCGGCATCCGCCCCAGCGCCGAAAGCGCGGAGGCCAGGACCGCGCGGCCGCCATGCAGGTGGAACTCGGCCACATCCTCGCCGGTGAAACTGCCGGGGGCGGGAAACCAGAGAATCAGGCCCTGGTCGATGATCCCCCCGTCAACCGGGTCACACACCCGAGCCAAAGTGGCCTGCCGGGGCGGTGGCATGTCTCCGGTCAGCGCGATCAGCGCCGCCCCGGCGCCGGCGCCGGACAGCCGGACCACCGCCACGCCAGCGCGCCCCGGGCCGCTGGAGAGCGCAAAAATGGTTTCCCGGGCGGCAACGGGGGACGATGTCCCGGCAATGTCGTCGGGACCCATTCGCCCCTTGATATTTGGGTTGTTTCGCATACGTAATTATCTTGATTTCGTCAGCTTAACCAGCTTCCTTTGGCACATGGCCCCGCGGCGGGCCATCCTCCGGATGCAACATCAGACGCCGAACCCGCCCGCCGTCCACCAGATGGGCCTGCAGGATCTCATCCACATCCTCGAGGGTGTGATAGCTGTACCAGACCCCCTCCGGGTAAATCACCATAGTCGGCCCCAATTCGCAGCGGTCCAGACAGCCGGAGGCATTGATGCGGACGTCCGCCAATCCAAGTTCCTTGGCCCGCGCCTTCATGTAATTCCGGAGCCGTACGGCACCCTTGTCCTTGCAGCAGCCGCGCGGATGACCCGCCGGGCGCTCGTTGATGCAGCAAAAAACGTGCTGCCGGTAGTACGGGGCCGGATCGGCGGCAGGTTCGGCGGCAGGGTTGGCGGCTGGGCGCCGACGCGGCGTATCGTCCATCGAGATTATTTTGTCTCTTTAGGTTTGGGGCCGGCGCCGGCGGCCTTGTTCATCTGCTGCCAGAACATTTTCTGCAGCTGCTCCATACTCTGCAAGCCCATCGGCAGCCAGGTCTTCATCAGGGTTTCCGGGTCCATCGACGCCAAACCGTCGGAGATACGACGTTGGATGTCGTCCATCATCGCCTGCTGAAAGGGCGCCACATCGGGCAGCCCGAGGAAACTGCGCGCCTCTTCCGGCGTGCAATCCACGTCGATGGTGATCTTCATGGCCGTCCATTCCCCCAAACCGTTTATGGTTGAGCCCGCCACGGGCCCCGGCGCATATAGGGTTGAACCTTAACATAGGCGCCGGCACCGCCGATGTCAGGTCGCATGTCGTCCCCGGTGCGGCACAGTCGCGCGCCACCCGTTCCCGGAGCACCTTGTCGTATGGCCAAGTCCCCGCCACCGCTGACCAACCGCCTGAGCGAGGAGATCAGTCCCTACCTTCTCCAGCACAAGGACAACCCGGTTGCGTGGCAGACCTGGGGACCGGAAACCTTCGCCGCCGCCCAACGCGATGACAAGCCTATCCTGCTCTCGATCGGTTACGCCGCCTGCCACTGGTGCCACGTGATGGCGCATGAGTCGTTCGAAATCGCGGCCGTCGCCGCGCGGATGAACGATCTTTTCGTCAACATCAAGGTGGACCGAGAAGAACGCCCCGACATCGACGCGATCTATCAGCAGGCCCTGGCCCTGCTCGGCCAGCAGGGGGGTTGGCCGCTGACCATGTTCCTTACCCCGGACGGCGAGCCGTTCTGGGGCGGCACCTATTTTCCCCCGGAGGCGCGCTATGGCCGCCCCGGCTTTCCCGACATCCTCGATCGGCTCGCCGCGATCTACCGCAGCGATGGCGAACGCGTGCAGCAGAACGTCGCCGCGCTCAAGGACGCGCTCACCAAACTCTCCCAGAATGCCGCCGCCGGCCCGGTGCCGCCCGAGACCTTCGACCAGGTGGCGGCGCATCTGGTGCGCCAGATCGATCC
>JAJFGI010000299.1 GCA_021776215.1 Kiloniellaceae bacterium | reverse complement strand
ACAATTGAGGGATATTCTTCCTATCGGCGCTGGCTCACACGATCGTGAGCCAAGCTCTTGCCACCACCAGGACCAAGTGTTAATATAATAATAAGAGAATCCAAATCCTCATAACAAGTAGGAAGCGACGATGTCTCGCATATTCAACACGGGTAAACTGTGTGGTCTGACCAGGATTTCCCTTATGGCAGGCGTCGTTCTGCTCGGAATGAGCGTGTCGGGCGCTCAGGCCGCCATCGTCACGGTATTCTCCGGCAACGCCAGTTTAGCCGCATGGCAGGCTGCGGCCGGGGGCCCTGTCGTGACGGAAACTTTCGATGACGCTATACTGGTGCCGCAGCTTTCGATCACTTTTGGCTCCCAAATACCCGGGAGCATTAGCGCAGGCGAATATCATGACCGGGCGAACGACGATAACGTCGCCCAGGTCACGAAGCCGCTCCTGACATTTTCGGGGCTGGGCGCCTCGGCGTTTGGGGCCGACTGGGACCTGGGCCCGAACGATCCGGGCACGGGCATCAAACTGTTCGTGACCTTCGCCGATTTGACCACCCAGGTGATCGCGACCGAAATTCCGGAAACTTTCATGAACCAGTTCTTCGGCATCGTCTCCGATATGGCGATCCGCTCGATCCAACTCGATGAAGGCACGCAGGGTGGCCTTTTCGAGACCTTCGATATGGACAACGCCAGGATCGTCTCTGCGGTGCCGATTCCAGCGGCTCTGCCGCTGTTCCTCTCGGCTATTGCGGCCTTGGGCTTCCTCGGGCGGCGCAAGAAAAGGTTGGCGGCAGCTTAGCTTCAAGACGCCTGTTTTCGGAAAAGCGGCGGTTCTTTTAGGGCCGCCGCTTTTCTTTGGAACCTACGGCTCAAATGTTCGTAAATAATGGACGGCGCCGTGCCAATTACCCTGCTGGGCGAATAGCCGTTACGGTCCACCGAAAAAGCGCACGGTCAGGGCATTCGGTTATCAGTTTTCCAAGATTAGCACGCTCCAAGGCTTAGAGAGCCGCAAACGCCGGTGTCCCGGGGATCGGGGAACTTGGTGTTGGACGCTGTCGCGGGCTGCTCTAGAATGCGTGGCCGACGCGCTATACTGTACATGTCTTGGATCATCGACCTAATCGGGGCACCGGTCCGGCGCGAAAGAGCCGAGCCCCAAAGAGCCGAGCCCCAAAGAACCGGGCCCCAAAGAACCGGGCCATCGTGCCGAAAGGTGCTCTGATTTGCGGATACACCCAATTGAGTATTGGTAAGACTGTCGCCGGCATGCCGCGGATTCATCGGAAATTTGCCAGGATACTTTGCGCCGTGTTGGCGGTCGCCGTTCTGGCGGCCTGCGATGGGCCGGAGCAGCGGGAAGCCAGCCATCTCGATCGCGGCAAGGCCTTCTTCCAGGAAGGGAACTATAGCAAGGCGCGCATTGAGTTCCGCAATGTGCTGCAGATCAACGCGCGCAACGTCGAAGGCCGCTACGCCTTGGCGCTGGTCGACGAGGCCGAGGGCAACCTGCAGCAGGCCTTCGCCAATTTCAGCCAGGCCGTCGAACAGCAGTCCGATCACCTGCCCTCGCTCTTGAAGCTCGGGCAGTATTATCTCGCCGGCAACCGCCTGGACGAGACGCTCGAGATGACCGCGGCAATCCTGGCGCTGGATCCGGAGAATGCCGATGGCCATGCCCTGCAAGGGGCGGTCTACCTGCGCCGCGACGAGCTGGCGCTGGCTCGGCAGGAGATCGACCGGGCGCTGCGCGCGGATCCCGGCAATCTGGCCGCGGTGTCCGCCCTGGTGGGCGTCGAGCGGAAGGAAGGCAAGACCGACGTGGCGCTGGCGACCCTGGCCAAGGCCATCGAACGGCGCCCGGAGTCAACCGGCCTTCGCCTGCTCCAGATCCAGTTGCTGGTCGAACAGGGGGCCCTGGGCAAGGCGGAAGAGGTCTATCGGACCCTGATCGAGAGGGAACCCGACGTCCTCGGTTACAAGACCAGCCTTGCCAAGCTGATGATCCGCCAGGGCCGCAAAGACGACGCGGAAGCCTTCCTGCGGGACGCCATCGAGTCCGCCCCGCAGAGCCCGGAACCGAGGTTGCTGCTGGTCGATTTCCTGGTCAACCAGCGCGGCTTCGGCGAAGCCGAGGCGGCCTTGCTCGACTTTATCGGACAGCACCCGGCAGAGCTGACCTACCGCTTCTCCCTGGCGGAGCTTTATCTGAAGCAGGAGGATCCGGCCAAGGCGATCCAGACCTACCGCGAGATCATCGACCTGGACAAGACCGGGCCCAAGGGTCTGATCGCCCGCGCCTCCCTGGCGCAGATTTACGCGGCGCAGGGCGACCAGGAGGCCGCGCGCGCCCTTGTCACCGAAGTCCTGAAGGAAGACGCGAACAATACCGAAGCCCTGTTTCTGCGCGCCCGCAACCGGCTGGCGGATGGCGACAACGAGGGCGCGATTGCCGATCTGCGCACGATGCTGCGGGAACGCCCTGAGCTGGCCGGCGGCCGGGCCCTGCTGGCCGAGGCGCATCTGCGCAACGGCGAGCCGACCCTGGCCATCGAGGCGCTGCGGACGCTGTTGGACTTCAGCCCCGAGAACCAATCGGTCCAGGTCGAGTTGGCCCGGCAACTGGCCCGCCACGGCGATAGTGACACCGCCCTGGTGATGTTGCGGGAAGCGGTGGCGCGGGCACCCGACGATCTGGCGGCCCTGCAGGTCCAGGCGGAGGTTTATTCGCAGCAGAAGAACTGGCCGGCCTTGGTCGAAACCGCCACGGCAATAATCCAGCGCACGCCCGAGAAGGCCCTGGGGCACCAAATCCGCGGCCAAGCCTACCTGGTGCAGCGGAAATACACCGAAGCGGCAGCCGACTTTGTCGCCGTCCTCGATCTCGAGCCTGATGCCCTCGACCCCCTTGTCGGCCTGGTGCGGTCCCACCTGGGCCGCGACGAAGGCAAGGCGGCCGAGGACCTGTTGCTGGCGCGGCTGGCCAACCGGCCGGAAAATGCCGGGTTGCACAACCTCCTGGGAGAGCTCTACCGCGCCACCGGCAAGAACGACCCGGCCGCGGCGGCCTTCCGCGCCGCCATCGACTCGCGCAAGGACTATGCGCCGGCGTACGCCAATCTGGCCGGCCTATCCCTGCAGGCCGGCAACGTCGCGGAAGCGATCAAGATTTACCGTGACGGTCTGGCGGCCGCGCCGGGCAACGAGACTCTGTCCTTTGCCCTGGCGACCGCTTATCTCGTCGAAAAGGACTACCCGGCGGCGACCGAGATTTACGAGGCGATGCTGGCGCGCAACGACGATCTGCCGGCGGTTGCCAACAACCTGGCGGCGCTGATCGCCGATTTCCAGTATCAGGACAGCGATCAACTGGCGCGTGCGCTGGATCTCGTCAAATCCTTCGATGCGTCGAAAAACCCGTTCTATCTGGATACTCTCGGCTGGGTCCACTACCGGCTGGGAAACGTCCAGCAGGCGCTCAGCTACCTGGAGCAAGCGGTTGCCAAGGTGCCCGACTCGCCGCAACTTAACTATCACCTCGGCATGACCTATCTCGCCGCCGGCGAAAACGCCAAGGCGCGCCGCGCCCTGGATCAGGCGGTGGTGCAAGGCGCCGACTACCCAGGCGTCCAGATCGCTCGCACGACGTTGGAAGGCTTGTGAGCCGGCGGCCGTCGCCATGACGATCCATCCGGTCATCCTCTCCGGCGGCTCCGGGGAGCGCCTGTGGCCCCTCTCGCGGGCGCACTATCCCAAGCAGCTAGATTAGACTTTGTTGCCGGTCCGCTCAAACTCTCGGCCCCGCCGTGCTATAACACCGAGGCGATCTCCCGAAGGCCCTTGGCCTTCGCGAGAGTTCTTAGGCCTCGCGATACAGCTTAGCGGAGCGCTTTCAGAAGGTGGCGGAAAGCGAGAAGAAGACGCGGACTTCCTGGTCGCCGGTGGTGCTGACGGCCCGGGTCAATGGTTTGGCGATCTCGACGTTGGCGAAGATCGATCTGGGTAAGGTCAACCGCACCCCGCCCCCGACGGAGGCCAACGTCGCGCGGCCATTGCCCGGTGCGTCGTCGTTCCACACGGCGCCGAAGTCGTAAAATCCGTAAAGCTGAAACGCCGTCAAAAGCTCAGCGTTCAAGGTCTGGCCATAGCGTAGCTCGACCGACGCGGCGAGGCCGTCTTCGCCGGTCAACTCGCTGAAGTCGTAGGCCCGCCCAAACTCGCTGCCGCCCACGTCGAACTCCTCGGCGGACAGCAACGGATCCGCGGAAACCTGACCTTTGATCGCGGTCCAGACGGCAAAATCCTCGCCAATCCCTTGGACCCGCGTAAGCTGCGCCGTCGCCTTCGTGAAGGCGCCGTCGCCGTCGGTTCGCGACAGCTCGGTGTCGCCGCTATTCGAGGCCCCAAAGATGTCCAGACCCTGGCTGATCTCGACCGCCAGAGAGGTGGCCCCTTTCCAAGAATCTTCGCGCGTATAATCCAGCCCAACGCGCACCACACGCAAATGGTCTTGGAAGTTGGTGACCCCGAGCCTGTCCTCGCCCACGTCCAGATAATCGAAGGAACCGTAAAGCGACAGGCTGCTACTCCGCGAGAGGAGAAGGGGATGATCGAGGCGCAACGCATAGCGGGCGCTTTCGCCGTCGCTGTCGACAGCGGCCAGGTTGTCGCCAGCGTCGATCCGGCTTCCCGAGGCCGTGGCGGTCAAGGTTGTACCTTCGGCGCCTATGGGCTGCAGGTATTTCAATTCGGCGTACAGAAGTTCGCGCGGCTGATTGGGAACGGTGAAAAAGCCGAGCTGCACGCGCTCACCCCATCCGAGCAGCGAGTTGGCACCGCCGCTGAGCCAGCCCTGAAGCCGGCCGACGGATGGGGTGCCCCGGTTGTCCATATAGGCGACCCCATCCAGCGAGTCGTAGCTGACCGATACGGTCATCTCATAGGCGCCCCTGTCGTCGATGCGTCGCAGGGCGGTATCGGCGACCGTGATGCCGGCAAGATCGTTGATAAGAAGAAGGTGGCGCTCCAACGCAGATAGGGATATCGGGCGAAGGGCGGTAATGTTGTCGGCGTATGGGGCCAGGAGTTGTTCTTGTCCGGGCGCACCCTCGAAGGTGACGCGCGCGATGTAGCCCTCGACAATCCGGACAAGAAGCAGACCGCCCACCACCTCTTGGGGAGGGACGAGGGCCTGCGACAGAATGTATCCGGCATCCCGGTACTTCTGTGTAATGCGCCGAGCGATCTCCTGGACCTCGGTCAGGGTGATGCTGCGGACCAGGAAATCCTCGTAAAGGTGCGTCAAATCGCCCGCCGGGAAGACCGTATTCCCGTCGATAACGACGGCGGTCAACACGAAGGACGGTTCTTCTTCCGCGGACACCTCCGGGACAGGCGTTTCAGGGACGATTACCGGCTGTGGTTGCGGCTTGACGGGAGTGGGACGCGTTTCCTCGATGCGGCGCCTGATTTGCCCCGGATCGGCGCTGTCATTCGGTTCCTGGGCAAGCGCAACCGACGGATCGAAGATGCAAATAATCATCCCGGCGGCCGCCACAAGGCACCCGGTTCCCGCCGCCCTGGCTATACGCTTCCAGAAAACCAATTGTCCCCCAAAACAATGGCCAAACCAGCTTAGGCGAGATTCTCTGCCGGTCAATGGATCATCTGCAGACTGCAAGGTATGCCTAATACAGAAAGTATAGCGCTCGGCATGTTTAGTATTAAGGTTAAGTAATACTAAAAAATATTTGAGTAAAAAGCTGACTTTAACAAACTGTAAATCATCTTTCGTCAGAATTCCTTAAATCCGCGAAACGCCTTCGGGTCGGATGCGGCGCTTGAGCCGTCGTGTTGTCTATCAGTAGGAGAAAAAAGGTATGGCACTTTCTCCCAGCCGCCTCCTCCGTACGGGATGGCTTGCGGCCCTTGCTGTTGGTGCGGCACTGTGGTTTTGGAGCCCCGTTGCCACGGCGGGATCTTCGGGCACCTGGACCATAACCGAGATGTCCGGCCGAGTTGATATCGTCCGCACCGGCGCCGCGCCTGTCGCGTTGACGATGGGCGACGAGTTGCGCCCCGGGGACATGATCGAAACAGCGGCAGGCAGCAGTGCTATTCTGGTCCGCAACGGCGAATCGATCGTCGTGGCGCCGAACAGCCGCATGGGTCTGCCGTCGACCAATGACAGCGGATTCTCCACGCTCATTCTCCAGCAATTCGGCACGTTGCTTCTCAAGGTGGAAAAACAGCAGCAGCGCCATTTCGAGGTGCGGACGCCGTATTTGGCGGCGGTTGTGAAGGGCACCACCTTCACGGTCAATGTCGACGCGGCCGGTGCCGCTGTGCACGTTCTGGAAGGGGCCGTCCAGGTCGCCAATCAGACCGGCATTATGTCTCTTGTCCGCCCGGGCCAAACCGCCATTGTTTCCTCCACCCCGGGTGCCGGTCTGTCGATCAAAGGCGGCCCTGCCACGGCGCCGAGCCAGCGCAGCGACGGTGCGCAGGATCAAGACAACAGCGGGCAAGGAAAATCTGCCGCTGAACCAAAAGCTGCCAAAACGGCGTCGATCGGGAACTCGCCGGGGGCATCGAATGCTGCGCCGGCGGCGTTAATTGCCGCACCGACGGTTTCGACCGCCGCCCCAAAGGCCTTCAAAATCAAGAACACGGTCGGCCCCGGCAATATCGATGTCGCCGCGGTAACCAAGGGTCTCGTCCGCGAGGCCCCAGGCGTCGGTCAGGTCCGCAGGGGGAGCTCGGGAAATGACGCCGACAAGAACTCAGGAAAAGGCACCGGCAACAAGGGTGCATCCAATGGCACGGCGTCGATCAAGAAATCCGGTGGCGGCGCGGGCTCGGCCCAGGTTGCTGGGTCGACTGGTGCGGCTAAGTCAAGTGTCAGCGGAAATCTCGGCTCCGCCGTTGGAAACCCGGGCGGCGCGCCCGCTGGTGCCAAATCGAAAGGGAGCCCGCCGGCGGCCGGCCCAGCAGGCGGAAAACCAGCCGCCGCAGCCATGATTGCGCAAGTCACCGCAACGGCCGCCTCCCTAGCCAAAAAATTGAAAAAGGAAAAGCCCGGCCAAATCGACATAGACGACGATTAGCGACTCATGGTACCGCGATGTCGAGGCGCCTCCCACACCTAGTCATTTTCCTGGTTGCGGGCGGCTTGTATCTGGCGGGGCTTCTGGCCCCGCTGGAACGCGCGTTAATCGACATCCGGTTTCGCCTGCTCGAACGCGAAGCCACCGGCAATCTCGTCATTGTTCAAATTGATGCGCGAAGCCTGCGGGAGTTGGGCGTGTGGCCCTGGCCGCGCGAGTATCACGCCAGACTCATCGAGCAGCTCTTCGCCGCCGGGGCCCTTGAGGTCGCCCTGGACGTCGACCTGAGCGCCACCTCCAATCGCCAAGCGGACCGCGCTTTCGCGCGGGTGCTGGCAAGGCACGACGGTCGGGTCATTCTGCCGGTTTTTCGGCAGCGCGCCGCACCTGGAACGAGAAGCGAAGAACTGCTCGATACAATGCCGCTGACGGCACTACGCGAGCATGTCCAGATCGGCGGCGTCAACATGATCGTCGAGTCGGATGGGTTGGTCCGTCGCGCCCTCAACACCATAACCATCGAGGGGACCCGGTACGCGTCCATGTTCACCTTGCTGGCCGGCCCGGCGTATCTCGACCTCGACGCATTCCAGATTGACTACGGCATCGACCCTTGGACCCTGCCGCGGCTGTCCTATGTGGACCTGTTGCGCGGCTCCGTGGCATCAGGTCAATTGGCCGGCAAGCGGGTCATCGTGGGCTCCGGCGCGGCCGAGCTTGGCGACCAGCTCGCCGTGCCGATCTACCGCAGCCTCACGGGTCCCGTCCTGCAAGCCCTTGCCTACGAGAGCCTGGTCCAGGGCCGAGCCATCCGCAGCAGCGGCGCGCCCCTGGTGCTACTGGTCGCCGCCATCCTGGCCCTTCTTCTAGGCTCAGGCGGCGGTCGGCTCTCCTGGCGGCAGGGCGCGCTGATCACCGGTGCGAGCGTTTTCGGCATGGAAGCCATCGCCCTTGCCGTGCAGGCGGTCGCGCCGATCAGTTTGGATACGACGCCTTGGCTGATCATCGTCGTCCTGGGTTTCGCGCAAAGCGTCATCCGCGCCGTGTCAGTGCAGGATCTGCGGCTCTTCCGTCAGGGTTTGACGATGGCCTATCGCCGAGCCCTCATGGACCGCGTCATCGAGAATAGCTTCGACGGCATCGCCATCACGGACGACCAAGGAAACATCGAGATTCTCAATAAAACAGCAGCGGACATGCTGGGTTATCGAGTTCAGGACGTCGTTGGTCGGCCCCTCGAAGCGGTGCTTCCCGTGGCGGCGGAATTCATCCGTGAGATCGCAACGGAGCCGGTTACTCCAAGCGACGGCGCGCCCGCCGATCATTCCGGTCCGCACGAGTGCACGGTGGAACGGCCGGACGGCAAGCAGATCGAAATGGAATTCGTCGTCAGTCGCTTCTTGAGCCGGCGCGGCCGCGGACCAAAACGGCGACAAACCGTAGAGCGCCAGGTTTATACCTTCACATTCCGCGACATTACCGAGCGCGCGCGGGGTCGTGAGGCCGAGCGGGCCGCGGCGGAACAAGCACTGTCGGCGAACCGCGCCAAATCCGAGTTCCTTGCCAACATGAGCCACGAACTGCGCACGCCGCTCAATGCTATCCTCGGTTTTTCCGACATGATGAGGAGCGAGGTGTACGGTCCCCTCGCGCCACCTCAATACGTGCCGTACATCGACGACATTCACAGTAGTGGGCAACACCTGCTCGAAATCATCAACGACATATTGGATGTCTCCAGGGTCGAGCTCGGCCGAGTCCAGTTTCACGAGGAGGCTGTCGATTTGAAGGCCCTGGCGGACGCCGCGCGCCGAATTCTGGCCGGCTGGCCGGCGACCGCCAAGCGAACCTTCGAGGCCCGCATTATGCCGGACATGCCCCGCCTCCTTGGCGATGCGCGACTGATCAAACAGATTCTGGTCAACTTGCTCAGCAACGCCGTCAAGTATTCCGGACCAGGGGACCGGGTCACGTTCCGGGTTTTCGTCGACCGGCATGGATATCCGACAATCGAGGTCGAAGATAGCGGCATCGGCATCGAAACCTCGGCCATTCCGCTCCTGACCCAGCCATTTTACCAAGTGGATAGAACACTGGCACGCACGCACGAAGGCACCGGTCTAGGGCTGTGCCTGGTCTCGGCGTATGCCGATCTCCACGGGGCGACACTGAAAATCGAAAGCGAGTTGAGTGTCGGCACCAAGGTAACCGTTTGCTTCCCTCTGTCGCGCGTCGTTGCCGAACGAGACACGAGCAAGTCAGTGGCACGGCAGGCGCTGTCCGGTTAATTGCGTCGCCGGTTCCGGCGGCCTCCCAGGAACGGCACACCGGCCGTGAAGCGTCGCAGAAGGTCAGATCAGATCTGACTCGCCTTCAGAAGCCGAATACCAACTTCAACAGATCAATACGGTTCCATTTTCCGCTAAACGGCTGTGCCGTCTGCGAATTTTCGACGTAATGGCTTGACATAATCTCGCCCCGCAATAGTGTCCGATTCCGAATGGGTTAACTCAAACAGCCGGTCAAGGGGCCTATTTCGGCAGGGTAACGGGGAGAGGTGCGATGGAGAAGCGGCAGACCATGGCAAGCAGCGGAGTGGTAAGCGGCGGGCTCTGGCGATTGGCCCTTGCGGCCGTAGTTCTTGCCGCCCTGCTTGCTCCGGTCCACGGCGCGCGCGCCGCGCTTGTCCTCGGCGATCATCTCGGCACCTTTTCCGGCAACGACAGCGAGGCCGCCTTGTTGAGCGATCTCGGCCTCCAGGTCACGCAGCTGGCCAGGGTGGATACCCCGGCGACGTCCACGGGTGGCTTGACGCTTTCCAATATCGTTTTCAACAGCGACGTGCCGCCGGAGCCCATCTCCGGCCAGTGGGATTTTTCTGGCCCGGGTCTGGTCGACATCCTCGTGGTGAAAGCGGGAAACGCCTACGCGGCCTTCCTGTATTCCGACGCCAATACATCGAACATGCGCAACACGGGGCTCTGGAACACCGCTTTACTTGGCAACAAGGGTCTGTCCCACATCACCGCCTACCAGGTCTCGGCAGTCCCGTTGCCGGCAGCCTTGCCGCTGCTGGGGTCTGCTTTTGCCGCCCTCGGCATCGTCCGGTGGCGGCGGCGGCGGCGCGCTGATACGGCCAAGGCAGCCGCCGCCTAAATCCGTGCTATCAACCGGTTGTCCGATCGGTCCGAACCGAGGACACTGAGGCTGCTGAAGCTTCGGTGGTCGAGGAGAGAACCGAATGGACACTCACGGGAGTGCCCGACCCGGCCCGTATGCCGGGCCGTACCGATTTCTGCGGCTGATCGCGGCACTTCTGCTGATGACGGTGGGCGGTTCCGCGATGTATGCGCTCATCGTCGCCCTGAAGCCCGTCGGCAACGAGTTCGAGGTTAGCCGCGGGCTCGCATCGGTTCCCTATATGCTCTTCATGCTCGGGTTCGGCACCGGCGGCGTGGTGCTGGGCCGGTTGGCGGATCGTTTCGGTATCATCTTGCCGACGGCGATCGCGAGCATTGCCTTGCCGGCGGGGTTTGTCGCCGCGGCGCAGGCCACGACCCTGTGGCAATTCTGTTTGGCCATGGGCGTGCTGGCGGGATTTTTCGGCGCATCGGTTACCTTTTCGCCCATGGTCGCGGATATCTCGCACTGGTTCTTCCGGCGCCGGGGGCTGGCCGTCGGGATCGTCATCAGCGGCAGTTATCTGGCCGGCGCCATCTGGCCGAAAATACTGCAGCATTACATCGATTCCGTCGGCTGGCGGGATACCTTCACCGGCTTCGGCATCTTCACGTTCAGCGCTATGCTGCCGCTAAGTGCCATTCTTTACCGCAAGGCGCCGGTTCAGCACGACCCCGCGACATCGGCCGGGGCGAACGAACCGCGCCGGCCGCTTGGTTTCACGACGGTAAAAATGCAAAGCCTCATCTGCGCGGCCGGCATCGGCTGCTGCGTCGCCATGGCCATGCCTCAGGTTCATATCGTCGCTTATGCCACGGATCTCGGCTACGCCGCCGCGCGCGCCGCCGAGATGCTCGCTCTGATGTTGGGTTTCGGCATCCTCAGCCGGCTCGCGTCCGGATGGATCTCGGACCGCATCGGCGGGCTGAACACGCTGCTTCTGGGATCGTTTCTGCAATTCGTCGTCCTCACCGGTTTTCTGTTCGGTGACAGCCTGACCGCGCTTTATCTGCTCTCCGTCGCCTTCGGGCTCGCCCAGGGCGGGATCGTGCCGTCCTATGCTATCATCATCCGCGCCTATTTCCCGTCCCGGGACGCTGGCTGGCGGATTGGGACGGCGTTCCTGTTCACCATCATCGGGATGGCGCTGGGTGGCTGGATGGCCGGGGCTTTATACGACCTGACGGGCTCCTACACGGTCTCATTCCTCAACGCCATCGCCTTCAACCTCTTCAATATGGCCATCGCCGCGACCCTGCTGGTTCGCGCCAGGTCCCGGTCTATCGCCTTGGCGCCGGCGCCAAGCATCTAGACCCCATCCGCACAGCGGCCTCGCCGCCTGTCGCCCTTGACAATCGGCGTGACCAGGCGCAACGTGAAAAAAATTTCAAACACCAAAAAAATATTCATGAGCGTCTAACGACAGGCAACCGGCCATGGCGGAACGGCGGCGGGAGTTGGAGGATCGGGACCTCAGCCTGGCGGCGCGGGCGGCCTGGCTGTCCCATATCGGCGGCCATACGCAAAGTCAGATCGCCGCGCGCCTGAAGGTGTCGCCGGCCAAGGCGCATCGCCTCATTGCCCTGGCCCATAGCCAGGGCCTCGTGCGCGTCTTTATCGACGGGGCGCCGGCCGAATGCCTGGAGCTGGAGGCCCGCCTCACCGCGCGCCTGGGCCTCAATCACTGCATTGTCGCCCCGGCCGTGGGCGACGAGGGCGAGGACGCGAACGATTTCGTGTCGGTGGGTGTTGCCGCCGCCCGCTTCCTGCACGGCCTCATCGAAGGCGCCGGCCCGACCATGTTCGGCGTCGGCAAGGGTCGCTCGCTGGCCGCCATGGTCAACGGCCTGCCGCCGCTCGACCGGCCGGATCTCAAGTTCGTCTCGGTCTCGGGCAGTCTGACGCGCAATCTGGCCGCCAACCCGTTCGACGTCGTGCACCGCCTGGTCGAGCGCACCGGCGGCGAGGGCTATTTCCTGCCGGTCCCGTACATCGCCGCCAGCGCCGAGGAGAAGAGCTTGTTGCTGGCGCAGAAGAGCGTTCAGGACCTGATCCGCCTGGCGAGCGGCGCCGACATCTTCGTCATCGGCATCGGCACGGTCATCGGCGATGCGCACGTTCGTCAGGTCGGCATGGTCGGCGAGGCGGAATGGCGCGAGCTGCGTGCCAAGGGCGCGGTCGGCGACGTCATGGGCAGCTTCGTCGACGCGGACGGCGTGCCGGTGGACGCTGAGATCAACCGGCGCACCTTGGGCCTGACCATCGACGATTTGCGCGGCCGCCGGGTGATCGCCGTGGTCGGTGGCGGCGGCAAGGCGGAGGCCATCATGGCGGCCGTCAGAACCGGGGTCATTACCGATTTGGTTCTCGGCGAGGTGGATGCCCGCCGCATCGCCGCGCGGCTCGATCCGCATTCGGCGGTCGAGGCGAACGGCAAACGGCGAGCGGTGCGATGAGCGCCCGGCTGGAAAGCCTGCCGCTGCGCCGGGAGCAGGCGCGAGAAGGGCGCAATCCCGGGATGGCCCTCGATCTGGACTGGATCGCCGGGCTGCAGGTCAATCGCAGCGCCGTGGAGCGGCGCACCGCCACCCTGGTCAAGCGGCGCACGGTGAAGAAGGCATGGCAGGCTGCCTGGCTGCTCAAGGCGATCTCCTGCATCGATCTGACCACCCTTGCCGGCGACGATACCCCCGACCGGGTGCGCCGCCTGTGCGCCAAGGCGCGCCAACCGGTGCGTCGCGACGTGCTTGCGGCGCTGGGCGCCGGCGACGTGCCCCTCACGGTCGGCGCCGTCTGCATCTACCACGCCATGGTCGAGACGGCGGTGGC
>JAJFGI010000298.1 GCA_021776215.1 Kiloniellaceae bacterium | reverse complement strand
GGCGTGGATGTTCTTCGCCGTCGGCGGCATGATCGGCTACGAGGTCATCGGCCGCTATGTCTTCAACGCGCCCACGATCTGGGCCGAGGAAATGTCCCGGTTCTTTCAGTTGTGGGCCACGTACCTGGCGGCGGCGACCCTTCTGCGCCATCAGGAACTGATCCGCATCACCGTCCTGACGGCGCGTCTCGGGCCGCGCGCCTGGCGGATCTCCGAGATCTTCTCGCTGGCGGTGATCGCCGTCTTTTCCCTGGGTGCCGTCGGCTACGGCATCGTCATCCTGCTCGACTCTATTCGCCTGCACCGGACCACGGCGACCTTGTTCGACGTGCCGCAGTGGACGACCGAGATCGCCGTGCCGTTCGGCTTCACGGTGCTTCTGATCCAATGCCTGATCGAGATCAGACGGGTCGTCAGGGGCGAACGGCAAAAGCCGGCGCCCCACGTCGATCGTGAGAGGGATATTCGGGCGTGACCGCGGCGGTGGTGGTCCTGGGGCTGTTCGCGATGCTCTTCGCCGGCGTGCCCATCGCCTTCGCCCTCGGCGGCCTCGGGTTCGCCATGCTGGTGCTCGGCGGGTTTTCCCCGCTCATGGTGCCGCAGGGACTCTACAGCTCCATCGACAACTTCATCCTGCTGGCGGTGCCCTTGTTCCTGCTGATGTCGAACGTGCTGCTCAAGGGCGGCGTCGGCCGGGACCTGTTCGCGGCGGTGCAGAGTTGGGTCGGCCATTGGCCGGGCGGGCTGGCGGTGGCGACCATCGTTTCCTGCGCCATCTTCGCCGCCATCTCCGGCTCCTCCGTGGCCACCGCCGCGACCATCGGCACCGTCGCCATCCCGGAGATGATCGAGCGCGGCTATGCCCGCCGCTTCGTCCTCGGCCTGGTGGCGGCGGGCGGGACCCTGGGCATCCTCATCCCGCCGTCGATTCCGATGATCGTCTACGGCGTGGTCACCGAGGAATCGATCATCGACTTGTTTCTCGCCGGGATCGGGCCGGGGCTGATGCTGGCCGGGCTGTTCATCGTCTATGCCATGATCTTCGCCCGCATGGGCGACAACTACCGCCCCTCGGCGCGCGCCGATTGGGCCGAGCGCCGCGCCGCCAGCCTGCGCGCGATCCCCACCTTCCTCCTCGCCGGGATCATCATCGGCGGCATCTACGCCGGCGTCTTCACGCCGACCGAAGCCTCGGGGATCGGTTTCATCGGCGCCTTGATCCTGACCGGCGTGGTCTTGCGCAGCCTGACGTGGAGCCGCCTGAAAGAGGCGGTGACCGACAGCATGCGGACCACGGTGACGATTTTCCTGATCATCGCCGGGGCGAAGATCTTCGGCAAGGCGATCACCCTGTACCGCATTCCGCAGGACATCTCGACCATGATCGCCGTGACCTTCGATCAGGCGGGGTGGTTCATTCTCGCCGTGTGCCTGGTGTTGCTGGTCATGGGGCTGGTGCTCGAGGCGCTGTCCATGCTGCTGATCATGGTGCCGGTGCTGTATCCGTCCTTGATCGTCCTGGGCATCGACCCGATCTGGTTTGGCATCCTGTTTGTGATTATGATCGAGTGCGCGTTGATCACGCCACCCGTGGGTCTCAACCTCTACGTGATCCAAGCGGTGGGCAAGGCGCGCATGGCCGACGTGACCATTGGCGTCTGGCCGTTTATCGTGCTGATGCTGACCACCGTCGCGCTGATCTATGCGTTGCCGGAGATTACTCTTTATATTCCCTTCAAACTCTAAGGCTACACTTCCGGGCCGGAGACGAGGTGACCGCCATGCCCCATAGAGCCCCTGGGCCGAAAAGTCCTGCCGCGCGTCTGCGCACCATGCTCGCCGCGCGCGAGGACATTCTGGTCATGCCGTGCTGTTTCGATGCGCTGTCGGCGCGGCTGATCGAGGCGGCGGGCTTCCCGCTGACCTTCATGAGCGGTTTCGCGGTCTCCGCGGTGCGGCTCGGCCTGCCCGATACGGGCCTGATCTCGTATGGCGAGATGGTCGACCAGGGGCGCAACATCTGTAGCGCCGTGTCGATCCCGGTGATCGGCGACGGCGATACCGGCTATGGCAACGCGGTCAACGTGAAACGCAGCGTGCGCGGCTATGCCGATGCCGGCTTCGCCGCCGTGATGATCGAGGATCAGGTGTGGCCCAAGCGCTGCGGCCATACCCGGGGCAAGCAGGTGGTGCCGCGCCAGGAGGCGATTGCCCGGGTGCGCGCCGCCGTTGATGCCCGTCAGGAAGGCGCCGACATCCTGATTCTCGCCCGCACCGATGCGCGTGCGGGGGAGGGGCTGACCGAGGCCCTGACCCGGGCCCAGGCCTTTGCCGCCGCCGGTGCCGACATCCTCTTCGTCGAGGCCCCGCGCAGCGAAGACGAGATGGCGCGCATCTGCGCCGAGGTGCCCGGCATCCACATGGCCAACATGGTCGAGAACGGCGACACCCCCATGCGGCCGCCGGCGCATCTGCAAGCCCTGGGCTACCGCATCGTGGCCTATCCGCTGACTCTGCTGAGTGCCGCCATACGGGCCATGCGCGAGAGCCTGGACGTGATGAAGGCCGGCGGCCACCCGAGCGACCGCCTGCTCGATTTCGCCGAGCTGCGCCGCGTTGTCGGCTTCGACGACTACTACGCCGAGGAGGCGCGCTATGCGGTGCCTGCCGGCAAAGCGGCCCCCCGGTCCGTTGGCGCGCCCGCCAGCACGCCCGCCAGCCGCCGTGGTGCGGCGGAGTAGGGGATGGGCAACAGGGCGGTTGCGCACCGCCCGCGAAATTCTTAGTTTCCTGCCCATCGGGGCGTAGCTCAGCCTGGTAGAGTGCCTGCTTTGGGAGCAGGAAGCCGGAGGTTCGAATCCTCTCGCCCCGACCAGTCCCGCGGGCAGGACCGCGGCCACAACGGAGCAACCCGATGCCCGCACATGTACGCATCCACCGGAAGGTCAAGACGGCCATGCAGTCCGGCCGCGCCAATACCGACCGCTGGGTGGTCGAGTTCGAGCCGGAAGCGCGCCGCCGCGTCGAGCCGCTGATGGGCTGGACCAGCTCGGCCGATACGAAGAGCCAGGTGCGCCTGTGGTTCGATACCCAGGAGGAGGCGGTGGCCTACGCCAAGAAGCACGGCCTCATGTACACCCTGCAGATACCGCACGACCGGCGGATCAAACCGAAGGCCTATGCCGACAACTTCCGCTTCGACAGACTGGGGCAATGGACCCATTGAGGCCGGCTCCGACCCTCTGCGCCGGCCGGCACATCGCGCGCCCGTAGCTCAGTTGGACTAGAGCACGAGCCTTCTAAGCTTGGGGTCGCAGGTTCGAATCCTGCCGGGCGCGCCAAATTTCCGCCATTCCACCGAGAATCACCGATCCTTCAGGCGCGAGCGGATTTCCATCGCGAAGCCCTCTCGGTCGCTCTCGATCTTGTCGAGGAAGCTGGCTTTCACCTTTGTGGTCCGGTCGTACTTCGCGCTCCAGCGAACCATCTCGAGAACCACCGGAATCAGGTCGCAGCCTTTCTCGGTCAGCGAATAGATGTTCTTGCGCTGGTTTTCCGGGTCGCGTGATTTCTGGATGATGCCGTCCGCCTCCAATTCCCGCAGGCGGTCGGCCAGGACGTTGGTTGCGATCTTTTCCGGGGTATCGCGGAACTCCCCATAGGTTCGGCTGCCGCGCAGCGCGATGTCGCGAATGATCATCAGGCTCCACCGGTCCCCGAACGTGTCGAGGGCGAAGGCGATGGGGCACCCGGTGTTGCGCTTCTTGTCCGCCGTGGCCATGGGACGATCCTAGAATGAGTGCTTGCAAAAAGCAACTATGTGCGATATCGTGCCGATCGCTTGTGAAAAGCAAGTTATAGATGAATCCAGCGTCGGGGGCCGGGGCAGGTCGCCCCTGTCGACGGAATCTAGGCGACAGAAGGCGGAGCATGATGGCGAGCGAAATCTATTGGCTGACTCTAACGGCGGCGTTCACGGTTCTCCTGTGGCTGCCGTATGCCTACCACCGGATATCCAGAGCCGTGCCGAAGATCGGATTCTTACGTCTCGCGGCCGATCCCCTGCCTGGGGACGACCCCTTCGCCGACGAGTGGGCGCACCGGGCCTACCGCGCGCATATGAACGCGGTGGAGAATCTGGTCGTCTTCGCGCCGCTGGCTCTTGCGGTTTACGTGACCGGGTCGGGTAACGATGTCACCGCGGCCGCCAGTGCGACATATTTCTGGGCGCGGCTCGTACACGGCGTATTCTATACCGTGAAAATACCGTTCATGCGGACCATCGCCTGGATAACCGGCGTGGCCGCGTGTTTGGTCTTGGCCTATCAGCTTGTTGTGTGATTGGCAGGTGGAACTGGGAGAATGACCGTGAAAGACATCGAAAGCGCTGTTGCGCGGCACTATGGGCATAGCGATCTGTTGGAGCGCATTCTCGCCGGACTGGCGGCGGCCGGCGTTGACATGGCGCGGCTTGGGCCGGAGGACTTGGCCCCGGTCGATGAATTTCACATGGGCGGGCGGAAAGCCACCACCTTTGCCCTGGCGAAGATGCCCTTGCGCGC
>JAJFGI010000297.1 GCA_021776215.1 Kiloniellaceae bacterium | reverse complement strand
GGTGCAGGGCGGCGTGCTGATCGTCGCCGCCTCCTACGTCTTGATCAACTTGGCGGCGGACGTCGCGCAAGCCGCCCTCGATCCGCGGGTGAAGGTCTGATGGCCGAGGCGGCAATGCCCGCACCAGGCGCACGGCGCCCCTCGCGGCCCGGTGCCTGGGCGCGCTTGCGCCGCAATGCCTTGGCCACATTCGGCCTGGGGCTGCTGGTGACCATCGCCCTGCTGGCCCTGGCGGCGCCGATCCTGCCGATCGCCGATCCGGATGTAACGGCGGTGGCCCAGCGGCTGCTGCCGCCCTTCAGCGACGGGGCGATCCTCGGCACCGATCAGTTGGGGCGCGATTTGCTCTCCCGCCTGCTGTGGGGGACGCGGGTCAGCCTGGCGGTCGGCGTCATCGCCACGCTGGTGGCGACCATTGTCGGATCGCTCATCGGGCTGGTGGCCGGCTACTACGGCAAACTGGTCGACAACGTGCTGATGCGCGGTATCGACATGTTGATGGCCTTTCCCTACCTGCTCCTGGCGCTGGCCATCGTCGCTGCGCTGGGGCCGGGTCTTCTGAACGCCATGTTCGCCATTTCCCTGGTCAACATTCCGTTTTTCGCCCGTGCCGTGCGTGGCGCCAC
The DNA here is from genome assembly GCA_021776215.1 of Kiloniellaceae bacterium. Taxonomy (GTDB): domain Bacteria; phylum Pseudomonadota; class Alphaproteobacteria; order Kiloniellales; family J153; genus JAJFGI01. The sequence continues at coordinate 3,189 of JAJFGI010000297.1, read as the reverse complement.
CGTCGGCCTGGTCTCGCGCGAGTATGTGGACGCGGCGCGTCTGTGCGGCTTTTCCGACTTGCGCATTATCGCCGCCGAGCTGTTTCCCAACGTGTTGCCGGTCATCGTCATCACCATGTCGACGACCCTCGGTTGGATGATTCTGGAGACCGCCGGCCTGTCGTTCCTCGGCCTGGGCGCCCAGCCGCCGCAGGCGGACCTGGGTTCCATGCTGGGCGACGGGCGCAAGCTGATCATCAACGCGCCGCACGTGGCGACCCTGCCTGGCCTGGTGATCCTGTTTCTGGTGATCGGCACCAACCTGCTGGGCGACGGCCTGCGCGATGTGCTCGACCCGCGCCTCAAGTCCGGCGCCATGACCCGGCCGGTGGCGGCCACCGCCGCGGCCGGCACGCAAGAACGCGGCGGCGGTCAGGGCACGCCGGTCCCGCCGCCGCTGTTGTCGGTGCGCGATCTGCAAACTCATTTCACGGTCGGCCACGAGGTCTATCGGGCGGTCAACGGCGTCTCCTTCGATGTGCAGGCGGGCGAGGCGGTCGGGATCGTCGGCGAGTCCGGCTCCGGCAAGTCGGTCACCGCCATGTCCATTCTCGGCCTGGTCCCGACACCGCCGGGCAAGATCGTCGGCGGCGAGATTCTTTTTCAAGGCACCGATCTGGTCGGCCTACCGTTACGCGAGCTGCAGAATATTCGCGGCGGCAAGATCGCCTATATCTTCCAGGATCCGCTGACCACCCTCAATCCGCTGTTCACCGTCGGCGTTCAGGTGGCCGAGACCATCCAGCGGCACCAGGGCATCGGCCGCGCCGCGGCAATGGCGCGCACGCTGGAGCTCTTCGAAAGCGTGCAGATCCCCGATGCCAAGGACCGGATGGGCGCTTATCCGCATCAGCTCTCCGGCGGCCAGCGGCAACGGGTGGGCATCGCCATGGCGCTGGCCAACGAGCCGGATCTGATCATCGCCGACGAGCCGACCACGGCCCTCGACGTAACCACCCAGGCCGAGGTGCTGCGACTGCTGGATACGCTGCGCCGGGAAAAGGGCGCGGCGCTCATTTTCATCACCCACGATTTCGGCGTGGTCAGCGAATTGTGCGACCGGGTGCTGGTCATGTACGCCGGACGCATCGTCGAATCCGGGCCGGTGGCCCAAGTCTTTGCCGAACCGGCGCACCCGTATGCCCGGCGCCTGCTCGACTGCGTGCCCATTCTGGGGCAGCCGGAGCGCTCCATCGACGCCATCCCCGGCCTGCCGCCGGCGGTCAACGACCTGCCGCCGGGATGCGCCTTCGCGCCGCGTTGCGATCAGGTGGCGCCGCCGTGCCGCGAGGGAAACATCGAGCTACGTGATCTGGGCGCCGGCCATGCGGCGCGCTGTCTGTTCCCCGGACAGGCAGCGTCATGAGCGACATCATCCTGGAAACCCGAGATCTCTGCCGCACCTTCGGCGGCGGGCGCAGCCTGCTCGGCCGGCGCAAGCCGCTGGTCAAGGCGGTGGACGGTGTCTCCATCCGTGTCGAACGCGGCCGGACCCTCGGCATCGTCGGCGAGTCCGGCTGCGGCAAGTCGACCCTGGCGCGCATGCTCGTCGGCCTGCTGCCGCCCACATCCGGCGATATCATCCTGGATGGCCAGCCGGTGGGCGCCTTGAAAGGGCGCGACAAGTTCACCTTTCACCGCAAGGTGCAGCTCGTCTTTCAGGACCCGCTGAGCTCGCTCAATCCGCGCAAGACGGTGCGCCAGATCCTGGAGGCGCCGCTGGAGGTCCTGCTGGGCATGGGCAAGGCTGCCCGCGCCGACCGGGTGGCCGAGCTGATGGATCTGGTCAGCCTGCGCCGCGAATTCCTCGACCGCTATCCGCACGAATTCTCCGGCGGGCAGAGCCAGCGCATCGGCATCGCCCGGGCCCTGGCGGCGGAGCCGTCGCTGATCCTGCTGGACGAGCCGGTCTCCGCCCTCGATGTCTCGGTGCAGGCGCAAGTGCTGAAGCTGTTGAAGGATCTGCAGCGGCGGCTCGGTCTGACCTATCTGTTCATTTCGCACGATCTGGCGGTGGTGGAGACCCTGTGCGACGAGGTGGTCGTCATGTACTTCGGCAAGATCGTCGAGCAGGCCTCGCGTGCCGACCTCTTCAACCGGCCGCAGCACGACTATACCAAGCTCTTGCTGTCCTCCGTGCCGGTGCCCGGCAAACGGCGGGTCGCCGCCTGAGCGGCGCTCACGACTTCGGCGCCAGCAATTTGCGCAGGCGATCCATATCGCCCGCCGGGTTGTCGCGAGTGGGCATTGCCGCGATGGCCGGAAACAGCTCCTTCTTGGCCACCTCGAAGATCCGCCGCAACTCGCCCACCGGGTCCGTGTGCTCGTCGACCCTAAGGTCGACCAGCGGATAGATTTCCGGACCGCCGACGCGCAGGGCCGCGGATTGCCGGCCGCGCCGGTCGCCGCCGGCGGCATCGCCGGCTTCCAACGCCGTCAGCAGGCGCTCGCCCAATTCCTCGCCGGCCGCCGCCGCAAAAGCGTCTTCCATCTTCGCCAGTACGGCTTCGCCCACCAGCATGTTGCCCTGAATGCTGTAGTCAGGGCCGGTGCGATGACCTTGCCAGGGGTCGGTGCGGTCGCCCGTGTGCGCGGCGGCGCGGCCTTGGGCATCGACCACGCCAAGCTGGCGCACCGCGCGGCCGGGATCGGCGGCCAGGGCATGCGCAATCGCCTGGGCCGGCGTATCGCCCGCCGCCAGCCGGTCGAGCACGGCCGGGGCCAAATACGGATTCGTCCATGCCTGGGTGGTCACGGCACCGATCCCATGGCGCACGAACGGACAAATGGCGCCGACGGCGGGCACGCGCGTGGCGATGGCGATGCCGAGCAGGCCGCTGCGCGCATCCCGGCCGACGATGGAGAAGGTATTGGTTTTCATCTGTTGGGCTCGCCGCCTCGGTCGGCTCCTCTATCCCGGTGCCCATCCGTCGCGATACGGAGATACAGGAGCCAAAAACCCAACGTCGGCGGCGGCCATAAATGCCTGTGGCTGGGTGTGGAAGAGATTATTTCCGGCGCAGGCACGTATCCCAGTAGTCATATGCGACCAGCGGTAGAACGATCAGGATGATCACCCAAAACGGCAATCCACCCCAAAATCCGGCAAAGCCGGAAGAGATGCTTGCCGCCAGGCCAAGAACAAATGTG
>JAJFGI010000296.1 GCA_021776215.1 Kiloniellaceae bacterium | reverse complement strand
CGGCGGCCGGCCCCGTGGCAGGCGGAGCTGAAGGCCCGCGCCTCACTCGCCGCGGTACCCGCCAGCACATAGGAGCCGGTGCCCATGCTGCCGCCGATCAGGACAGGCTGGCCGAACGGACGCAGTGCCTCCGGCAGGTCCGGATGGCCCGGCCCGAAGGCGCGGGTCGCGCCCTTGCGGTGGATATAGACGTCGCGCGATTCACCGTCGATGCCATGCCGCTCGACCTTGCAGGTGTTGTGCGACACGTCGAACAGCAGCTCGAGGCGCGCCCGTAGGAACAGTGCCGTGAAAACCTGGCGTGTGAGATGACCGATGATCTGCCGGTTGGCCAGCGCACAATTGATCCCCGCGCGCATGGCACCCAGATAGTCTTGCCCGACCGCCGAATTGATCGGCGCGCAGGCAAGTTCGCGGTCGGGCAGGTCGATCCCCTCGCGGCTGGCGGCGATCGCCATGTCACGCAGGAATTCCGTGCCGATCTGATGCCCCGGGCCGGAACCGCGTGTAGCCGCAGCGAGCCTCACAAACTAAGCCGAAATCGCCGCCCCGGCCTTGGTGTATCGCAAGGGAACCGCCTACGCCGGGCCTTCCAGCTCCATCTTGAGGGCGAACAGATCCAGCATGTCCTTGAGCGTGATAATGCCGACCAGCCGTTCGCCGTCCACGACCATCAGGCGGCTTGTGGCGTTGCTGCGCATCATCGCCATGGCCTTCACCGAGTCGGTGTCGGCCAAGATGGTGTTCTCCGGCGTGCGGCGCACGAAAACCTCGCCAACCCGCATGATGCCCCAATCCTCGCGGGGAACGCCCTTGAGCTGACGGGCGCCGATAGACCCGATCAGGCGGCCTGACTCGACCACCGGATACAGGTCGTGATGGGAATGATAGAGATAGTCCGTGACAAACGAGTCGAGCGTCGTCTCCGGGTCGACCGTGACCGGGTCCGGGGTCATGAACCGGCGCACCGGCTCGCCCTCGAAGGCGCGCTTGTTCAGAAGCTGCATGTACGAGGCGCGCGCCGCGCCGTGCAGGAACAATCCGATCAGGAACCACCACATGCCGCCGATAAAGTTGCCGAAAACCACGTTGACGGCGCCAAGCCCCATGAGAATCATGGCAAAGACCTCGCCCGAGCGGCTGGCAATCCGCGTCGCCTCGCGCAGGTTCCCCTTGAAGTGCCAGAGCGCGGCGCGCAGCATTCGCCCACCATCCAGGGGAAAGGCCGGGAGCAGGTTGAAAGCCGCGAGCAGGCCATTGACGAATGCCAGGTAGTCGAGGATGCCCAGCACCGGCGTCGGCAGTCCCTGGGCCTGACCGACAATGGCGATCAGGTAGAAGCCCACGGCAAGCACGCCGCTGGCGATTGGCCCGGCCATGGCCATGAGGAATTCGACCTTAGCGCTCGCCGGTTCTTCTTCCATCTCGGCGACGCCGCCGAAGATGAACAATGTAATGCCCTTAATAGGCAGGCCAAATCGGCGCGCCACCAGCGAATGAGACAACTCGTGGAAGACGAGGGAGAAGACCAAGCCGATCACGCCGGCAACCGCCATCCACCAATAGGTCGCGGTGCTCAGACCCTCGTACCAGACCGGGAAGACACCTTTGGCCAGGGACCAGGTGACGAGTACGGCAAGAAACAGCCAACTCGCGTCGATCTGAACCTTGAAGCCCAGTATTTCGAACAGAACGAAGCGTTTTCCAAACATGATTACCCTATCCTCGCACCGCCATTGCGCCGGAGACAACCAGTCGGCCACCCGGCGGGCACGTGCGACACCCACAAAAATCCGGCCCGCAGGTGGCCGCACGGCCGAGACACCTGATCGGCTACTGTCGCCCCAGCCCGCGTATTCCTATTGACAATGTGACGCGAAGTTGAAGCCTTACAAGATGTTTACGACGGCGTCGATGCGCATTCGCGGAAATTTTGCGGACAATCGGGTGCTGCACATCCTGACGGCTGCCTACGCCGTCATTTGGCTGGCCGCGGCGATCGCCCCGATCGACCGTTTCGACTGGTTCCTGGAAAATCTGCTTGTTTTGGCCTTCGTCAGCCTGCTTGCCGCGACCTACCGCGCCTTTCCCCTGTCGGATATGTCCTACACGGTGATCGCGGTGTTTCTGAGCCTGCATGCGGTGGGGGCGCACTATACCTATTCCGAATCCCCGATGGGATTCTGGCTTCAAGACGCCTGGGACCTGGAGCGCAATCATTACGATCGGCTCGTCCATTTCCTTTTTGGCCTGCTGTTCAGCTATCCGCTGCGCGAAGTCGTCCTGCGCGGAACGCATGCTTCGAGCCCCTGGAGCTATGCCCTGAGCCTCATATCGGTGCTGGCGCTCAGCAACGTATACGAAATCCTCGAATGGGCCGTGGCGGAGATCGTCGATCCGGAGGCGGCCTTCGCGTTCCTGGGCACCCAGGGCGATGTCTTCGACGCGCAAAAGGATTCGGCGCTCGCCGCGGCCGGCGCCATCATAGGCCTCGCCGTTATCGCCATGCTGAGCAAGAGGCGCGGCGGCGCCCGGCCAACAACCTCTCGGACTTGATCTGGCGCAAGGTCCCGGATCGTCGTCGGCGTACGATTGGCACTTGCGTGGGTCCATTCTTGGCGTGGGAGGCGCGCTATACAGGTGCCGGTTCGCAACGCCGGAGTCGCCGAGATCCAGAACCGAACCACCGAGTTCTTGGAGATCGAGGGCGCCAATCCCTTCCGCGTGCGCGCCGAATGCGACGAGGTCGTGTGCATGGCGGCGCCAGCCGATTTCGGCGCCATCAGCATCTTCTACGCCGACTGTCCCCGCGGTTGGAGAGGCGCGCGGCGCACGATCTCCCAAAGTGGCAAACCCTGTGGAAGAACCAAACTGAAATTCCGCGATCAGAGAAACTGGCAAGATCCCCCAATCGAGGGCCTTATACCGGACGGCACATACTACAGCGGAATAGGGTGAATAAAACCGGCGGACGGAAGACCCGCCGCCTCACATCCAACCGATCGAGCGAAAATGCTCCGGCACTCGGTCGAGAGTCCGGAACTCCATATCCGGGCTGTAGTCGTCGAGCGGCCTTCGGCCTGTGCCGCGGTTGATCCAGACACACCGGAAGCCCATGTCGCGCGCGGCGGCGAGGTCAAGGTGCGGGCTCGCGCAGATATGGACAAGACTATCCTTGGTCACGCCGATCGCTTCGTGGGCGTGTTCAAAGATTTTCCGAGACGGCTTATACGCCCGAGCTTGCTGCGCCGAGATCACGCGATCGATATGGCCGCCCATCTGCGCCACGTTTCCTTCGATGATGTCGTCATCCGTGTTCGAAATGATGCAAAGTTTGAATCCACCCTTTTTCAGGTCACCAAGTGCGCCCACAACCTCTGGGAAGGGCGGCATGGCCGAGATACTCGACGTAAGGATTTCGATGTCGGACGAGTCATAGGCAAGCCCCAATTCCTCCATCGCCATGCGTAGTCCTGTTCCGGCGACATCCCGGAACGATCTGTGGGGCAGAGTCTGCTCAAGCTCATGCTCATACTTGTCATAGACCTCGATCAGCGTATCGGGATCGATATTTGAACCGCTATGCCGTGCCAGAATCTTCTCGACCGCCGCCAGCAGGCCCTCATCCCACTGGATAAGAGTGCCGTAGCAATCAAACGTGAGCCATGTCGGTTTTGAACCTTGTAAGGCCATTTTTGTACCCTCCGCTTTCAGCGCGGCATCACGGCACCCTCGGATGCCGGCGCCACATGATCGGCATCGAATTTAAGGTAACCGCGCGTCGCCCGGGGCGCGGGCGGCTCATAGCGCGCGAATCGACGCTCTATTTCTTCCGGCGCCACCAGAAGATCGAGCTTCCGGTTATCAAGATCAATGACGATTTCATCGCCGTCCTGAACGACCGCGATCGGCCCGCCGCGCGCGGCTTCCGGCGTTACATAACCGATCGCCGGCCCGTGGGTCGCGCCCGAGAAACGGCCGTCGGTCACGAGAGCGCACGAATCGCCAAGACCTGCTCCCATGACAGCCGAAGTCGCGCCCAACATCTCGCGCATACCGGGGCCGCCCTTGGGGCCTTCGTTGCGGATGACGATGCACGTGCCGCGCTCGATATCGCCGCCACGGACCGCATCGATTGCCGCCTCCTCGTCCTCGAACACACGTGCCTTGAGGCGCGCGTGCCACATGCCTTTGGCAACTCCCGACGCCTTGACGACCGCACCGCCAGGAGCCAGAGAGCCCTTGAGAATAAAGATGGCTCCCTCAGGCTCGACCGGGTCGGTGTCCGGATGGATACATTGCCCATTCCGGTTCACCGCTCGATCGGCTATTTCACCGGCGGTTTGTCCCGAGACGCTTAGACAATCCTTGTGGATGCGCTTGCCAAGGGCCTTCATCACCGCCGGCACACCGCCGGCATCGTTGAGGTCCGTTACGCCCCAAGGACCGGACGGTGCCAGCTTCACCAAGGTCGGTGTCGTGCGGCTAAGCGCGTCCCACGTGTCAAAAGTGATGTCGATGCCGGCCTCCTTGGCCATGGCTATGATGTGCAGGACCATGTTGGTGGAGCCGCCCACCGCCATGCCCACGCGCATCGCGTTCTCGAACGCCTGCCGGGTCAGGATCCGCGAGGGGCGGATATCCTTAGCCAGCAGGTCCATGATGCGCATGCCGGTGTATTTGGCCGCGCGAAGCTGAAAGTTGCCGCCGGCCGGGAGGGTTCCGGAACCGGGCAGCGCCAAGCCGAGCGCCTCGGTATAGATACCGGCGGTATTGCCCGAGGTCGCCGTATCGCAGGCGCCGCTGAACGGAAAATGATGATCTTCGAGTCCCTTGAGATACTCTCGCGAGATCTTGCCGCGGATGTGCTCGCCCACCGCGTCGTAGACCGTCTCCAGGAACACCTTCTTGCCGTCGTAAACGCCTGCTGGGGTCGGCCCGCCATAGATGAGGATCGCCGGCAAATCGAGGCGGCTGGCGGCCATCATCATTCCCGGCATGACCTTATCTCCGGAGCCGATCAGAACCATGGCGTCGAACCGATGGCCCTCGACCATCAACTCGATCATATCGGCCACCACGTCACGACTCGGCAGCACATAGCGCATGCCGACCGAGGCAAATGTCTCGCTATCCGTGACATGGAAGGTGTTAAACTCACAGGGCGTGCCTCCGGCCATTCGGATACCCGCCTTTACGGCGTCGGCGACCTGGCGGAGGTGAAAGTTCTCCGGTGAAAAGTCCTGGTACGTGTTGACCACGGCAATCATCGGCTGCTCGAACTCCTCGTCGATCAGACCGGCGCCTTTAGCCCAGGCTCGCTGCAGCGAGCGTTCGACGCCCGTGTATTGCTTCCTGCTTCTCATAATCTCTACCTTTCCTGGTGGTGAATCTGCGCCTGGACTCCGCGGCAGCTCACCCGCATGTCTGAGTGTTGATAACAAGTCTGGCCATGATGACGGTCACGCTGATTCCGCTCACCCCACAGCCAAATACCGGTGTTTCAAGCCCGCATCCGCATTCAGGTCTGCAAACGTGCCCTCGTATTTGATCCGCCCGGACTCGATGATGAAGACCCTGTCCGCAATTGCCTCCGAGAAGGCCAGATTTTGTTCCGAGAACAGTATTGTGAGGCCCATCTTCTTGAGCCTGTTGATTTGCGTGCTGAGGGCCGATACGACCGCGGGCGCCAAGCCCTCGACCGGCTCATCGAGAAGCAGCAGCGACGGATTACCCATCAAGGTACGGCCGATCGAGAGCATCTGTTGCTCACCGCCGGAGAGATAGGCGCCAACACGGCCGTCGAGGGCTTCCAGCATCGGGAACAGGCCGTAGATGGCATCGACCGACCAACGTTCGACAACGTATGACGGTGCCGTCTTCTCTCCGACTTCAAGGTTCTCCCGCACGGTCAAGTCGGGAAAGATGATCCGCTCCTCTGGAACATAGCCGACACCGAGGCGCGCGATGTCGACAGGGCTTTTTCCGCCGATCTCCAGATCGTCGAGCAAGATCGCGCCGGAGCGCGGCGTCGCCAAGCCCATGATGGATTTGAGTGTTGTGGTCTTCCCGGCGCCGTTCCGGCCGAGCAGACACACTGTCGAGCGATCCTCGATCTCCAGTGAAACATCGAAGAGGATGTGGCTCGTGCCGTAATAGGTATGAAGATCGCGCACCTTGAGGCCGGGCATCAGATCCCCTCACCCAGATAGACGCGCTTCACGAGCTCGTTCTGCCGAATCTCGTCCGGCGTGCCGGCAACCAGGAAACTGCCCCTGTGAAGAAGGCTGATACGCTGCGCATGATTGAAGACGACGCCCATATCATGCTCGGTGAACAGCACGCTGATCTCGAGCTCCCGGTTAAGCCGGTCGACGAGCTGCATGGTGTCCTCCGTCTCTTGAATCGACATGCCCGCGGTCGGTTCGTCGAGAAAGAGAAGCCGCGGCCGCCCCGCAAGAGCGATTGCAAGCTCAAGCTTTTTCTTATCGCCCTGGGAAAGATCACCGGCGACCGTATCCGCCTGTCCCGCGAGCCCGCAGCGGTCAAGTGCTTCCGCGACCTCGTCGCCACCAAACCGCGCCGCCGGCGCGAACAGCCGGAAGGTCACGCCCGCGTGGGCGTGCACGGCGGCGCGCACGTTCTCGTGGACCGTCATTCGGCCGAAAATGTTGCTGACCTGGAAGGCCCGGGAAATGCCGGCCTTGACGATACGGTGGGGTGGCCAAGACGTAATATCGACCCCGTCGAAGAGAATCTTCCCGCGATCCGGCCGGTGATAGCCGGTCAGAAGATTGAAGAAGGTGCTCTTTCCCGCACCGTTCGGTCCAATGATGGCGGATTGCTCGCCTTTGCGAAGATCGAAGTCGATGGCCTGCGTAACGTGAATGCCGCCAAATCGCTTGTCGAGACCGCGCACCGTTAAAATGTTCTCGGTCATGACTTCGGCACCGGTTCTTTTGTGCGCTCCGGCACGTCCGCGGAAGCGCCGCGGCGCGTCCACCAGGCCTTGGGCACGAGGCTGAGGATACCGCCGGGCAGGAAGAGCACGAGAAGCAGGATGACGACGCCGATCGTCAGCGGCCAATACTCCGTGTACTTCGTCACGAAGGCATGGAGGAAGGTAAAGACCCCTGCACCTAGCATGGGCCCAAGGAGGTAGTTGGCCCCTCCGATCAGAGCCGCAAAGACCGCCTCACCGGATTTCTGCCACCCGAGAAGGCCGGGCGCGACACTTCGACCGAAAGGTCCCCAAAGAGCGCCGGCAAATCCGGCAAAGGCACCGGCAATGACGAAGTTGGCCCATTGATGGACCCTGACGTTGATGCCAAGAAAGGCCGCGCGCCGCTGGTTGTCGCGCATGGCGCGCAGTACATAACCGAACGGTGAGCGCGTGATCGTCCAAACGACCATGGCGGCCACGGCAACTAGGATGAGCGAAAAGTAATAGTACCCCTCGGTCGCCATGAGAACGGCCGGCGGGCGCAAGCCCTGGATCCCGTCGTCACCGCCAGTGAAACTGTACCATTGGAACACGATGTAATAGAGAAGCTCGCCGAACGAGAGCGTCAGGATCGCGAAATAGATCCCGGTCAAGCGAACGCAAAACCAGCCGACGATTGCCGCCACCAACGCTGAAACGATGGGCGCGGCGAGGATGGCCGCCAAGAATATCCCCCAGCCGATTTGTCCCGTTTCGGCAAGAGGGGCGCGAATGATGATTGCGGTTGTATAGGCGCCAACGCCAAAGAATGCGGCATGGCCAAAGCTGATCTGACCCATGTAACCGTAAATCAGATTGAAGCTCATCGCGAACAGCCCGAGGATCAAGATCTCGTTTGCGACATGGACCCAAAATTCTCCAACGAAGAATGGAAGAGCGATGGCGGCACCGAGGGCGGCGGCGATGACGGTTCCCTGCATTGGCGAGGCCAGGTAAGACAGCCGTGGTCTCGCCACGTTATGACCCGAGGGCAAAGCAAAACGGCTCATGTGCGCAATTCCGTCCCGAACAAGCCCCAAGGGCGGACGACAAGGACCGCGATGACGAAGAGGAAGATGATGGCGAGCGCACCGTCGGGCCACAGGAATATGGCGAAGGAATAAGTCACGCCGATCAGAATCGCGGCAACGAACGTTCCGATCACACTGCCGAAGCCCCCGACCACAACGACCGCGAAACACTGGACAATGAGGTCGATATCGGCACCGAGCGCCAGCGGCGTCAGGGGAAGGACGACGCCCCCTGCGAGCGCCGCGAGCCCCACACCAAGCCCGAACACGACCATGTAGATCGTCGCAATTCGGATTCCGAGCGCTTCCACCATCTCGCGGCTGTGCACCGCCGCCCGGACGATACGTCCGAATCGCGTCCTTTGGAGAAACCAATAGAGTCCGGCAAGCACGGCCAGGCCGACCGCGATGATGACAAGGTAGTAGATATTGATGAATGCGCCAAAGATCACCGCAGGCGGTAGGCCGAGGAAAACCGATCGATCCTCCACTCCCCAGACAAGCTTTATCAGATCACCAATGATGAGCACGAGGGCAAAGGTCAGAAGTAGCTGTTCCGGCACCTCCCGGCCGTACATGCGCCGAATCAACACGCGTTCCAAACCGAATCCGAGCAGCATGAGCGCGGCAACCGCAACCGCCGTCGCCGGAATGACGAGCAGTGGGTTCGCGCCGGACGGGGGGCCGAAGGCGGTGAAGGCTGAGTAGGCAATGTATCCCCCCAGCAGCCAGAACGTGGCATGGGCGAAATTCAGGATATTCATCACGCCAAATATCAATGACAGGCCCGCCGCCACAAGAAACAGCAGCATGCCTCGCGAGATACCGGCCATCAGCTGGGGAAAAACGAAGTCGAAACCGAATTCCATTGGATAGGCGTCCAGATTTGACGATCAACGGGACCAAGAGAAGGGGCGCCCGGTCCTCAGACAGGACCGGGCACCAGCGCACAGGGAGGCAGGCTATGCTCGCGTCTTGCGGTTCGCTGTCGCTTCATCGCACGTTCCCCAAACATTCTCCGCCTCGACCACGATCATCGTGTCGCGCTTGTAGATGGGGAACGGGAATTCCGGATCGTCGTGCACCTCGCCGATATAGGTCGGAACGTTGAGTTGATTGTCGCACTCTCTGAACGTGCGACGCCCACGGCCGGTGTCGATCGTGGCGCCCTTGAGGGCGTCCTTGGCGGCCTCGGTCTCGATCGTCCCGGCTCTATTGATCGCCTGCTCGAGGCCGTAGACGACATCGAAATTCATGCAGGCCATATCCGTCGGGTACTGACCTTCTGCGTCGCGATACTTCTTTATGTAGCTTTGCATGACCGGCTCATCGAGGTGCGCGAAGAATGCACAGCGCGACATGCCGACCAAGCCGCGTGGCAGGGTATCCTTTTGCTGCTGCAATTCGACCGTCGTGATCTGTCCGCCCACGATCGAGGTCGTCTGCAGCATCCCCATCGCCTGCCCTTGCTCCATGAAGGTGCGGGAGTCCTTGCCGGCAATCGCGGGAAACACGAAGTCCGGCTTGATCGACATGATGCCGGAAATGTAGGAGCCGAGATCGCTTTCCCCGAGCTTGAACCACATCTCCCGGAGCAATTCGACGTCCGGCGCCGCGGTCTTCAGTTCATTGACAAATCCATTCTGAATGTTGCGGCCCCATTCGTAATCCTGGCCGATGGTCATATACCGCTTCCAGCCCTTGGTCTTGGCGAGTTTAGCAACCGCCGAGACCATGGCGTTGGACATCATCTTGGTGTTCGGGCCGAACTCATAGGTGTAGGGGGAGAAGTTCTCGCCGACGATCTTCTCGCTGTTGGAGATCGAGGCGAGCTGGAGAACCTTTGCCTCGTGGGTAATCTCCTGCAGCGCTAGGGCACTGGCGCTACTGTAGGTGCCGACGATCGCCCGCACTTTTTCATCGAGGATGATCGACCGTCCCTCGCGGGTGGTCACATCGGGCTTCGTCTGGGTGTCGCGATAGTGGATTTTGATCGGGTGCTTGCCGAGGAACCCACCGCGGCTGTTGATGTCGGCGACCGCGATGTTTATCGCTTTGATGGCGCTTTCCGACCAATTCGCACCGGCGCCCGTGCTCGGCAATAGAACGCCAAGGTTGTATGGCTCGCCGGCGTCCGCGCGCACGAAGCGCGGCGCCAGCGTGAGCGCGCCGGCCGCGACGGAAACCGTCAAGAACCGCCGGCGGTCGAGCGACTGCAAAAATCGATTCCATTTCCGATCGCTGATCTTTTCCATTGTTTACCTCCCTGTTGGGCGAATATGGGCGGCCTGCGCTGCGGCAGGCTTGCCGTAAGCCTCTTAAAGTTGCGTGCCGGCTGAAAGATCCGGCGGGCAGCTCGTCTTCGGTGCACCTTCCCCTCCTGTAAGGCCGGATCAGGTGCCGCGGCGATCAAACATCAATTGATTGTTGATTGTCAACAATCAATTGCCATCAATAAAACTGCCGCGAGCTCAATCCTCGCCAAAAAATCGGGGGGGGTGAATGGAATTCTGGGGCGAAAACCCTACGATAAGAATACGTTAGGCGGATTACCCTAGGGAGCTTTTCCCTCGTGCGTCCGAAGATGCTCGACCAAAGCGGCCCCCTCCTTCAGGTTGTGCGCCCGCGCGATTTGCTCGGCCCGGTCGGGATCGCCCGCCTTGATGGCATCGACCATAGGGGCATGTTGATCGAGCAGCGCGCCCGGATTGGCGACCAGGGCGTCCGAGGAGACGATATAGCGCTGGATTTGGCGCGCGATGATTCCGTATTGCTCCGCGAGACGAGCATGGCCCGAGAGCTGAATGATGGTCCTGTGCAGGGCGAAGTCAGCCTTCGCGGCCGTCACTTGATCATTCTTCCGGCATGCTTTCTCTAACAGTGCCAGCGCGCCATCGAGCGCCCGCCTTCCCGCTTCGCTGATCGTCTCGGCCACCAGCCGCGCGGCAAGACCCTCGAGGCTGCTGCGAAGCGTGTACAACTCCCAGGCATCGCTTGCCGTGAGTCTGGTCACCTCCCAGCCGGTATAGGGAACCTGCTGTACCAGCCCTTCCGCCACGAGCTGACGCAAGGCGGCCCGTACCGTACCGCGTGACAGGCCCAGTTGCTCCGAGAGCTTGATCTCTGTCAGCCGTTCACCAGGGGAGATCGCGCCCTCAATAATCCGTTCGCGAACAACCGACGCCGCCTGCGTATCGAGGGTCCGCTTCGAGATCAGCAAAGCATCAGACATGCAAACCGCCTCCTGCCGGACAACTACGCAGCAAATTGATAATTGTCAACAATAAGGCGGAACTCACTACAACACGCAACTCCGTCCCTGTGCCCCGCATCGGTACGCTTGTCTCGTGGGCTTCCACTTGGACTTCTCCCTTTGCATCGGGGCGACAGGTTCCCACGTTCCACAAGAGCCTGAACCAAGGTCACGCGGCCTTCATGCCGGACGCCATCTGAGCAGTAAGCAGGCTATCTCCCAGACTTCTCCCGGGCTAACGAAGCGCACCCGGTTTTGACGACATCTCTGCACTTTCGGGTGCCATCGCCACTGCGAATATGACCGATGATGAATGCGCCGCTTCCGGATCTCCGCGGCGAACATCGGACCGAACCGGGTCCACCAGAAGCGTACTGTTTCGTGGCAGATATCGATGCCGCGCTCAAACAGCAGATCTTCGACCTG
>JAJFGI010000295.1 GCA_021776215.1 Kiloniellaceae bacterium | reverse complement strand
GCGTCTGCGCGCCCCAATAGCAGCCGATCGGTACCTCGATCTCGCCCATGGTGTCGCTTTCGACGCGGGTTCCAGCCTGCTTCTTCATGGGGATCCTCTCTTGGCCGTCTTGCTCTGGGCCGTCTTGCTCTGGGCCGTCTTGCGTTTGCCGCCCTTGCTCTTCTTGCCTGCTCGGGACCGCCTGGCCGCGGCCAGGGCCATCTCCGCCCACGGCAATAAAGAGCCGGTATCGTCGAGCGAACCGTCGGGCGCCTTCCTATAGGACATGGCGATCGATTCGCCACCACGGGAATAGACGAAAGGCTCCGCTCCGGCGGCGGCGAACGCGGCCTCGGTCTTGCCGTCGATCTTCAGGAACAACTCGTCGTTGGCAATCAGGGCAAACATCGTATCGTCCAAATAGACGCCCCAGCCGCCGAACATGGCGCGCGCCCGTACCGGTCCGGCGGGCAGCAGCAGACCGAGCACGCGGTCGACGAAGCGGCGGTCCTTGCTCATGCCGCCGCCATCAGGTCATCGAGGAACCCGGTCGCCGCGTCTGCCGCCTCGCGCCAGGCCGCATCGCGGTCGCGCCCGCTTTTCTTGCGCGGGACCAAGTCGTGGTCGCCATCCTCGATCCAGTGTATGCGAATGGCTGGCGACAAGGAATAGGCGGCCACCTCCGAGGCACTCCCCAGCGGATCCCGCGTGCCTTGCACCACGAGCGTCCGCGTCGCCAGATCGCCGAGGTGGGCCGTGCGCAATTGATCCGGTCGGCGTGGCGGGTGAAAGGGATACCCGAGGCACAGGAGGCCGCGCACGCCGCACCCATCGGCCACCAGGCTGGCCATGCGTCCGCCCATGGATTTGCCGCCGATGACGACTGAGCCGGCGCCCAAGGCGGCAATGGCGGCGCGCCAGGACTCGAGTAGGCGCGGCTGCCGGTCCGGCGGCCGCCGCCGGCCATCCGCACGCCGCGCCGCCATGTAGGGGAACTCGAAGCGGGCGACCCGCCAGCGGCCGCCGCCGGCCGCGGCCAGCTCCGCGGCAAGCGCGGTCATGAAGGGCGAGTCCATCGGCGCGCCGGCACCATGCGCCAGGGCAACGGTCATCGGCGCCTCGGCCGGGCCATCGAAAAGGAAATCGGGATATGCGCAGGTCTGCGGCGCAAGCATGACGGTCCCCCTGTCCCGGCGCGCTTGGGGGCCAATCTATTTGCGGCGAAAGGTATCGAGCGGGACCACGTTTTCCGAGCCCTCGGCGGGAGCCGGTGTCGCCCCGCCGGGTTTTGATTCGTTGGCGCCGCCGGTGGCCGGCTCGGGCGCCGCGGCTTTCGGTGCGTCGCCGGGGCCGGCCTTGCCCCGGCCGTCGGCCACGTCGAACTGCAGCCCGAAGCGAACCGAGGGATCGGCGAAGGCGACGACCGCGGCGTAGGGCACGGTCAGCCGTTCCGGCACGTCCGAGAAAGTCAGGGTCACCGAGAACACGTCGTCGCCGACGTCCAGCCCCCAGAATTGGTGCTGCAGAACGATCGTCATGTCACCGGGGTAGCGTTGCCGCAAATGATCCGGGATCATCACGCCCGGGTCGTCGGTGCGAAACGTGATGTAGAAGTGGTGCTCTCCCGGCAGGCCGTGCTTGGCCGCGTGGGCCAGGGCTTTGCCGACGACCCCGCGCAACGCCTCCTCGACCATGCTGTCGTATCTGAGCTCGTTTTCCGCCATGCCCGCACCGTACCCCCCTGCGCCGCCGACGTCGAGCCCGTGGCGCCGCTTTGTGTCGCGATTATCTGTGTCAAAATCTTGAAGTGGGGCGCTTCTGTTGCCAGGTGCGCCCCGAACCCCGCCTAGGCTTGTGAGGGCCGAGGACTTAGTCTTTGGCTAACCTAGCCGCCCTTAGGCAGCGAGGCGAACCTCACTGTAGTTGTCATTTGCAACTATGTGATGGCCCGATAACGGCGGTACCATGCCGAGCGCCGACCGTACCTTTACCACGCGCGTCGATCCTATTTCGCCCCCGTCGGTGTCGCCAAAGCTGTTGGCTTCGGCAGAGAATTTGGTGGAGGCGCCGGGTACTGCCCCCGGGTCCGCTGCGCTTATTCCATACGTCCGTGTAGCGCTATAGTCGGTTTCCCGACCCCCGTAATATAGGGCCATCCGGCCGCCGATTAAAGCCTTGTGGGTGGGATGGCGGTCGCCGAATCGGCGGCCCATTCCTATACTGCTTGCCACAATCCACAGGTTTCAGCCGTTCCTGCGGCGCGGGGGGTCGGCAAGCACCGGCAAACTAGGGTAGGTTTATGCGCATGAGTGCATCGCGAAAGAGCAACGACGACACCCCACGGCCCGACTCAGGGGCTGAACCGGGGGCCCAACCGCCCGCCGGCGGGCGCCAGCGGCGCCTTCTCAGCGAGGCGCAAGAGGCCGAGGTGCGCGAACAGCGCGAGACCCGGACGGCAACCCGGCGCGTCACCGTGCCCGCCCTCGAGGAAATCCTGTACGAGCCGTTGCCGGTCCTCGACCACGGCTTCGTCCGTGTGGTCGACTATATGGGCGACGACGCGGCGATCGTGCAGGCGGCGCGCGTCTCCTACGGCACGGGCACCAAGCAGACCCGCGGCGACGCGGGCCTGATCGATTATCTGCTGCGCCATCGGCACACCACGCCCTTCGAGATGTGCGAGATCAAGTTCCATGTGAAGCTGCCGATCTTCGTCGCCCGCCAGTGGATCCGCCACCGCACCGCCAACGTGAACGAGTATTCGGCGCGCTATTCGGTCCTCGACAAGGAGTTCTACATCCCGGCGCCGGAGCATCTGGCGGCCCAGTCGCAGGCCAACCGGCAGGGGCGCGGCGAGGTTCTGGAGGGCGCGCAGGCGGCGCGTGTGCTCGAAATCCTGCGCGAAGATTCGGCACACACCTATGCGCACTACGAGGAGATGCTGAACCAGCGCGAAGACGGCAGCATCATCGACGAGGACCGGCCCGGCCTGGCCCGCGAGCTGGCCCGCATGAACCTGCCGCTCAATATCTATACCCAGTGGTACTGGAAGTGCGATCTGCACAATCTACTGCATTTCCTGTCGCTGCGCGCCGATCCGCACGCCCAGTACGAGATCCGCGCCTATGCCGACGCCATGCTGGAAACGGTCAAGCGCTGGGTGCCGATCACCTATGAGTCCTTCGCCAAGCACGCCATGGAGGGTGTGCGGCTGTCGGGCCCGGCGCTCGAGATCGTCCGCCGCCTGCTCGCCGGCGAGGCGGTGGCGCAGGACGACTCCGGCCTGTCGAAGCGGGAATGGACCGAGTTGATGGTGGCGCTTGGCCGGGAGTCCTGATCGGCTCCCGAAGGGTGATTGAACTGGGCCGGGCTATGCTATGCTGGAAAATGTGCTCGACAGTGGCGCGCGTCTTCCGCAGGGCCGCCACGGCATCGAAAAAGGGGGGGCGGCATGGTCGGTATTCGCACCGTTTTCCAAACCATGTGGCGTGACCGGGCCGGTATAACGTCGGTCGAGTACGCCATGCTGACGGGGGTGGTCGCTGTGGTCGTGCTGGTGGCGATCGGCCAGCTATCCGGCGTGGTCTCCGGGACCATGGAACGGACGGCCGATTGCCTCGACGGCAGCCTGCCGCCGAGCAGTTGCGATTAGCGGTCGCGCCGGGCCGCTTATTGCATCACGATCTTGGGGGCCTGGCGGTCGGTGCTGCTGAGGCGGGCCGAGACCTTGTCCCAGACCTGGCGGGCGATGGCCACGTAGGTCTTGGCATGCGGGCTGTCCGGGTGCGAGACGACGATGGGCCGGCCGCTGTCC
>JAJFGI010000294.1 GCA_021776215.1 Kiloniellaceae bacterium | reverse complement strand
CCGCGGAGAAAGATCGGTGTCTTGTTGCTATCGAATTCCACTTCGCCCTGTTGGTGGACGATGCGCTCACTGCCGTCAGGAAGTATGATGCGGTGGTCGATGCTATAGACGGTCCCGGTAAGGGCGCGGCGCGCGGCCAGTTGAACGAAGTCACGATCGTCCGGGTGGATCCGGCGGAGGAAACTTTCGTAGTGTCCGTCGAAATCATCGGGTGTAATTCCGAAAATTCGGTAGGTCTCGTCCGACCAAGTGAGCTCGTGCGTGGCGAGATTCCGGTCCCAACTGCCCAGCCGTGCGATACGCTGGGCATTTGCCAAACTGGCCTCGCTTTTGCGGAGCGCATCTTCCGAAAGCCGCCGCTTGGTGACATCGGCGTAGGTCGTGACGAAACCGCCGCCCGGCATCCGGATGCCGCGGATCTCCAGGACAATTCCGTCAGGGCGCACACGCTCCAACTGGTGGGGGGTGAATTTTGCAGCTAGGCCGACCCGCTCCCGAACCTGATCGTCGATATCCCCATCACCGTATTCGCCGCGCTCGGCGTTGTACCGGATGAATTTTTCAAACGGGTCGCCGGGTTGGAAATAGTCCTGTGGGAAGTCCAGCAATTCGAGGAAGCGGCGGTTGAAGGCGACAACGTTGAGATCGGTGTCCGTTACGCTGATGCCTTCGGCCATGTTCTCGAATACCGTTTCCAGCACGTTGGCGGTTTTGTTGTGCTGCAGTTCCGCCGTCACTTCCGCCGTCACATCGCGGCCGCTACCGCGATAGGCGATGAGTTGTCCCTGCTGGTTATAGGCGGGCTTGCCGGAAACGCGAATGTAGGCGTCGCCCCGTGCTAGTGATCGATAGCGGAATTGTAGGTCGCGGAAGGCCTCTCCGGCAGCCATATATTCGCCAATCGTGGCGCTGTGGTCGGGCTCGGCGATCCCGCGCCATATATCCTGGCGCAACTTTCCGACCGGCGATCGCGGAGAGCTTGACTCTCCAACATGCGGCTCTCGGATATCCCCGAATGGCCCATTGGCCGAATAATACGTGAAGCGCTGATCCAGGTCCGTTTCCCAGAACCAGTCGGAGGCGGATTCGGCGAAGTCGCGGAACCGAATCTCGCTTTCGCGCAGAGCCTCTTCAGCTCTTTGCTGCTGTATGGCGATGCCGACCCAGCGGGCGATGATGCTCAACAGTTCGCGCTGTTCGGCTTCCACCGGGTCCGCCTGATCGTTGATGGCGAAGACGTGGCCTATCAACCGACCGCCGGCATCGCGGATCGCCTGACCGCGATAGCTGCTGGCGCCGATTTCCCGAAGATAGGTGTCGTGTGGGAATCTTTCTGCAACTTGACTCGAATAGAAGCAGTACTCCTTTCCGTCGGCAACGTCGGCGCACGGGGTGTTCGCGAGTTCGTACTCGATCAATTCGCCCGGCGCGTCGGTGTCCCACATGGCCACTAGCTTGGCCCTGCCATTGCCGAGGAAGCGGCTGACTCCCGCCCAACGATAGCCTAGACCGAACGCCAGGGCGCGGACCGCGGCGTCAAGGAAAAGCCCTTCGCCGGTGCCGCCCTCGACCACAATCGCAAGGGCCCGCTCGCGTCGTTTGAGTTGCGTGATATCGGTCCACGAGGTGATGGTGCCACCCTCAGTGGTGCCCGTCTCGCTGATCTGGACCCAGCGTCCGTCGCTCTGCCGTTGCTGTAGGGGTTCGCTCGTGCGTTCTCGATGTGCCTTTAAGCGCTGTTGTATGAAATCCTCGCGGTCATCGTTGATGGCGAATGTATCGGTGTTCACCGACGCCCGCAGGATCTCCTCGAAGGTTCTGCCCGGAATCATGAGATGTCCGGCATTCGGATAGATGGCTCTATGCTTGCTGTTGCAGAAAACGAGGCGATCCTCGGCGTCAAACAGGGCGACGCCATGCAGCATGCTCTCAACTGCGTCGCGAAGACGCTGATCAAGCCGCGCAGCTTGCTGCCGCGCCTCGATCTCGGTGGTTATGTCGGTGCCGGTCCCTCGGTACCCCAAGAAAATACCGTCGGTGTCGTAGACCGGCTTACCGCTGATCCGCAGATGGCGCAGCCTGCCGTCGGCAGTTGCCAGGACGTATTCGAAGTTCCGGAACGGGCGGTAGGATTCCAGATCTTCGAGGTGTTTTTGCCAGGTCGCTTCGTTCGGGTCGCCGCCCAGCAGGTCACGCCGCGTCTTGCCGAGGAGATCGGCCCGTCTCATACCCGTGACGTGCTCGAGCCTTTCCGAGAAGAACGTGAAACGAAGATCCGGTCCGGTTTCCCAAATCCAGTCGGCCGCGACCTCCGCGATGTCGCGGAAGCGTTGCTCAGAGGCCTCGATGCTGCTGGCAGCGGCGCGGTTCGTCCAGTTTTCGTGCTGTTGAGCGACAATGAGCAGGCTTGCCAGCGTAAATAGGGACAAGCCGAGGTCCCCCGCCGTCAACCAGATGCTGGTCCAGAAGCCGGCGTCGCTGCCGGCGTTCTGGAGACCGAAACTCCCGATCGCGTGGATTGTATCGCCTAGCAGATACGTCGTGGTGAGCGAGAGCGGAATGACCACAGCGGCGTATCCGTACCATCCATGGGTACGGTACTGAGACCGGAACAGCCACAGCATGGCGATGAAGGCGGCGGCCGCGGTCCCCAAGAGAACAATTTCGAGCAAGGCCGATGCCGGCCGATATACTGTTCCGACGATGATGGCACCGACCGCCAGCAGCGCACCGATAAGAAAAGGTGATAAATGTCGCCGGTGGCCCACAAACCGCTTGCAGCCCGCCAGAATGAGTAAAGCGACGGGCGCGTGGCCGCCATCGCCGAGAAGGTCGGAAGCCGTATCAGGCATCATGCTGGAAAACGCAAGGAAGCCGAGACGCATGGCCTCGACCGATAGCGCCGCGGCCCACCAGACCAGAGCAGGATTACTGCCGCGCTGGCGCGAGAACAGGTACATGAAGCCGGCAAGTTGGGCCGATACGATCGCGCCGGCGACAGCGAGTGTATCGACGAAAGTCTCTTGCACCTTGGGCCCTATGAAGCCTTTTCGTGTTGCGCACGACCGGCGTCCCGTCGCGCCCTGGCGGCGGGAGTGCCGGCGAATCTATAACGGCGAATAGCCGCCCTCCTCCGGGCCAATCGGGATGATATGGCGCCGGTGCGAAAGGCATTGCCGCAGCCGAGGACCATGCCCGGTGTTTAGTTAAGTTGCCGTTAAGGGGTGGCGGAAACCCTAGACATTTGCGGTTTCGCCGAGTTGGGCTATTGGTCGTAGCTGACCAGGGTCGTCGCCGGAATGTCCAGGCGCGCCCGACCGTTCAGGAAGGTCAGCTCGATGAGGCATGCGCACCCCATCACTTGGGCGCCGGCTTGCCGCAGAAGCTGCGCGGCGGAATTCATCGTGCCGCCGGTGGCGAGGAGATCGTCCAAGAGGACGATTTTTTGCCCCTGCTCAACCGCGTCAGCCTGGATCTCGATGGTATCCGTGCCGTACTCTAGATCGTAGGTGTAGGGCAACGTGGCTCCGGGCAGCTTGCCTTGCTTGCGGACCATGATAAAACCGAGGCCGAGCTTAAGCGCGAGCGGCGCAGCGACCAGAAACCCGCGCGACTCGATTCCGGCCAGGATGTCGGGCTTATGCGGTGCTACGGCCTCGGCAAGCTGGTCCATCGTTTCCTGCCACGCCGCCGGATGGGCCAATAAGGGCGAGACGTCGTAGAACAGGATCCCCGGCTTGGGAAAATCCGGGATGGTGCGGATGTGGTCCTTCAGGTTCATGCTGGCGACCCGCGTACGGTGATTCGTGTGCTCGCGTGCGATGAGCGGCGGGATACTACTGGGCAGCCGGGGTCAATACAATCATGATGGCGGGTGGCGACGCCAATTACAGGTAGAGAAATCCGACGTGTGCGGTACGCTGGCCGACATTGTATGCTTGTCTCCCGACAGGGCTATTGCAAGCGGCGGAGTTCAGGATCGATGACATACGTATTTCATCGCCATACGAAGCAAGACTACCCGGTTGCGGTGGCCGGTGACGGTGTGCATGTCATCGATCGCACCGGCCGGCGGTATCTGGACGCCTCCGGCGGCGCCGCCGTCTCTTGTCTGGGTCACAGCCACCCTGCGGTTATCGGGGCGATCAAGGCGCAGCTCGACAAGCTCGCCTATGCGCATACCTCGTTCTTTTCCAACGAGCCGTCGGAGGCACTGGCCGAGCATCTGATTACGCGGGCACCGGAGGGTCTAGGCAAAGTATACTTCGTTTCCGGCGGCTCCGAGGCGAACGAGACGGCGCTCAAGCTCGCGCGCCAGTATTTCGTCGAGATCGGGCAGACGCGGCGCAGCCACTTCATCGCCCGCCGGCAAAGTTATCACGGCAATACGCTCGGCGCCTTGGCGGCCGGCGGCAACATGGCGCGGCGCAAGACGTTTGAGCCCCTGCTCATTCCGGTCAGCCACATCATGCCCTGTTTCGCCTTTCGCTATAGCGAGGCCGGGGAAAGCGAGGAGGACTTTGGCCGCCGTGCCGCGGACGATCTGGAGGCGGAAATTCTGCGAGTCGGGCCGGAGACGGTGGCCGGATTCATCGCCGAAACCGTGGTCGGAGCCACCGCCGGCGCCGTCCCGCCCGCGCCTGGATATTTCCGCAGAATTCGGGAGATCTGCGACAGGTACGGGGTGCTTCTGATTTTGGATGAGGTGATGTGCGGCATGGGCCGCACCGGGACCTTGTTTGCCTGTGAGCAGGAAGGGATTTCTCCGGACATATTGACCTGTGCGAAGGGCCTCGGCGCCGGCTATCAAGCCATCGGCGCAACCCTGGTATCCGGCAAGATCTTTGACGCGATTGCCGCGGGAAGCGGCTTTTTTCAACATGGGTTCACCTACATCGGACATCCTACCGCCTGCGCCGCCGGGCTGGCCGTGCAACGGACGATCGAGGGCGACAATCTGCTCGACAATGTGATGCGCCAGGGTGAATTGCTCAGGCGCCTGCTCGAGGAGACGTTCGGCAATCATGCCCATGTCGCGGATATCCGGGGCCGCGGGCTTTTTATCGGCATCGAGCTCGTCGCCGACCGCGCGAGTCGTGCGCCGTTCGACATCAAAATGAATCTGCACGCGCGCATAAAGGCCGAGGCAATGGCGCGGGGCATGATGTGCTATCCCGGGAACGGCACCATCGACGGCGAGCGTGGGGATCATATTCTGCTCGCCCCGCCGTTCATCGTCGAGGACAGCCACGTGACGCGTATCGTCGAGATACTGGGCGACGCGGTCGACGCCGCCATTGCGGGGCTGCCGTCGACCGGCCGAACGTGAGCAAGCCGTTGACGGGCCCAGCAAATTCCGAGGCTTCCACCGCCGATTGGGCGTCTCTGATTCTGACAGTGGCACCGAACGGTGCGCGCCGGGGGCATGCCGATCACCCGGCGCTGCCGATCACACCCGACCAGATCGGCCGCTGCGCGGCGGCATGTGCCGATGCCGGCGCGGCGATGATCCATCTGCATGTGCGCGACGGCGACGGGCGGCACACTCTCGACGCGGACGCCTACCGGGCGGCCATCGAGGCGGTCAAGCGGGAGGCGGGCGAACGCCTGGTCATTCAGATGACCAGCGAGGCGGTCGGCATGTACGAGCCGGCGCAACAGATGGCGATGGTGCGCGCTCTACGGCCCGAGGCCGTGAGCCTGGCTGTGCGAGAGCTGGTACCGCAAGGCGGCGACGAACGGGAGGCGGCAAAGTTCTTTGCTTGGCTGGCCGCGGAGCGCGTTCTGGCACAGTTCATCCTGTATTCGGATGACGATGTTCGTCGGTTCGACGATCTGGCCGCGCGTGGCATAGTCGCCGACAGTCAGCGTTTCGTGCTCTTTGTTCTGGGCCGCTATAGCGTGGGGCAGCGGTCCTCGCCCGGCGATCTGCTGCCTTTCCTCGCCGCCAATCGCCGGGGATACACCTGGGCGGTGTGCGCATTCGGGGCACGAGAGGCGGCCTGCGTGCTTGCCGCCGCGGCACTTGGCGGACATGGGCGGGTGGGTTTCGAGAATAACCTGACTCTTCCGGATGGTCGCGTGGCGCCGGACAACGCCGCCCTCGTTGCGGTTGTTGCCGACGGCGCGCGGGCCATGGGGCGGCCGCTGGCCGATGCGACCGTGGCGCGCGAAATTATGGCGGGCTGACCAATGACCGGATTGTGCGGTGTCGCGCAATCATCGGCGAATGGCAGCAGAATAGTTCCGTCGTGCCCCGATAAATCAGTCGGTTAAGCGGAAGTTCGGCGCCAGGGGTTTCCTTTTTCGCGGGAAACGTGTTCACTGGAGCCTACAACGAGAAGGTGCGAAGCGCACCCGGACGAGAAACAGGGAGACAACTCGCGACCCTTCACTTGCCTCCGGCGCCACGCGCGTCGTCACCGGCGATTATTGCGCCGGATGTTGCGGTACGACCTAGGTCATGCGGTATCCGACGCGCCGATTCCAATAAACAATGGGAGAGCAGAAAGGACGGCATGATGAAAAAACTTGCAGTAGGACTTTTCGCCTTCGGCTTGGCGTCGACAGCTCTGTTGGCAGGCGTATCCGGCCTGGCCCGCGCGGCTGAAGAGAAATTCGTCACCATCGGGACCGGCGGCCAAACCGGCGTCTACTATGTGGTCGGTCAGTCGATTTGCAAACTCGTCAACCGCGATTCGGCCAAGACCGGGATCAAGTGCACGGCGCCATCGACCGGCGGCTCAATCGACAACATCAATGCGATTCGCGCTGGCTCGCGCGGCGTCGGCGTGGCCCAGTCGGACTGGCAATACCATGGCTACAACGGCACGTCTAAGTTCGCCGAGCAAGGCCCTTTCAAGGACCTGCGGGCCGTTTTCTCCGTGCATCCAGAGCCGTTCACGGTTGTGGCGCGCTCCGATTCAGGAATCAAGACGTTCGATGACCTGAAGGGCAAGCGGGTCAATATCGGCAACCCCGGGTCGGGCCAGCGCGGCACCATGGAAGTTCTCATGGAGGCTTTGGGATGGCAGATGTCGGATTTCAAGCTGGCCTCCGAGCTGAAGGCGGCTGAGCAGTCGGCGGCCCTGTGCGACAACAACGTGGATGCCATCATCTATACGGTCGGCCATCCGAACGGTTCGATCCAGGAAGCCAGCACATCGTGCGATGCGATCGTCGTTCCGGTGACCGGGGCCGCGGTCGACAAGCTGGTCGCCGACAACCCGTTCTACGCAAAGGCGATGATTCCCGGCGGCATGTACAAGGGGACGGACAAGGACGTCGAAACCTTTGGCGTACGCGCCACCTTCGTTGCCTCGGCGCAGACCGAGCCGGACGTGATCTATGAGGTCGTCAAGGCGGTATTCGAGAACTTTGATCGCTTCAAGAAATTGCACCCGGCTTTTGCCAATCTCGATCCGAAAGAGATGATCAAGGACGGCCTCTCGGCGCCGCTGCATGATGGTGCCGCGAGATACTACAAAGAAAAGGGCTGGTTGTAAGGCCTCCGGCGCGGCGCAGGG
>JAJFGI010000293.1 GCA_021776215.1 Kiloniellaceae bacterium | reverse complement strand
AACGCTCCTGAGGATGAGGATGAGTGTTTGATATCAAAATATGACCTCATGCTGAGGAGCCGCGAAGCGGCGTCTCGAAGCATGGCGGCAGGGTCGCAATTTCCGGGAACTGGTATTAGTGCATCGCCGGAACGCAGTCGGTGAAGCGCCAATCCATGGGCTGAATGATTCCCACATAGCCGACGCGCACGGAGTGCAACTTGCCCTCCAACTGGCCTTCCCACCGCGTCAGGAAGGTGTTGAGCTTGGGAAAGTCCGGCACCCGATCGAGCGACTGCCAAAGATAGCTCTGTAGCAAGTCCGGGTATTGCGGCATGTGGTACAGAATCTCCGCCGTGGTCAGGCGATAGTCCTGCAGATCCTCCAGGTCCTCGAGTTCGTCGAGTTCCTCGAGTTCCTCATTCACGTAAGCCATTCCACCACCTCCGTCATGGTGGCCGGGACGACAGCGTCTTGCGCGCCTGATGTCCGACCCGGCGGTCCGGTGCCGGGGCTGATACGCCCCTGGCCCGTCCCATGAGGGTCGCCGGAAAACTCTGCTAAACCGTTAAAAACGCCGAACATGGTTAACGGCCAATACGCCCCATGAAATGGGTCCATATCAGTGAGACTTGGTATGACCCTTGGCATCCGCGGGGTCGCGGCCTAGGGTAAATGGCAAGGGAATTTGACACCGGGGAAGGAGGAGGAGCCGTGCGGCGGACCGCGATCCTGCTCGCAGCCGTTCTGGGGGTCGCTGCCTGTGTGCCAAGCGGGCGGGTCGACCGGACGATATTTGCGGAGAGATACTGCTATCGCACGTTGGGCGTGGTGGACTGCCATGCCGTTCCGCTGGCGGGTGAAGAGTCCCGGCGAGTCGGCTTCTACGATGCGCCGGTGCTCGTCATTTCGGCTGCCGATCAGTAAGCGGCGTCTCAGACCACCTGAAAGCCATGCGCGTAGGGATCCCGGGGGTCGATGAAGATGGTATTGAACCCGGTGATCCGCGCCCAGCCCTCGATCGAGGGCACGATTCCTTCATAGTTGCCCACCCGGGTTTCCGCCTCGACCCGGCCGTGGAAGAGCGAGCCGATGATGCTCTCGTGTATGAAAGTATCGCCGACCTTTAGTTTGCCTTTCGCACAGAGCTGCGCCATGCGGGCCGAGGTGCCGGTGCCGCAGGGGCTGCGGTCGATGGCCTTGGCGCCGTAGAAGACCGCGTTGCGGGCGTGCGCATCCGGGTGGCGCGGGACGCCGGTCCACAAGATATGGCTGATTCCGGCGATGGTCGGGTCCTCGGGATGGGCGATCTCGATGGCCTCGTTCAGGGCGGTGCGCAAGGCGGGGGAGGTGCGCAACAGGTCGCCGACGGAGACGTCCTCCAGCCCGGGATAATTCGCCTGCGCCTCGACGATGGCATAGAAGTTGCCGCCATAGGCGATGTCGACGGTGATCTCGCCCAAACCAGGGCAGTCGACCGTGACATCCTCGGCGGCCAGATAGGCACCCACATTGGTCAGGCGCACCGACTCGACATACCCGTTGGCCATCCGGTACTCCGCCGTCACCGGCCCTGCCGGCGTATCCAGGTGCAGCGTCCCGGGCTCGCGCGGCTGCGCCAGGCCGCGCTCGAGTGCGAACGTCACGGTGCCGATGGTGCCGTGCCCGCACATGGGCAGGCAGCCGGTGGTCTCGATATAGAGCACGGCGACATCGAAGCGTGGGTCGGTCGGCGGGTAAAGAATGGCGCCGGACATCAGATCATGGCCGCGCGGCTCGAACATCAGGCCGGTGCGGATCCAGTCATAGCGGCGAATGAAATCCTGGCGGCGCTCGCTCATGGTGGCGCCGCTCAGCGCCGGCCCGCCGCCCGCGACCAGGCGAACCGGATTGCCGCACGTGTGGCCGTCGATACAGAAAAAGGTGTTGGGCAACGGCACGCTCACGGGCGCGTCTCCTTCATCTTTGGCGCCCGATAGGGCGGCTGGTTCAGACCTTATCCCATGGCTAAACCCGGGCCAAACGCTCGATTTTATATATATAAAACAGTAAAGTACGAGCCAATAAATGGCTTTGCGCCTTTATCTGGATTTAAGGGACTCGGCCGATACTTTCATGGCCAGCAATCGCGGTGCGCCATGACGGCGAGCTGAGTCGATTGCCAACCGGGCAGGTCGCCATGAGCCATCGAGGTCCGCGCATACAGGAAATCTCGGAACGGCAGTTCAGAGACTTCGCCAAGCGCTATGCCACATCGCCGGAGATCGGACCGATCGCGACGTCTCTCGACAGCGACGCGAGGACGGAGGCCGACGTCGAGCGGACCCTTGCCGGCCTCTGGGGTTGCGAGACGCTGTGCGCGGTCGCCTGCTTCCACTTGTAAAAGTCGGCGGTGGACAAAGCCCGCCTGGTCCTGAAGTTGGATTCCGTCGTCGTCGCGCCGCCGTTGCGCCGCCGGGGCTTGGCGGGCGTTCTTGTCGCCCGTGGTTTCGCCGATCTTGTCAGCGGCGGCGTGCGCAACATAGTGCGCGTCTATGCTCACTCGGTGCATCCGGCCACGGTTCTGCTGCTGCGCCGCCTTGGCTTCCATGATCCGCAGGTGGTTGGGGCGCCGATCTCCGATGTAAGCATCGAGGCGGAGAACCGCGAGGCCTTTCTGCGAGCGTGCGAATCTCGGTTCCGCGACCAGATGAACCGAATGCGCCTGCAGTGCGAGTTCTGCCGCAAGGGGGACAGGCGCGCGCGGCCCTGGTGTACGCCGCGCGGTGAAGCTCCCACGGGCGGTCAAGAATAACCCCGGGCCCGGCGATTGATGCCGGGTCCGGGGGTATTGGCGTTTAAGCTGCTTGGTCGTCGTTGAGGAACTTCTCAATTTCGGCGCGCAGGGTATCGCCCTGCTTGGCCAGCTCCTGGGCGGCTGAGAGGACATCGCCGGCGGATTTGCCGGTCTCGACCGCGGCCGAGTTGACGCTGGTGATGTTGGTCGATACCTCCTGGGTACCGGTGGCGGCTTCTTGCACCGCACGGGAGATTTCCTGAGTCGCCGCGCTTTGCTCTTCCACCGCCGAGGCGATGCCCGAGGCGATCTCGCTGATTTCGCCGATCGTCTTGGCGATGCCCTTGATCGCATCCACGGTACCCTTGGTCGCGTCCTGCATGCCGGAGATCTGGGCAGCGATGTCCTCGGTGGCCTTGGCGGTCTGGTTGGCCAAGCTCTTCACCTCCGAGGCGACCACGGCAAAGCCCTTGCCGGCATCTCCGGCACGGGCCGCCTCGATCGTCGCGTTCAGCGCCAGCAGGTTGGTCTGGCTGGCGATGTTGCTGATCAGCTCGACGACCTCGCCGATCTTCTGCGCCGCTTCCGCCAAACCTTCGACGGTCACGTTGGTGCGGTCCGCCTCGCTCACGGCCCGGCTGGCGATCGAAGAGGATTGCTCGACCTGATGGCCGATCTCCTCGATCGACTTGGACATTTGCTCGGCGGCAGAGGCGACCGTCTGCACGTTGGTTGACGCCTCTTCCGAGGCTGCGGCCACGGCCTCGGACTGGCGGCTTGTCTCCTCGGCCGTCGATGCCATGGACTGAGCCGTCGACTGTAACTCCTGCGACGAGGAGGAGACGATGTCGACGACGTCGCCGACTCTTTGCGCCATCTGTACCTGCTTGGTTATGACCTCCCAAGCCAGCATGGGGCCGAGATAGCCGCCGTCCTTGTCCAGCACGGCCGAGACTTGCAACGACAGGGTTTCGTCGCCCAGCTTGATCTTGGCCTTGTGCGGCAGGTTCCTCGGGTCGGAGAGGATCTTGCGCTGGTGCGCCGGGTTCTTGTGGAAGATATCGACCGACTCTCCCAGCAGCTGGTCGGCTTTGACCGGCAATAGGCTTTCAACCGACTTCAGCGTCTGAAGGCTGGTCTTATTGATATAGTTGATATCGAACGTTTTGGGGTCGCACGTCATGATGTTCAGCGGCATGTTGTCGACCATCTGCAACAACCGCGCGCTCTCGGCGTCCGCCTTGACCTTCTCGGTCACGACGCTCCAGGTAAGCATCGGCCCCATGTAGTTGCCGTCCTTGTCGTGAATGGCGGTGACCAAGAGGTCGAGGGTCTCCGGGCCGACCTGGATCAGCGCCTTGTGCGGCAGGTTCTTGGCATCGGAGAGGATCTTGCGTTGGTGCGACGGCACCTTATGGAAGACATCGATAGTTTGGCCGATCATGTCGTCGGCCTTGACCGGCAGGTGCTCCTGCAGAGACTTCAGAGCCTCGGTGGAGAACTTGTTCATGTAGTTGATTTCAAAGTTCTCGGTATCGCACATCATGACGCCGATGGGCATGCCTTCGACCATCTGGGTGAGCTGCGCCGCCTGGGCGTCGGCCTTGACCTTCTGCGTGACGATGCTCCAGGTGAGCATGGCGGAGGTGTAGGTGCCGTTGCCGTCGTAAATGGGGGTGACCAGCAGATCCAAGGTCTCCGGGCCGACCTGGA
>JAJFGI010000292.1 GCA_021776215.1 Kiloniellaceae bacterium | reverse complement strand
TACCTGCCGCGCCTGACCGAGCGCTTCTACCGGGTCGATGCGGCCCGCTCGCGCAAGCTTGGCGGTACCGGACTCGGCCTGGCCATCGTCAAACACATCCTCAACCGGCACCGCGGCCTGCTCGACATCGACAGCACCGTGGGAGAGGGGTCTGTCTTTACCGCCATCCTGCCGGCGGCCGGCGAGTCGCGCAGCGGTACTTCCGACAAGAAATAACTCTTTGGACGGAAAAAGAGATTCCCCTCCTTGTCTGTCACAAAACTGTCACCTCTCTGTAGTATTTGTTTCCTTGTGCTTGCATAGGCTGCACCCAGTCGGTGGGGTGCCGGCGCGCGCAGCGGTGTTGGGGCCGCGCGCGAAACCCATTGAACCTCGAATGGAGGTATCACCTGTGATCAAGCAACGTCTCGCCCCCGTCATAGTCGCTAGCGCCGTACTCGCCGGTGTCGCCATGGCCGCCGCGCAACCGGCGCAGGCGCGCGAGCAAATCCGCATCGTGGGCTCGTCGACGGTCTTTCCCTTCTCCACCGCCGTGGCGGAAACTTTCGGCAAGACCACAAAATTCAAGACCCCGGTCGTTGAGAGCACCGGCACCGGCGGCGGCATGAAGCTGTTCTGCGCCGGCGTCGGCGAAGATACCCCGGATATCACCAACGCCTCGCGGCGCATCAAGAAGTCCGAGTATGATGCCTGCACCCAGAACGGCGTCGGGATCACCGAAGTTAGAATCGGCTTCGACGGTATCGTGCTCGCCAATGCCAAGTCGGCGCCGCGCTTCGAGCTGAGCAAGCAGGAAATCTTCCTGGCCTTGGCCAAGCAGGTTCCCGGCCCGGACGGCAAGCTTATCGACAATCCCTACAAGGCTTGGAGCGAGATCAATCCGGCGTTGCCCGCCGAAAAGATCGAGGTCCTCGGCCCACCGCCGACCAGCGGCACGCGCGATGCCTTCGTCGAGCTGGCCATGGAGGGGGGTGCCGAGTCCATCGACAGCCTCGAAGCTCTGAAGAAAGAAGACAAGCAGGCCTTCAAGGCCGTCGCCCACACCCTGCGCGAAGACGGCGCCTATATCGAGGCGGGCGAGAACGACAATCTGATCGTGCAAAAGCTGGAGGCCAACCCGAAGGCCCTCGGTATCTTCGGCTTCAGCTTCCTCGACCAGAACGCGGACCGGCTGGCCGGCGCGATGGTCGACGGCGTCGAACCGACCTTCGAGAACATCGCCGCGGGTGACTATGGCGTCTCGCGGTCGCTCTACTTCTATGTCAAGCAGCAGCACGTCGACCAGGTGCCCGGGATCAAGGAATTCGTCTCCGAGTTCACCAGCGACCGGGCCTGGGGCGACGACGGCTATCTGCTGGACAAGGGTCTCATTCCCCTGCCGGCGGCGGATCGCAAGGCCATGCGCGATGCGGCCACCGGCATGGCCCCCCTGTCCATGTAACGGACCACCTAACGGAGCAAAGAGCGGCCGGTGTGCCGGATGCGCGGAGCCCTCCGCCCGCACCTCCGCCCCGGCCGCGAAAATTTCTAGGAGCAGACCGACCCGCTGATGCAGATCCTCGTTTTGATCGCCACGCTGCTGCTCCTCTCGATAGTCGGCTATGAGTTCGGCCGCCGGCGGGTGCTGGCCCTTGCCGGTGCGCGTGTCCGCGATCTGCATTCGCGGCCGCAATACCACGGCCTCTATGTGGCCCTGTGGTGCGTCATCCCCGGTTTGGGCGCCGCCGTTGTGTGGCTTGTAGCTCAGCCTTGGCTAAGCCCGATCATCGGTCTGCCCGACGCCAACGGCGCGATCACCGCCGCCCTGGCCGCCATCGCCGGCCTCACCGGTCTGGCGATGGCGCAGCGGCGGGTCGCGCCGACGCTGCGCGCCCGTATCGCCGTTGAGCGCGTCGCCCGCGTGGTCATGATAATCGCCTCGACGGTGGCGATTCTCACCACCTTTGGCATCATCCTGTCGCTGCTGTTCGAATCCTTGCGCTTCTTCGCCAAGGTACCGATTCTGGATTTCCTCTTCGGCTTGCGCTGGAGCCCGCAAACGGCGATCCGCGCCGATCAGATCGGTGCCTCCGGCGCGTTCGGGGCGGTGCCGCTTTTTGCCGGCACCATGCTGATCACCGTGATCGCCATGTGCGTGGCGGTCCCCATCGGCCTTTTCTCGGCCATCTACATGTCGGAGTACGCCACGCCGCGGGTGCGCGCCGGCGTCAAGCCCATGCTGGAGATCCTCGCCGGGGTGCCGACTGTCGTCTACGGGTTCTTCGCCGCCTTGACGGTGGCCCCGTTTTTCCGTGGGCTCGGTGAATCCGTGGGCATTGGCGTCTCATCGGAATCGGCCCTTGCCGCCGGGGCGGTCATGGGGATCATGATCATCCCCTTCGTCTCGTCGATCTCCGACGATGTGATGAATGCGGTGCCGCAATCGTTGCGCGACGGCGCCTATGCCTTGGGCGCGACCAAGTCCGAGACCGTGCGCCAGGTGGTGCTGCCCGCCGCATTGCCCGGCATCGTCGGCGGCATCCTGCTGGCCGTCAGCCGGGCCATCGGCGAGACCATGATCGTGGTCATGGCCGCCGGCCTGGCCGCCAATCTGACCGCCAATCCCCTGCAAGCCGTGACCACGGTGACCGTCCAGATCGTCACCCTGCTGGTCGGCGACCAGGAGTTCGACAGCGCCAAGACCCTGGCCGCTTTCGCCCTTGGGTTGGCGCTGTTCGTCATCACCCTGGTGCTCAACGTGATTGCCCTGCAGGTCGTGCGCACGTATCGGGAAAAATATGATTGATACCGCCGCAGCCACGCCGGTTCGGTCGCGGCGCGGGTCGTCGCCGCGACGATTGCGCCGCCGCCATGCGGCCGAGCGGCGATTTCGCATCTACGGAATATTGGCCATTGTCTTGGCGGCGGTCGTCCTGCTTGCCCTGCTCGGCAGCATCGTGAACAAAGGGGCCTCCGCCTTCTTCCAGACCGAGATCGCCCTCGATGTCACTTATGACCCCGACGTCATCGATCCGGACGGCACGCGCGCGCCCGCCGCCCTCCGCTCGGCCAACTATCAGGCTCTCGCCAAGCGCGCCCTCGAAGCCCGCTTTCCCGACGTCTCCGGGCGCAGCGCCAAGCGCGCCCTTGCCGGCCTGATCAGCAGCGGCGCCGGATTCGAGCTGCGCCGCCGGGTGCTTGCCGACCCGGCGCTGATCGGCACCACGCAAAGAATCTGGGTCAAGTCGTCGGACGACGTGGACAGTTTCATCAAGGGCAAGATTTCCCGCGAAGCGTCGGAGTCCGATCGCCGGGTCAAGGACAACGAGAT
>JAJFGI010000291.1 GCA_021776215.1 Kiloniellaceae bacterium | reverse complement strand
TTTCTCGACCGCCTTGATCAGGTTCGGCATGTCCATCGAGTTGAAATACTCGTACTGACCGCCGGAAACCTTGAAATACGGGTGACTTTCGTCGCGTTGCCGCTCGAAGCTAAACAGCACGTCGTCGGCGTTGAAATCCCGTGTCGGTGTGAAGCCCTTGGTGGCGTGGAATTTCACGCCCTTGCGCAGATTGAACGTGTACTCCAGGCCGTCGTCGGAAACATCCCATGACTCGGCCAATCCGGGCACGATCTTCGTCGTGCCCCGCTCGAATTCGACCAAACGGTTGAAAACTTGGCGAGACGAGGCATCGAAGGTGGTGCCGGCCGTATACAAGGATGGGTTGAAGCCCTCCGGACTACCTTCCGAGCAGTAAACGAGTGTTTTGGTCTGGGCCTGAGCGCCCGTCGCTAACCCGATCGATACGGCCAAGCCGATGGCGGCCGCCAGATGCATGTGTTTCACAGAAACCTCCCGATCAATCTTGAAATCTCTATCTTTTTGGCCGCTCTCGCAGGTCGCGATGGCGCAATGCGGCCCTGTGCGAGCCTAGGCCCGGACGCGAACAACTGTCAACTCAGGGAAATATCGTGACGGGCGCCGGTGACCCGCCGCATATCGTGACAATAGGAGGGTGCTGCCGCGCTGCTAGACCGCGGCAGCACCGGCGGTGCAGCCCGGCCCGGGGCGGAACCGGCGCTGTGCCGAAGGGTCTAAATCTAGAGCGCGCGTTCGAAGCGGGCGAGAAAGGCCGGCAGAGCCAACGTGCGCGGGCCGTCCTCGTAGATTCGGTCCGAACGGTGGAGGGTGCAGTTATAGCGC
The DNA here is from genome assembly GCA_021776215.1 of Kiloniellaceae bacterium. Classification (GTDB taxonomy): domain Bacteria; phylum Pseudomonadota; class Alphaproteobacteria; order Kiloniellales; family J153; genus JAJFGI01. Next base: position 3,169 of record JAJFGI010000291.1, on the reverse strand, counting down.
ACGTGCGGGATGCCGCCCTCATGCCGGGCGACGCCGAGAACGCAAGCGGTTTCCATGACTTGGGTCGCGTTGATCCGGGCGAACGTGGCGCCGACTTGTACCTCGCTCCGGTCTTCATTGCCGCGCAGGGCGCCAAAACGGGATTTGCCGGAACGAGTTGGAAAGAGTGTCATGCCGAAGTCCTCGCTAGGATTTGCCGTGGGCGGCGTATGCCTGCCCTCGCCCCATCAAAGCGCCCTGGCCGTGAAGGAATCCTTTCGCGGCCTGTGGCAAATGTCGGGCAAGCGGCGGCGCCCGAGAGCCGTCGCAGCGAGCCGGGCCTGGTCGTCGCGGCAGCCCCGTCCGTCCCCTTGCATTATCCGGAGGATGGAGGAAACTCCGTAGACGCCTGAGCGTGCCCGGACATGGATGCGGGCATGGCCCGGCCGCGCACAGAATTGACCCAAGGCATCGCCCCGGGCTGTGCTATGGTTGCGCCGGGCCGGAGGCGCATTTTGGGGAATGTGGCCATTCGGAGCCTGGAGCGATGTTTCTGAACCTCGGAGCCGCCCGTGACGACAGCGCCAGACGGCCGGCGGCCGGGGATCTTTTGGCTGTCGGTGAGGGCTATACTGTGATCAACCAGGATCTTACGGTGATCGGCGATCTGACCGGCGACGGCCATATCGAGGTCAAAGGGACCGTCAAAGGCACGATCAACAGCCGGACGGTCGAGATTTTGAAGTCGGGTACGGTCGAGGGCGCGGTAATCGCCGAATCCGCCATTATTCGCGGCCATGTGATCGGCCCGGTCCGCGCAAACACGGTGACGGCGGCGACCACCGCCCGGATCGTCGGCAGCGTCTTCCATAACGTGCTGACGATCGAGCCAGGAGCCATCCTGGACGGCCGCCGCCCCTGGCGGCCCCATATCGACCGCAATCTGGACACCGAGTGAGTATCAAACAAGAAGGTCAACAAGGGAGAACTCTATGTTTTCACAAAGCGGCAAGGGGTCCGAGGCCCCTACTCAACCCGTCCGAGACACCCGCGTGACGCCCCGTAGCAACGGTGAAACATCCGTCATCAGCGCCGATCTCAAGGTCATCGGCGACCTGGTGAGCGGCGGCGACATCCAGATCAAGGGCCTCGTCGAAGGCGACGTGAAAAGCCGGACCGTCACCATCGGCGAGGGCGCTCAGGTGAAGGGATCGGTCAGCGCCGATACGGTGCACATCGCCGGTGCCATCAACGGCCAGGTCGAGGCGCCGACGATCACGATCGCCAAGACCGCCAAGGTGAACGGCGACATCATTCATCAAACGCTGTCGATCGAGGCCGGTGCCCAAATGGAGGGTCACTGCCGCCGCCTGGAGACCAGGAAGGCGGTCGATACGGCGAGCTTGTCATCGCTCAAGCCGGCAGCAAACCCGGCACCCGCGGAGGCTGGCAAAAAGGCGGTCAGCGGAAGCTGAGGCCGGTCCCACGAAGGTACCCCGCAACGGTAAAGAGCCGTCGCGGGGCGCCGTGACTACACATCGGCCGATACGGGAAGGAAGACCTTGAAGACAGAACCCTGATTGAGTTGGCTCTGAAGGGTGATGGCCCCGTCGTGATTTTGGACGATGCTGGCCACGACCGACAATCCAAGCCCTGTTCCTTGGCCGACGGTCTTGGTGGTGAAGAAAGGCTCAAAGACACGGTCGATATGCCGCGCATCAGTACCGCGACCGGTGTCGGACACGCTCATACAAAGATATCGCCCGGGCACAAGTTTGCCCTGTGCCGCGCGCAATTCGTCGGCAATGTCGACCTGCGAGAGCTCGATTTTCAAAACACCGCCCGATTCCGCCATGCCGTCGCTGGCGTTCAGACCCAGATTCACAAGGACCTGACGAATCTCATTCGGATCGGCAAGAATCGGATCGGTATCTGCGGCAATGCGCTCCTCGATCCGCACTCTTGTTGCCAGGACGGCACGCAGGTACGCGGAGACACCGGCGACGATCTCGTCGAGCCGCACGATCTGCTTCCCCATCCCGCCCGGCCGCGCAAGGAGACATAACTGGCGCACGAGATCGCGTGCATAATTCGCGGCCGTCAGTGCCTTGGCCAGATCGCCAGCTTCCGGCGAGCCACGCGGCAGCTTGGCGGCGTTCAGCTCCGTCAAACTGACGACGGGCAACAGCGCATTGGTCAGATCATGCGCAATTCCCACGACGATCGTGCTGAGCTCGTTGCGTTTCCGCGCTTGAACGGTCTGCTCTCGCAGCGCCTCCGCCGCCGGCGGTGACTCCCCGTGCTGTGACAGGTCCCGCACACAGCAGACGAATTTGCGCACGCCTTCGATCATGGGTGCGCCGATCGAGACCTGAAGAGGGACATCGGAACCATCCCCCCGTCTGCCCACCATCTGGCCGCTGCGATGGGCTGTACGACCCATATGCGGCCGGACCTCATCCGAAGCCGCCGACGTGGTCTGTCGGCTCAACTCAGGAATTACCTCATGTATGTAGCGACCAATCAGGCTGTCGGGACGATGGTGGAAGATGGCCTCTGTCGCTGAATTCGCAAACTCGATGGCGCCGTGCGCATCAAACAGAAGAAACCCGTCGAGAAGAATATCGGCGACGACCGGGGCGATAGGGTCGGTCCGTAACGCCGGATGCGGGATTTGCCGGGAATATGTTATTCCACCCTGCCCTTCCAGTACCGCCCCAGCCAGCGCACATATTTCACGCCTAGGACTAAACACGACGCCGATCGAGGAATTTTTTACTGCAATGTAGCGCCTCTAGCCGACGGAAATAGCCGTCAACCGGCCGCTGCTCTTGAAGGCACGCTAGCCGTACAACCCCCAAAGAACTTCTACCGAAGATAGAGTTTAGTCAGAATTTTTCTACCACATTTTTGCTAGGGTATTTCGGAGTCCGCGTGGATCGCAGAACTTGTGGTCAGCCGGCGGTCCCGGACATGTCGGGGTTGACCGACTTGTCCGGGACTTCCGTGTTACCAGCCCTAAGCGGCGCGGATCCGTTCCAGGAACTTGTCGATCTCGTTCCGCAGATCGACCGACTGTTTCGACAGGCCCTGTGCGGCGGTGAGTACCTGGCTGGCCGCGGCGCCGGTTTCGCCGGCGGCCTGGGCGATGCCGCCGATGTTGCTGGACACATCGCCGGTGCCGGCCGCC
>JAJFGI010000030.1 GCA_021776215.1 Kiloniellaceae bacterium | reverse complement strand
TCCCCTTGCCGGCGCCGCGCCGCCGGCCCGTACCGCTCATACCCGCCGCGGCGACGCGGAGAAGACCTGGGGCTTCATGGCCCGGGGCATCATGGTCAGCAGGATACCCTCGCGCAGGCCACGGTCGGCGACCCGCAGACGACCCACCGGCCAGGTCCCGCAGACCGCTTCGAGAATGGCGCAACCGGCGATGACCAGATCGGCGCGGTCTCGACCGATGCACGGATGCGCCGCCCGGCGCTGATAGCTCATGGCGGCGATACGCCGGCTGATGCCGCGCACGGTTTCGAAATCCAGGTAGCAGCCGTCGACGCGGGCACGGTCATAGCGCCGCAGATCCTGATGCACCCCGGCCAGGGTGGTGACGGTCCCCGAGGTGCCGAGCATCTGCAGCCGGCCGTCGGCCACCAGGTCGCACAGCCGGTGCGCGGTTTCGAACGGCGCCAGCGCCGCGGTCACCTCCTCGATCATGCGGTCGTAGACGCGCGGCGTCACCTGCCGCCCGCCATAGTGCTCGGCCAGGGTGACCACGCCGATCGGGATGGAGTGCCACCCTCCCACTTCGGGCATGGCGGCGCCATTCCCGGCCTCGCCCCGGGCCGGCGCCTTCATCCAGCCCAGCTCGGTGCTGCCGCCGCCGATGTCGAACACAAGGGCATGGGACATGTCCGGATCGAGCAAAGGCGCACAACCGCACACCGCCAATGACGCCTCTTCATCATTCGAGATGATCTCGAGGTCGAGGCCGGTCTCGCCCCGCACCCGCTCCAGGAAGGCGCCGCAATTGCGGGCCCGCCGGCAGGCCTCGGTGGCGACCGCGCGTGTGCGTGTGACGCAGCGTCGGCGGATCTTGCCGGCGCAAATCCGCAGGGCCTGAATGGTGCGGGCCATGGCCGCCTCGGAAAGACAGCCGCTGCGACTAAGCCCCTCGCCCAGGCGGACGATACGGGAAAACGCATCGATCACCCGGAAGCCATCGGCGGCCGGGCGCGCGATCAGCAGGCGGCAATTGTTCGTGCCCAGGTCGAGCGCCGCATACACGCCGCCGCCAACCCCTGCGCTATCGCCCAAATCACTACCGTTGCCGCGGGGCGAGCCGGGCCCGCCAACCGCCGCCGTATAAGTCAAACGCTTTCCCCTCCCGTCACGTACCGGATTGCGCGATTGCACACCCGGTTTCCCGGTAATCTTAACAATTTTGTCCCACGGTGCGCCAGCCTAGGCGCGGCGGCCCATGAGAAAAGGGCCGAAAGCGGTTGAAATGCCCGCCGCCAACGGACTACATAACGCGGCAGCCGCCGCGTTCCAGCGCCCGGTGCGGATCCCGTTGGGGGATAGTTTAGCGGTAGAACTCTCGGCTCTGACCCGAGCGACCCTGGTTCGAATCCAGGTCCCCCAGCCACCATGTATCGTCGGGCCGGCCCGGAGGTTGCGGCGCCGATTCCGGTTCCCAACGGTAAAAACGCAGGATCTTGGGGATGCCGGGGCCGTTGGCCGCGTAACACGCGTAACAGAAGAAACCAAGTGAAATACCTGCGCCCCGGTGCCATGCTCGCTGCACCGACACGGCAGCATCGAGGCATCGCCTCTTTTCCGGTGCCGGCGACGCAAACCACCCCGAGTTGGCGCCGGCAAGAGATTTTGGTGCGACGTCTGGATGTCTACCTTTAAACAGCTCCTGCTTATTCTGTTGGTCAGCGCTCTGCTGTACGGCGGATTTGTCGGGTGGAACCGCTATCTCGCCCCCAATGCCGCGACGACGACTCAAGGCGGCGCCGGCCGCCCGACGCCCGTCGAGGCGGCGCCGGTGCGCCGGCAGGTCATGTCGAGCGTCGTCGAGGCGGTCGGGACCACCCTGGCCCACCAATCGGTCGAAATCATCCCTCTGGCCGGCGGCCGCGTCGAGGAGATCGGTTTCCGCGCCGGCCAGATGGTGGACGCCGGAGCGGTGGTGGCGCGACTCGACAGTGACATCGAGCGCGCCAATCTGGCCCAGTCGGAGGCCGAGCTGCGCAAAACCGCCTTGGCGCTGGAGCGTGCCAGGGTCCTGCGCCAGAAGAACATCGCCACCAAGGCGACCGTCGACGATCTCACCGCCACCATGGCGGCAGCCGAGGCGGAAGTGGCGCGGGCAAGGCGCAAGCTCGACGACCGAACCATCCGGGCGCCCTTCGCCGGCGCCCTGGGAATCAGCCGCGTCGACCGCGGCGCCCGGGTCACCGAGTCGACGGTGATCACCACCTTGGACGATCTCTCTAGCGTCGACATCGAATTCGCCGTCGCCGAGATGCTTTTCGCTACGACGAAGATCGGCCAAGCGGTCGAAGCGACCGCGGTGGCCTTTCCCGGCCGTGTATTCATCGGTACGGTGACCGAGGTCGACAGTCGCGTCAATCCGCTTAGCCGGTCGTTCAAAATCCGCGCCCAGGTGCCGAACCCGGATCGCGAGCTGCCGGTCGGCATGTTCATGACACTCCGGATGATCCTGGCTTCCGACGAGGTCCTGGTGGTGCCCGAGGAGGCCGTGGTCGCGGAAAGCGGAACGGCCTTCGTCTTCGTGCTCGAAAACGACAAGGTCAAGCGGCGCAAGGTCACCGTCGGGCGGCGGGAACTCGGCGTCGCAGAGATCGTCGATGGACTGGAACCCGGCGCGGTCGTGATCACCCGCGGAACCGGCAAACTGCGCGACGGGATGGCGGTGACGGTAAGCGAAACCTCGATCGGGGCTGCCCAATGACCCTCTCGGAGCTTTCGATACGGCGCCCGGTTCTCGCCGCCGTGTTCAGCCTCCTGATCATTGTTCTCGGCATTGCCGGCGTCACCCAGATCCCGATCCGCGAACTGCCCGATATCGATGCCGCCGTTGTCGCCGTCACCACCGACTATACCGGTGCGGCACCGGAGATCATCGATTCGGATATCACCGAAATCATCGACGGCGCGGTTGCTGGGATAAGCGGCGTGAAGACGATCACATCCGAGTCGAGCCGCGGCCGCAGCAGAACCACGATCGAGTTCGAACTCGGCCGCAATATCGATGAAGCGGCCAATGACGTGCGCGATGCGGTCGGCCGCGTGCGCGGCCGCCTGCCCGACGAAGTCGACGAACCTCGGGTCATCAAGAACGATAGCAACTCCGATCCTGTCATGCGCCTGGCGGTGACGAGCACGCGCATGGACCCGGCCGAGGTGACCGATTACATCGATCGCTTCATCAAGGACCGCATCACCACGATCGAAGGCGTCGCCACCGTCGACATTTACGGCGAGCGGCGCAGCGCCGTGCGCATCTGGCTGGACCGGCGGGCCATGGCGGCGCGGAATCTCACGGTCGCCGATGTCGACGCCGCGCTTCGCCGCAGCAATGTCGAGTTGCCGGCCGGCGAGATCGAATCGCGGACCCGATTGTTCACGGTGCGTCTCAACAGCCGCCTGTCCACCGTGGAACAGTTCCGCGACATCGTGCTCAGGAAGATGGACGGCTACCCGATCCGGCTGAGCGCGATTGCCCGCGTCGAGAGCGGTGTGGAGGACGATTCCGCAATCGTGCGTAACAACGGCATCCCGGCAATCGGCATCGCCGTTATCCGCCAGTCCCAGGCCAATACCATCGCCATATCCCAAGCCGTCCGGGCCGAGATCGCGCGCCTCAACGACGTTCTGCCGGAGGGCATGTCGATCAGCGTCGGGTCCGACGATGCCATCTTCGTGGCCGCCTCGATCCGTGAGGTTCTGATCGCCCTCAGCCTTTCCTTGGTCCTGGTCGTGCTTGTGATCCTGCTGTTCCTCCGCTCGGTGCGCGCGACGTTGATTCCGGCGATCACGATCCCGGTCTCGCTCATCGGCTGCTTCTTTCTGATCTACATCCTTGGCTTCTCCCTCAATGTGCTGACGTTGCTCGCTTTGCTCCTTGCCATCGGACTTGTGGTGGACGATGCGATCGTCATGCTGGAAAACATCGAGCGGCGCCTGGCCATGGGCGAATCGAAATTGCAGGCGGCCGTCTTCGGGGCCCGGCAGGTGACCTTTGCGATTATTGCGACGTCGGTGACGCTGATCGCCGTATTCATCCCGATTTCTTTCCTGAAGGGCGCGGCCGGCCGCCTGTTCACGGAGTTCGGTTTCGTGATGGCGAGCGCGGTCCTGATCTCTACCTTCGTCGCCCTGAGCGCCTGTCCGGCGCTCGCCTCGATCATTCTCAAGGCCCGTGCCAAGAACCCGGGGCAGGATGAAAAGCCGGCGCCGCCGACGCGTCTGTCGCGCGGGTACCGGGCGGCCCTGGCGACGGCGCTGAAGATGCCGGTGGTGGTGATCTTTCTCGCCGCGGGATTTTCCGGCGCCAGTTGGTTTGCCTTCCAGTCCCTGCCGCGCGAACTCAGTCCGAGTGAGGACCGCGGCGTTCTGTTCATCCCCCTGACCGCGCCGCAGGGCAGCAATCTCGCGTTTACCGATTCGGAGGCGAAGAAGCTCGAGGACAATATTGTCCGCGTGAAGGACGATCTTGGCATCAACACCGTCTTCACCTTCAGCGGCAGCCACGGCAGACCCTACCGCTCCTTCGTGGTCCTGCGCTTGGAGCCATGGAGTGAGCGCAAAATGGGCCACCGCCAAATCATGCGGGAGTTGGACCCGTTCGCGCGCGATCTGACCGGCGCGCGCGGTTTCCCGGTCAGCCCCTCCGGCCTCGGCCTGCGCGGCAACAGTACGCCGCTGATGGCGGTTATCGGCGGGCCCGACTATGAAAGCGTGAAGGGCTGGGCCCAGGCACTCCTCGAAAAGGCGGAAACCAATGAGCAGCTGCGCAATGTCGAGATCGATTTCGAGCAGAACCAGCCGCAATTCAATCTCTCGGTGAACCGCGCCATGGCCGACGATCTGGGTATCAGCGTGGAGACCATCGCCTCGACGCTCCAGACGATGTTCGCGTCCCTGGAGGTCACGACCTATATCGATCGCGGTCGGGAATACGCGGTCTTGTTGCAGGCGGGCGCGACGGACCGGCAAACACCAGCGGATATTTCCAGCATCTTCGTCAGGACCGGGGACGGCGTTACACTGGTGCCGCTGTCGGCGCTTCTCACGATGAGCGAGACCGCCGAGGCGCCGTCGCTGCGCCGTTACAATCGACTGCCGTCGATCACCCTGCAAGGCGCCCTGAACGATGGCTACGCCCTGGGCACCGCCATCGACTACATCCGTGACATCGCGGCCGAAACCCTCCCCCCCGAAGCGTCGCTTGCCTTCGCCGGGCAGTCGCAACAATATCTCGAGACGTCGAGCGGCGTCGCCATCACCTTTGCCCTGGCCATCTTGATCGTGTTCCTGGTTCTGGCCGGCCAGTTCGAGAGCTTCATGCATCCGCTGATCATTATGCTCAGCGTGCCTATGGCCATTGCCGGGGCGGTCTACTCGTTGTGGCTGAGCGGACTGACGCTGAATATCTACAGCCAGATCGGCATCATTCTGCTGATCGGCCTGATGGCCAAGAACGGCATCCTGATCGTCGAGTTCGCCAATCAGTTGCGCGACGACGGCTATAGCGTTCGCGACGCGGTGATCGAGGCGTCGGTGATCCGCCTCAGGCCCATTCTCATGACCACGGTTTCCACGGTGCTCGGTGCCGTGCCGCTGGTCCTGGCCTTCGGGGCCGGCGCCGAAAGCCGCCAGGCGATCGGCACCGTGATCATCGGCGGCCTGCTGTTTGCCGGTCTCCTGACGCTGTTTCTGACGCCGGTCCTTTACGACCTGCTCGCCCCCTATACCCGGCCGCGCGGATTCATCGAGAAGCGCCTAGCCCAGGAACTCGCGCGCCCTGGCGCCGCGCCCTCCGACCGGCCGGCCAGCTAGAATCCAGATCTCCAAGCCCCACTGCCTAACCGGGCCACTCGACCAAAAGGTCGAAGAGCGAGCATAAGGCAACTCTAGCTTTTTTCCTCTCCGGTGCCGGGGCGCAGCGGCCATCGGCAGAGCCGATATAATTAATTTTTTTATCCAGGAAGGAAAAATCTTTTGCTATATACAAATAAATGCATCATAAGCCTGTTTCGTCAGGCGTGGCGGTGGTCGAGGATGTCATGGAGGACAGGCTGAGCGAGCGGCAAATCGCAGAGCGACTGGCGGAGCTCTACGAACGGAAGTTCGGCGGCAAGGAACGCGGGCGCTATCGCTTTTCGATGAAGCAGATGCGGGCCCTCACCGGCCGCAAGCGGGTCCCCGGCGACCTCATTCGCAACATCGGCGAGGAGGTCTTCGAGCTTGGGTATGTACTGATCGATCTGGAAACCTACTTCGTCGTGTTGGCGCAGAGCACGTTCCGCAGCTACCGGCGGCTGAGTGACGGCTGTCTCGGCGCCAAGTCGGTTCCCGCCGGCACCTTGTAATTCAGTCCGCGATGTTATGAAGTTGTGCGGCCCGGAAGGTCCGCGTCGTCTTTCGAACAAGTCCCCCGCAGCCTTTCGGCGTTCATCCCCGGGTCGCCAAGGACACGGCGGAGCGCCGGGTACAGACAAGGATGATCCTTTGCACACCGCCAATTTGCCGTACCAAACACGACACAGCAAAGAGCGACAGACAAAGATGCCGAAAACAGTGAAACCGCGTCGCGGTGCAAAAAAACAAGCGGAAATAGGCCCGAAGCCGGTGATCGGCTGGCGCGAGTGGGTGGGGCTGCCGCAGCTCGATATCGAGGAAATCAAGGTCAAGATCGATACCGGCGCCCGGACCTCGGCGGTCCACGCCTTCAACATCAAGCCTATTCACAGGGACGGCGAAGACTGGGTGCGCTTCGACGTGCATCCCATCCAGCGCAACGATACCGTCTACAAGACCTGCGAAGCGGAGGTCGCGGACTATCGCTGGGTGACCAATTCGGGTGGCGGACGGGAGAAGCGCTTTGTCATCGTGACGACGCTACGCCTAGGCTCCGGTGCCTGGCCAATCGAAGTGACGTTGACCGACAGGGACCAGATGGGCTTTCGGATGTTGCTCGGCCGAACCGCCATGGAACGGCGTCTCATCGTGGACCCAGCACGTTCGTATTGCCTCAAAAAAACAAGACGCAAAGAGAAGGTGCCGAAACCCAAACCCAGTTACGATGCATTCCCAATTATAGAAGAAGAGGAATAGCAGATGAAAATCGCGATGATGGCCCGCAATTCCAAACTCTACTCGCATCAACGGCTCGTGGAGGCCGCGGAAGAGCGAGGGCACACCATGGATATCATCAACACGCTGCAGTGTTACATGAACATAACGTCGCATCGGCCGGAGCTGCGGTACAAAGGAGAGAAGTTGACCGGCTACGATGCGGTTATTCCGCGAATTGGCGCATCGATTACCTTCTACGGACTGGCCGTGCTCCGGCAGTTCGAGATGATGGGCGTCTATCCGCTCAACGAATCCGTGGCCATCGGCCGGTCGCGCGACAAATTGCGTTCGCTGCAACTCTTGGCGCGCGATGGCATCGGTCTGCCCGTGACAGGGTTCGCGAACTCTGCGAAATTCGCCGATGATGTCATCAAGGTCGCCGGCGGCGCACCCGTCATCATCAAGCTGCTGGAGGGCACCCAGGGCATCGGTGTGGTCCTTGGCGAGACCCATAACTCCGCTAAATCCGTCATTGAGGCCTTCGGCGGCGCAAAAATAAACATCCTGGTCCAGGAGTTCATCAAGGAAGCGGGGGGCATGGACATCCGGTGCCTGGTTGTCGGGGATAAGGTCGTGGCGGCCATGAAGCGACAAGGCGCGGAAGGAGACTTCCGGTCGAACCTTCATCGCGGCGGCTCGGCTCAAACAATTCGGATCACGCCTGAAGAACGCTCGACCGCGGTGCGATCGGCCAGGGCAATGGGTTTGAATGCCTGCGGCGTCGATTTGCTCCGCTCGAATCACGGGTCGGTGGTCATGGAGGTCAATTCCTCGCCGGGCTTGGAAGGCGTCGAAAAGGCCACCGGGATCGATATCGCGGGCAAGATCATCGAGTTCCTGGAGAAAAATGCTAAACCATTCAAAACAAAGACGCGCGGTCATGGCTGACCCGGCGGCAAAGCCGTTTGCGATCGGCGGTATCGATGTTCGACCGGGCGAGCGGCGCATCATCGATCTGCCGGTTACAGACCTCTCGACCCATACGCCGATGGTCATGCCGGTTCAGGTCATATGTGGCCGACGCCCCGGACCTACACTCTTTGTATGCGCGGCCCTGCACGGGGATGAAATCTCCGGTGTGGAAATAATCCGGCGGGTCTTGAAGCTGAACGCCCTGCGCCGCCTCCACGGCACGCTTGTTGCCGTGCCCATTGTCAATGTATTCGGCTTCATCTCGCTGTCGCGGTATCTGCCTGACCGGCGGGACCTCAACCGATCTTTCCCCGGTTCTCCGAGAGGATCGCTGGCCTCCCGGCTTGCCCACCTGTTCTTGAGCGAGATCGTGGCGAAATGCACGCACGGGATCGACCTCCATACCGGTGCGGTGCACCGGGTAAATTACCCGCAAATCCGCGCCAATCTCGACGATCCGGAAGCATCGCGCATGGCCAACAGCTTCGGGGTTCCGCTGGTAATCAACGCCACGCTGCGCGCGGGAAGCCTCCGTCAGGCGGCGGCGAAACAACGTGTGCCGGTCATCGTATACGAGGCGGGCGAAGCTTTGCGCTTCGACGAAATGTCGATCCGCGCCGGGGTAAAGGGCGTAGCGCGGGTCATGCGAGCACTGAACATGCTGCCGGCCGGCAAGCTCGGCCGAAGGCCCTTGGATTCGATCGTCGGGCGCTCGAGCACATGGGTTCGCGCGCCGATTAGCGGAGTCCTGCGTGCCACCGTCGTGCTGGGGTCCCAAGTCCAGGAGGGCGAGAGCCTGGGGTCTATCTCCGATCCCTTCGGCGAGAACGAGACGGATGTGATGTCGCCGAGCGACGGCATTGTCGTCGGCCGCACTAACCTTCCCTTGGTGCACGAAGGCGACGGCCTGTTCAATATCGTCCGCGTCGAGGGAACACAGGTCATAGCGGAGACCCTCGACGCCTTCACGCCAGAGGAGGAATATGCGGAAGGCCTGACCGCGGAGCTGGCCGACGAACCCATCCTGTCATGACCGCCGGCCCCGGCTGCGTCCCAGGGAACGAGCCGATTCAATCCCCTAGCTAGCCGTACCCCGTGGCCGCGATGAATCGCGACAGTGTGGCAGAATTCCGCCGCCAGTTAACGGTTGTTTCATGTTTTTCCTTAACCATGGTTAACCCCCGGAGATCGGGTCCCGCGGCGTGAGCCGGGTGCCACAAAAGGTCGGCGCGGGCATCGAGGAGCTGAGGAGACACGTGCGATGACCAGACTAGCGTGGACAGCCGCGGCCGTACTTGCCGCGACCTTCGCCCTCGGGCCAAGCGGCGCGATGGCACAGGCTCAAGGGCCGGCGCAGGCTCGGCAGCAATGCGACGAGCGCACCAAGGTTCTCGGCCATCTTGCCAACAAATATCAGGAAGCCCCGGTGGCCATCGGCGTGACCAGCTCCGGCGGCCTGGTGGAGGTCCTCTCCACTGGCGACGGCAATACCTGGACGATCATCGTTTCCAATCCGGACGGCGTGTCGTGCCTGTTGGCCGCCGGCGAAGGCTGGCGAGCCATCCGCTTCGACAACACGGCGGGCGACCCGCGCGTCTAGGTCCGCGACCGCGCCGGTGCCCCGGACGAAATCCTGGGGCGCCGGTGCCGCTTTCCGCGGGCGCTGCTCTGAGATAGTCACGTGCACCGATAGACGCTAGCATACGCGGCGGCGGTGACGTGTATGCTGAAACTCCATCACCTCATCAAGCCGGCGGGGATCGCGGTGCTGCTGTGGCTCGCCGCGGCGACCCCCTTGCCGGCATTCGAGGCAGGTGATCTCGATCGCCTGCAGCGAACCGGGATCTGCCTCGGGTGCGATCTGCGCGGGATCGACCTCGCCGGCCTCTCTCTAAAGCGGAGCGACCTAGCCGACAGCGGACTGCGTCAGTTGGATCTCAGTGGCGCCGATTTGCGCGGGGCACTGCTGCGCAAAGCCCCGTTCAGCCGTGCCACGTTCCAAGGCGCCAATCTGTCCGGCGCGGTGCTCGACGGAGCGGATCTGCGGCGCACCGATCTACGCAATGCCGATTTGACCGGCGCCACCCTGACCGATGCCTATTTGACGTCGGCACGCCTCGATGCGGCGAACCTCACCGGCGCCGTGTTGCGCGGGGTCAACTTCGACGGCGCCCGCCTGAATGGCGCAAAGTTGATCGGAACTGACATGGAGCGTGCGATCCTCACGCGCGCCTCGCTCAACGGCGCCGATCTGACCGATGCGAACCTGCGGGGCGCGTTTCTGAGTGAGACGGATCTCCATGCCGCAAGGCTTGAGCGGGCCGATCTGTCGGGCGCCGACCTCAGCACGGCACTGGAACTGACGCAGGTGCAACTCAATCAGGCCTGCGGCAACCAAGCCACTCGCCTACCGCCGTGGCTGGTTCTGCGTCCCTGCGATTAGCTCTGGCGGGCGTACTGCACGTGTCCCGGCCGGGTCACGGGCGCGACCCGCATACGGTCCTTAATCAGCAGGAACGGCTTTTCGACAAGATAGTGCAGGACGAGCGCCGCCGCGACCGAAACCACGGCGAAAGCCGGCAGAAAGACAAGAGCCTGCATTGCCGGCGCAAAGGAATCGAGGCCGACCGCGGCATCTAGGGTTTGGCGGACGGCCGGAAGCAGAGTCAGGTGGATGAGGTAAAGGCTGAAGGAGATCCGCGCCAGTACCAACAGCCACCATTGCCGCAGGAATCCGCCGGGGCCGCCGCCCAAGGCCGCCCCCAGCACCAGGCCGCCCATGCCGACCGCCAAGACCGTCTGCAACCCGGACTTTGCGAATAGGCCGACATCATCGTCGAGCAGCGGAGCGACCGCGAGCAATCCGGCGACCGGGGTCAGCCCGCCCCAGAACAGCCAATTGCCGAGACCGCGCGCGGTCAATCCCGCCAGGTCCGCCCGGTCGCGATAGAGCAAGGCACACAGGGTGCCCACCGCCAAGCCGTCGAAGCTGACGTGAAACGGGCTGCGGAAAATCGGGAAAAACTCGGTGTAGGTGGTGATCTCCGGATGCGTCAGATAGGCCAGACACCGCAGCCCTAGAGGCACAAGCAACAACGCCGCGACCGCCGCGTATTGCCATGCCCGCCGCCGCAACTTGAGCAGCAGCACGAGCAGGAGCGGCGCCAGCAGATAGAACTTCTCCTCCACGCCGAGGGACCAGAAGGGGACGACGATATTGGCGGGCAGATAGTCCTGGAAGAACAGCATGTGGTAGGCGATGCGCAAACCCAACGCTTCCGATCCGGGTGAATAGGCCGGGATCCATCCCAGCGCCGCGATGAACAGCACGGCATAGTAGGCTGGGATGATACGCAGGGCCCGCTTGATCAAGTAGTCGCGCACACCGGTGGTGCCAAAGCCGCCGCCCCAGCGGCGCAGAATATGATGGGCAATCAAGAAGCCGCTGAGCACAAAGAAAAGATCGACGCCGATCCAGCCGTTGAGCAATGGAACGGCGGCGTCCCAGCCGGCGATCGGGAACAGGGGCGCCGCCTCCTGCCAGAATGGCCGAATGCCGTGGCGAGCCAACACCAGCAGAATGGCAAAGGCCCGCAGTCCATCCAGCTCGGCGATGGCGTCTCGTCCGCGGGGGAAGCCTAAATAGCCGCGCACGACCTGATCCTACTCGGCGATGCCCAGCGTCTTCTGCAAGGGCTTTTTGCGGACCTTCCAGATCACCGAGTCGACGATGTAGTGGTGAAAATTGATTGCTTGATAAATCACCAGAGCCGGCAACAGCAGCGCTGCCGTGTTGTCCAAGGTCGTGTAGACGACCGTCGCGATGCCGATGCATACGCCGAAATAGAGCCAGCTCTTCTGCGGCTGGCTGATTCGCGACAGGAATGGAGCCTGTGGGTCGATGCCGCCCCGAAATCGGTTCGTATTGAACAGCCAGACGAAAACCACGTACTGGGCATTGTGCCAGATATTGACCACCAGCCAGCCGTAGGTGATGTCCTCGATCACGACGTAGGCGACGCCAAAGACCAGGAAGTGCGTGACCATGTAGAGGCTGTGGGCCAGCGCCAGCCGGCCGCGCCACCAGGCCAGCGCCCGGCTGGCCAGCCAGACGGCCAGCGCCAGAAGGGCCGCGACCTCGGCGGCGTCCACGGCAAGCTCCGGGACCGGCAGGACGCGCAGTTCGATGCCGAGGAAAACCCCAGGATCCTGAAACGACCGGTACAAGATCCCCCACACCGGGACAGCCCAGAATGTCAGCTTGGCAAACCACTCGCCATCGCCGACCAGCCCACCGGACTTGCGCCGGTAGACTTGCGAGACCCCCCAGCTCTGCCGCGTGTAGTGGAACCACTGCCAGTAGAGATAGATGCTGGCCAGGACCCACAGGCCGATGCCGTAGCCGAGCAGCAGCACCGCACCGAAAACCGGCAATGGCAACCAGAGCACCAGGAATCGATGGGTGCGAAAGCTCTCCTTGTCGAAGCAGAGCCGGGTGAACGTGGCAATGACGTGGTGGTAGCCCAGGAGCCACAGATCGGCGACCAGGATGGGCATGAACAGGGCCGGGTTCCAGACCACCGCGGTGCCGGAAACAAGCGCCAGCGCGGCAATGCCGACAATGAAATGCAGATCGACATTGCGGTCTCTGAGCCAGCCCGGTGACAGGCTGATGGACTCCGCCGTTAGCGCCATTGCGCGCCTCTCCTGCCTGTACATCGCAGAGGGTCCGGCCGCATCTGCCGGATTTCCGGAGACTAGCGCGGAAAGGCTAAATCGGTGTTAAGGTTTGATGCGATTGAATGTCGAATAATTTAATATAAACAATTAGTTAACATGTATTTCTAAGGTTTTTATTTAAAAACAAGTTCGATCCTCAGTGTCGCCGCCGCCGGCCCTCCACCAAAGCCCGCAAGCCTAGGAAGGCGGGATCGGGATGGACAATGACGCGGACCGGGATGGCCTGCAGATAAGCACCGAAACGGCCCTTGCTCTCGAAACGATTGCGGAAGGCCGACGCCGCCAGGAATGGAACGAAACGCGGCACCACGCCCCCGGCCAGGTAGACGCCGCCTCGCGCGCCGAGGGTCAGCGCCAGATTGCCGGCCATCGTGCCAAGCATGGCGCAGAATGTCGCCAGCGCCGCGGTGCAGGCGGGACACGATCCGGCCACTGCCCTCTCCGTGACTTGCGCGGGACTCAACGCGTCGGACGGCCGGTGGTCCAGCGCGGTGATGGCCTGATAGAGATGGACCAACCCGTCCCCGGAGAGCACGCGCTCGGCCGACACATGGCCGAAACGGCCGCGCAAGTGCTCGAGGATCGCGCTCTCCCGAGTGTCGCCGGGCGCCATGGTGACATGGCCGCCTTCGGTGACCAGCACCTGCGGCCCCTCGCGGCCGGGCACCAATCCGGCGACACCCAGGCCGGTGCCCGGTCCCAGGATGGCGATCGGCGCCTCCGGAACGGCGCGGCCGCGGCCGATAGCCACGGTGTGCGCCGTTGTCAGATGCGGCACCGCCCCGGCGACAGCGGCAAAGTCGTTGACCAGCACGACGTCCTTGAGGTGGAACGTGGCACGCAAAGCGTTGGCGGAAATACGCCAGGGACTGTTGGTTAAGCGGACCTTGCCACCGGCCACCGGCCCCGCCGCGGCGATCGCCATACGGGCCGGTGCCGGTCCACCGTCGCCATCCGCAAGGTAGACGCGGAGCGCCGCCGTCACACTCGGATAGTCGGCCACCCGAACTTGCCGGCGCGCGCCAATACGGCCGTCGCGCAGCCGGGCGAAACGGGCGTTCGTACCACCGATGTCCGCCAGAATCGCCGTGCCCCGCACCGACGCCGCCTCACGCCGCCGACTTGATCGGGATCGCCTCGAGCGCCTTCGTGAAGGACCGTTGCCACGCGGCAACGTCATACTGCTGCAGCCAATCGAACATCGTCTGCCAGCGTTCGCGCCGCTCTTCCAGCGGCATGATGAGGGCCCGCCGCATGGCATCCGCCACGCCTTCCACGTCGTACGGATTGACGATCAGGGCGCTATTCAACTCCTCCGCCGCGCCGGCAAAACGCGAGAGGATCAGGACCCCCGGATCTTCGGGTTTCTGCGCGGCAACGTATTCCTTGGCCACCAGGTTCATGCCGTCGCGCAACGGGGTGACCAGCCCGACATGGCTGAGCCGGTAGAAACCGGCCAGGGTGCGGCGCGTAAATCCCTTGTTCAAATAGCGGATGGGGACCCAGTCGTATTCGGCATAGGCGCCATTTACATGGCCGACGATCGTCTCAAGCTGTTGGCGAATTTCAACGTATTCGGGCACGTCGGCCCGCGACGGCGGCGCGATCTGCATGGTGGTCACCCGGCCGCGCAGATCGGGATTCGCTTTCAACAGATGATCCACCGCTTCCATGCGCGCCACCAGGCCCTTGGAATAGTCGAGCCGGTCGACGCCGATCACCATCTTGCGGCCATGCAGGCTCTCGACCAGGCGCCGGTTTTGACGCGAGGTCTCGGCTTCCACCGCATAGGCGGCGACCGTGTCGGTATCGATACCGATCGGGAATGCGGCCGCCTGCAGTACGCGCCCATAGGCTTCGATGGTGCCGTCTTCGTGCACGTCGCCGCCGGCTTCCAACTCGATATATTCGCAAAACGCCCGGAAATCCCGGTTGGTTTGAAATCCGATCAGGTCATAGGCGCAAAGGGCGCGCACGATATTGCGGTGGTTCGGCAACGCGAGCAGGATTTCCAACGCCGGCCACGGGATGTGCAGAAAGAAGCCAATCCGCTGCTCACAGCCGATGGCGCGCAACTGCTCGGCCATCGGGATCAGATGATAGTCGTGCACCCAGATTTGATCATTGGGCCGAAGAAGCGGCAGCAGCTTGCTTGCGAAGAGATGGTTGACCCGTTGATACCCGGCCAGGTTTCGGCGGCTGAACTCGGTCAGATCCAGCCGGTAGTGAAACAAGGGCCACAGGGTGCGGTTGGCGTAGCCATTGTAGTACTCGTCATGATCCCGCTGCGACAGATCGACCAGGGCATAGGTCACGCGCCCCGCATCGAAAATGTCGGGGGCGCCGGGTTCATGATCGAAGACGCGACCGCTCCAACCGAACCAGACGCCGCCGCGTTCATGCATCGCCGCGTTGACCGCAACCGAGAGACCACCCTCGCCGCCCGATTTCCTATTTTTCGCCGGTGCCACCCGGTTGGAGACGATGATCAGACGGCTCAAAACGCCTCCTCCCACGATTTCGACAGACGCATCGCCGAATTTACCAATCCCACCAACGAGTAAGTCTGCGGAAAGTTCCCCCACAGCTCGCCCGTGGCCGGGTCGAGATCCTCCGACAGCAGGCCGTGCGGATTGCGCACCCGCAGCATATTCTCGAACAACTCGCGCGCTTCGTCGCGGCGGCCGACGGCGACAAGCGCGTCAATATACCAGAACGTGCAGACGTTGAACGAGGTTTCCGGCGTGCCGAAATCGTCCGGCGCCTCGTATCGAAAGAGATAGGGACCGCGGCGCAAACGCTCCTCGATCTTGGCCAACGTGGCGAGAAAACGCGGATCGGACGCGGGCAGAAATCCTAGATCGGCCATCTGCAGCAAGCTGGCGTCGAGATGTTCGCCGCCGAAACTCTCGACAAAACATTCCAGTTTGCCATTCCAGGCCTTCTCCAGAATGCCGGCGTGGATGGTATCCGCATTGCCTCGCCAATAGGTCTCACGCTCGGGCAGGCGCAACTGCCGCGCGATCTTTGCCAGCCGGTCGCAGCCGGCCCAGCACATCACGCTGGAATAGGTGTGCACGCGCGCGCGCGTGCGCAGCTCCCAAAGACCGGCATCCGGCTGGTTCCAGCGCCGCACCGCCTGATCTCCCAGGGATTCCAGCCGCTCGAACAAGCTCATATCACCCCGCCGCGCCAGGCGCTGATCGAAGAATGCCTGGGTGCAGGCCAGGATGACGCTACCGTAACCGTCGTTCTGCACCTGGCTGTGCGCCTGGTTGCCCACGCGCACCGGCGCCATGCCGCGATATCCGGCCAAGCTGTCGATGGTGCGCTCGACGATCTTGCTTTCTTGCATGATGCCGTAGACCGGCTGCAAATAGCCGCCCTCGGCACCGGCCACCAGGTTCGTGATGTAGCCGAGATACCCTTCCATGGTGCGGGTTACGCCCAGTCTGTTTAGAGCGTGCACGACGAAATAAGAATCCCGCAGCCAGCAAAATCTATAGTCCCAATTGCGATGCGACCCGGGCGCCTCGGGAATCGACGTGGTCAGCGCGGCAATGATGGCACCGCTTTCCTCGAAGCTCGACAGCTTGAGCGTGATGGCCGCGCGTATCACCGCGTCCTGCCACTCGAATGGAAGCGAGAGGTAACGGCACCAATCGCGCCAATAACCGTCGGTCTGATCCAGGAACTCGGTGGCCATGCGCTCCGGCGGATACGTCAGACTTTCATCCGGCCCCAGGATCAGGGAGATTGGTGTTTCGAGAACGAACGGCACTTCATCGAGGATATAACTTACCGGCGCGTCCGTGGTCAGACGCAGGGTGTGGTCCGGCATGACGTAGCGGATGTGGTTGGAGCCGCGTGTCGTCTCCGGCCGCTGCGCGCCATGGTCATAGGTCGGACGCAGGCGAACGCGAATGCGGGGTTTGCCGGCCACGGGACGGATCTGGCGGACCAAGGTCATCGGCCGAAACACGCGACCGAACTGTTTGAAACGGGGCGCGAAATCGGTGATTTCGATGGCACCGCCCGAGTCGTCGCATAAGGTCGTTACCAGCACGGCGGAATTGCGTCGATAGCTCTGCTCGGACCATGCGAACCCGAACAGCTCCACGTCGTAGAAGCCTTTGCCGTCGGCGCCGATCGCGGCACCGTTGTCCAGCAGGGAGCAAAACACCGGATCCCCATCGAACCGCGGCAAACACAGCCAGGAGACACGGGCTTGTGCATCGATCAGCGCCGCGATGTTGCAGTTGCCCACCATGGCCAGATTGAGATTGGTCATCCTGGCTTTCCCGTCTGCGGCAACCGGAGCTGCGTCGGCAGTGCGTGCAGTAAATCAACGACCGCCGCGACATCCGCGAGCTGATAGGTGGCGGCGCTTGCCTCGATCGCGCCGACTCGGACCGAATAGCCGCCCAGCTTATTGACCATGGCAAAGCCGTCCTCATCGGTCACATCGTCGCCGATAAAGACCGGCCGCCGCCCAGCGAACGGGGCCTCGGCCATAAAGGCGGCAATGGCCATGCCCTTATCCGCCAGGGGCAAGGCGAATTCCACGACCATCTTGCCGAAGAGAACGCGCACCTTTCCCTGCATTGCCGCCGTCATCTCTGCCGCCAATTGCCGCACCGCCTCTGCCGCCGCCGGTGCGCGCCGATAGTGCAGGGCCAGCGCCGGCCCCTTATCTTCCAACAGCACACCAGGATGCGCGGCGGCGAAGGCGCGCAATGGCTCGCGCAGATCGTCCAGACCGGCGCTGCCACCGATTCGATTCACGGTGCCCGCCGCGTCGCGCCGCTCCAGACCGTGCAAACCGGCGGCTGGCAGCCGCAGCGGCGCGAACAACCGGTCCAGATCGGCGATACGCCGGCCGCTGATCAAGGCCACGGCCCCGTCGAGCGCGGGCATCACATCGCGCAGCGCCTCGCACAGCCTGACGCTCACCGCAACGGCATCGGGTGTTTCAGCGATGGGTACCAGCGTGCCGTCCACATCCAGGAACAGGGCCCAATCGGGCGCCATTTCGATCATGCGGCCCCCTGCCGGCTGCCGGGGAAGTTGAGCAATGTCGCGGATCCTCTCCGTTGCCTGGACCATTATCCCGCCCGCTTGCCACGCTAGTCCTTGCCGCCGCACGTGCTGGCGCCGTCAATTGGTCGCCCAGTATACGATTCGCCGCCACGCTGACCAGCCGTCCGCCGCCGGACTTAGACGCCAAAGTCCGTCTTGCTTGCAATTTCTCGGCTGGTACGGCGAAATGCCGGCTGTCCGGCCGACCCGTATGGCGGCGCATCATGTCGACACCGAGCCACCCCCCAGCCTCACCGCCATCGGAACCGGATTTCGATGCGGATTTTCGTGCCCGCCTTCGCGAGTTGTTTGTCTGGCGCCGCGATGTGCGCCGGTTTCGCCGCGATCCGGTGGCGCCGGCCCTGATCGAGGAGCTGCTCGCCGATGCGGCCCTGGCGCCGTCCGTGGGCTACAGCCAACCCTGGCGCTTCGTGGTGGTCGAGAGCGTCGAGCGCCGGGCCGCGATTCAGGAAAATTTCCGCCGGTCCAATCAGCAGGCGCTGGCCGCCTACGCGGGCGAGCGGGCCAAGCTCTATGCCAGGCTGAAGCTGGCCGGCCTGGCGGAGGCGCCGGTGCACCTGGCTGTCTTTTGCGACGAAAGTACGGACGTGGGCAGCGGCCTGGGCCGCCGGACCATGCCGGAAACCCTGCGCTACTCGGTTGTGACGGCCGTCCACACCTTGTGGCTGGCGGCGCGGGCGCACGGCCTGGGGGTCGGCTGGATTTCCATCCTGAACACCGACGAGGTGCGCCGGTCCCTGAGCGTGCCGGCGGATTGGGCGCTGGTCGCCTACCTGTGCATCGGCTATCCACAGGCTGAGCATGCCGAGCCGGAACTGGCCCGCGCCGGCTGGGAACAGCGCCAAGACCCCGCCGCCAGCATCCTCAAGCGGTAGACCGGCAGGGGCCGTGATGAACCGGTGTCCTAGGAAAGCGTGTCGAGCAATTCGCCGAGCATCCGGTCCTCGACCTTGATCGTCTGCAGATTCGCCTGATAGGCGCGTGCCGCCTCGATCTGGGTGACCAGTTCGCGCTCCAGGGAGACATTCGGCCGCGGCACCAGCCCGTCGGCATCGGCATTCGGGTCGTTCGGCTCATAGGATTGGTACGACGGAGGCGCGACCGGCACTTCCGTGGCCTTCACGCCGCCGCCCGGAATCAAGGTGAGCGTCGCCTGCCTCGCCTCATAGGCGCCGGCTGCGGCGTTGCTGCGGTCCGCCTGCAGGCCCAGGCTGCGGATGTTGGCCACGTTGTCGGCCGAAACAGCCAGGCGCTTGCTCTGCGCCGCCAGGCCCGAGGCGGCGATACTGAGGACAGAACTCATGATCCCTCCGCTGCCCCTGAGCGGGGCGACCTTGATCGAGCATCATACGCGACTGGGCCGAGAGGTGCAAATATCTGTTTTTTATACAATTTTTAGAGAACCCGAGGAGGCGCGTGCGTGGCGCCACCGGTGGCCATGCCGTCTGGACATAGCGGCATTGTATATATCGGAAAGATATATGCTGGACTAACGTATATTGGACGGATATACAGGGCTTCGGGACGGAACCTCCACCACAGGGCACGAGCCATGGATACGAAAACTCTTTGTCTGGGTGTTATCAGCCTGGGCGCCGCCAGCGGCTATGAGATCAAGAAGGCCTTCGAGGAAGACGGCCTGAACCATATCTATCACACAAGCTATGGCTCGATTTATCCGGCCCTCACGGCCCTGACCGAGGAAGGATTGGTGATCTGCTCGGAGATGGCGCAAGCAAAGAGACCCGACAAAAAGGTCTATTCCATCACCGAGGCGGGCCGCGGCGCGCTTCTGGAGGCGTTGTCGGCTCCCCCGGCGGAGGACAAGTTTCGCTCGGACTTTCTTTTCATCATGTTTTTCGCCCATCTCCTGCCCCCGTCAAGCGTGGCAAAACTCATCGACCAGCGCATTGCCTGGTACGAGCAAAACCTCGCCAAGATGGGCGCCGGCGGGGACTGCATTTGCTCGAAGGGGGATGCGTTCGTGCACGGCATGGGCGTGGCCGTCTACAGCAGCGCACTGGAGTATCTGAAATCGCACCGCCAGGCGTTCCTGGATCAGTTGTCCGGCGCCAGCCGATTGGTCGCGGAATGAGCCTTAATTCCCGTTTCCCCCGGGCACGCCGGCCCCATTGGCGCCGTACCACGCAGGGAACGCTCAGCGCAACACCGGGAAAGGATCCGGCCTCCCTATGAAGCGCTCGTACATCATCGCTGGGGTGCTGGCCGTGGCGGCCGTCGCATGGGTCGCGTCCGGTCAGCTCGGCGATGCCGACCAAGCCAAGGAAGGCCGCAAGACGCCGGCGGACCTGTCGGCCATGGAGCGAGTCCCCAGTGTGCGCGTCAACCAACAGCAGGCCGAAGCACGAACGTCGGAGGTTGTCCTGCGCGGGCGTACCGAGGCTTGGCGCAAGGTGATGGTCAAGGCCCAGACGTTCGGTCGAGTCGAAGAGGTTCTGGCAAGAAAAGGCCGCCGCGTTGCCACCGGCGATGTCCTGATCAAGCTGGCGCCGGAAGACCGGCCGGCCCGCCTCGCCGAGGCACAGGCCCTTCTCGATCAACGGAAGATCGAATACGAGGCGGCGCGCCGCCTGCAGAAAAAGGGCTTCCGCGCGGAAACCCAGCTTGCCGCCAGCAAAGCCGCCTTGGAAAGCGCCGAGGCCGCGGTGAGCCGGGCGGAAACGGATGTCGCCAATACAACCGTCGTGGCACCGATCAACGGCATTATCAGCGAACGCTTGGTCGAAATTGGTGATTTCGCCGACCTCGGCGATCCCCTGATGAAGATATTGGACCTCGATCCGGTACTGGCCGTGGGCAGCATCAGTGAACGCAACTTGTCGCGGGTACGCATCGGAGCCCCGGCGGCGGTTCGTCTGATCACCGGGCAGACGATCGACGGTCAGATCCGCCACATCGCCGCAGAGGCGGACCCGGCCACGCGCACCTTCCGCGTTGAGGTCGAGATCGCAAACCCGGACGCCGCGATCCCCGACGGCATCACAGCCGAGATCCAGCTACCGGCCGAGCAGATTTTCGCCTACCGCATTTCCCCCGCCATCCTCACCCTGGCCGATGATGGTGAAGTCGGGGTGAAAATCCTCGGGCCCGGCAACACGGTGGAATTCAAACCGGTCCAGATCATCGACGATCAACCGGAGGGGCTCTGGGTCTCCGGCCTGCCCGAGCAGGTTACGTTCATCACCGTCGGACAGGAGTATGTCACGACGGGTCAAACCGTGCAGCCGGTGGACGAGGAAACCCTGGCGCCCTTCGTCGCGGGCGATCCCTCATGAACGCCCTGATCGACGCGGCGATTGGCCGCACGCGCATGGTGCTGGCGATCCTGGTCATGGTCCTGATCGCCGGCGCCTATGCCTATGTCACGGTGCCGAAGGAAGCGGACCCGGATATCCGCATTCCGGTGATGTACGTCAACCTGAGCCACGAGGGCATCTCGCCGGAAGACGCCGAACGCCTGCTCGTCCGGCCCATGGAGAAGGAGCTGCGCAACATCGAAGGCGTCAAGGAGATGCGCTCGACCGCGCATCTCGGCGGCGCCAACGTGGTGCTTGAGTTCATCGCCGGCTTCGACGGCGACCGGGCGCTGGCGGATGTGCGCGAGAAGGTCGATCTGGCCAAGCCGGAATTGCCCGACGGCGCCGACGAGCCCACCGTGCACGAGATCAACTTAAGCCTGTTCCCGGTGCTGGTCGTCGCCCTGTCCGGCGATGTTCCCGAGCGCAGCTTGCTACGCCTGGCCCGCCGCCTGCGCGACGAGATCGAAGGTCTGACCAGCGTGCTCAAGGCGCAGATCGGCGGCGACCGCGACGAGCTTGTCGAGATCCTGGTCGACCCGATGGTTCTGGAAAGCTATGGCCTGGATGCGGGCGAGATTGTCGACGCGGTGTCGCGCTCGAACCGGGTGGTTGCCGCCGGTGCCATGGACACCGGGCGCGGCCGTTTCGCGATCAAACTGCCCGGCCTGTTCGAGAACGTCGAGGACATTCTGAACATGCCGGTGAAGGTCAACGGTGACGCCGTCGTCCGCATGCGCGACATCGCGGTCCTGCGCCCGACGTTCCGCGACCCGCAGAGTTTTGCCCGTATCAATGGCCAGCCGGCGATCGCCCTGGAGGTCTCCAAGCGCACCGGTGAAAACATCATCGAGACGATCGCCCGCGTCCGCGAGGTCGTCGAGGCCGAGCGCCAGAATTGGCCGCCCGAGGTCGTCGTCACCTACAACCAGGATCGCTCCAGCGACATTCGCACCATGCTGGGCGATCTGCAGAACAACGTGATGAGCGCGATACTGCTGGTCATGGTGGTCGTGGTCGCCGCCCTGGGGGTACGATCCGCGGGCCTGGTCGGCGTCGCCATTCCGGCCTCGTTCCTTGCCGGTATTCTGCTGCTCGCCGTGCTCGGCTTCACCATTAACATCGTGGTCCTGTTCAGCCTGATCCTGGCCGTCGGCATGTTGGTCGACGGCGCGATCGTGGTCACCGAGTATGCCGACCGCAAGATGATCGAGGGGGAGCCGCGAAAGGTCGCTTATGCCCTCGCCGCCAAGCGCATGGCCTGGCCGATCACGGCGTCGACGGCAACCACCCTGGCGGCGTTTCTGCCGCTGATGTTTTGGCCGGGGGTTGTCGGCGAGTTCATGAAGTACCTGCCGATCACCTTGATCGCGACCCTGTGCGCCTCGCTTGTCACGGCGCTGATCTTCGTGCCAACCCTTGGCACCGTGTTTGGAAAGCCCGGCGGCGCCGTCGATTCGTCGACGATGCGCGCCATGGCCGCCGGCGACACCGGCCACCTGGACGACGTCAAAGGCGCGACGGGCCTCTATCTGCGGGTCCTCCGCTTTGCGCTGCGCCGCCCCGGCAAAGTCGTCCTCCTGGCCTTCGCCGCACTGGTCGCGGCGCAGGTCGCTTACGGCATGCTCGGGCGTGGTGTCGAGTTCTTCCCGGACGTCGAACCGGAAAGCGCGGCGCTGCAAGTGCATGCGCGCGGCAATCTGTCGATCTATGAGCGCGACGACCTTCTGCGCCAGGTCGAAAATCGCATCCTGGCGCTGCAGCGGGAAACCGGCGAACTCCATTCCATCTATTCCTCCAGTGTCGCCGAATCCGGTATTCAGAAGGAAGAGCCCGAGGATTTGATCGGAACCATTCAGATCGAGTTCACCGATTGGTTCCTGCGCCGTCCGGCCGAGCAGATCCTGGCGGACATCCGCGATCGCGTCGCCCCACTGGCCGGTGTCTTCGTCGAACCGCGCCAGCAGGAAGCTGGCCCACCGGTGGGCAAGCCGGTCCAGGTGCAGGTCTCGGCAAGCGATCCGTCGCTTATCGAGGGAACGGCGGCGCGAATCGCCGCCGGGCTGCAGGAACTCGGTGGATTCGTCGACATCGAAGACGGGCGCTCGCCGCCCGGCATCGAATGGGAGCTGCAGGTCGATCGGGCCCAAGCGGCGAAGTTCGGTGCCGATGTGACGCTGATCGGATCCTATGTGCGCATGCTGACCAATGGCATGGACCTCGGCGACTATCGCCCCGACTACAGCGACGAGGAAGTCGACATCGTCGTGCGCCTGCCCGGAACGTTCAGAAATATCGAGCAACTCGACCACATCCGCGTTCAGACCAAGTCCGGCTTGGTTCCGATCTCGAACTTCGTCACCAGGACGGCGCAGCCGCGGACCGGCCTGCTCCACCGTGTCGGTGGGCACCGGGTCATGACGGTCAAGGCCGACGTTGCCCCCGGCCTGCTGGTCGACGACAAGGTGCGCGAAATACGGGAGTGGCTGGCGACCGCCAAACTGGACCCCGGCGTGCGTATCGAATTCAAGGGCGAGGACGAGGAGCAGAGCGCCGCGCAGGCCTTCCTGATGAAAGCCTTCGGTGTGGCCATCTTCCTGATGGCCATCATCCTGGTCACCCAATTCAATAGTTTTTACAGCGCCTTCCTGATCCTTTCCGCGGTGATCATGTCGACCGTCGGCGTCATGCTCGGCCTGTTGATCACCAACCAACCGTTCGGCATCGTCATGTCGGGCATCGGCGTGATCGCGTTGGCCGGCATCGTCGTGAACAACAACATCGTGCTGATCGACACCTATGACCGGTTGAAACGGACCTCGCCGACACCTCTGGAGGCTATCCTTCGCACGGGCGCGCAACGCCTGCGCCCGGTCATGCTGACCACGGTTACGACGATCCTGGGGCTGATGCCCATGGTCCTAGGGATGAATATCGACTTTGCGGCGCGCGAGGTGCTGATCGGCGCGCCATCGACGCAGTGGTGGCGGCAACTCTCGACGGCTATCGTGTTCGGACTTACCTTCGCCACCGTTCTCACCCTGGTCGTAACGCCCAGTGCCCTCATGCTGCAGGCTAACGTCCGGGCATGGCGCGCCAAGCGCCGCAGCCGTAACGGCGGCGAGCCGGTACCGCACGACATGGGTGCGGCGGAGATTCCAAGGGCGGCGGAGTAACCGACTGCGCGCGGCGTAACTGCCGCTGGTCTCAATGATACTTGCGAACGGCGACCTCGATGTCGCGCAGCAGAGCGAGACCGACCTCACCCCCATCGCCCGTGATGCGGTTCTTGAACACGGTACGGATCGCGTCGACGTGCGCATCGATCAGCTTTTTCCGGTCGTCGGTGATATGTCTCTCGGGGTCCGATGTCGCCTCGTACAGCGACTTGGATAGCTTCGTGATGAGCGGATAGTCGAACGTCCCGCTTTGCCCGCGTAGCTCGTGGGCAATGCGATTGATATTCGCGATATGCTTTTTGTTGGACTGGCGGCTGTCGGGATCGGGCGACAACGCGGCTTCGGACTCGGTCATCGAATGGATGTATTTCTTGACCCAGTCGGCGTAGTCGCCGACGAGTGCCTGGATCCGCTTCTCCGCCGCCTGAATGATCATTGGGTCGAAATAAAGGGGCTCGGAGAAATTCTTCGCGCCGATCTTGTGCCGCATCCGGTTGCTGGACCGAAAATAGATGGCGCGCACATCTTCGCGAAGCTCGCGCTCGTGAGAGTCGGGTTTCACCAACTGGATCTGCGATTGCTGCGTGACCCGCCGCTCCTCCTCGACCGGAAAGCGGCCGCGCCGCCGGTCCGGGCCGAAATACCCGGATGCCAGCACGTATTGCCGCGGATAATTGATGATCTGAAGAAGACGATCGGCGACCGTTTGGGCCGAAAACGGCTTGGCCAGAAACTCCGTCACGCCGGAATCACGCGATTGCTCAACCACGAATTTATCCGCCGCACCGGAGACCATCAGGAATGGCACGAAGCGATCGGGAACGCTGTTGCCGGTACGGATCCAGCGCAGGAACAAGTTGCCGTCCACACCAGGCATGAGGAAATCGGACACGATCAGATCGACCGTGCCCATCGACGCCGCTATCGGGTCGGTCAAGCTAAGCTTGAGGCGCTCGATCGCCGAGGCGCCGTCCGCTTCTGTCAGGACATCCATAATTCCGAATGCCTTGATCGTCGTCGACAGGAGATTGCGCATAAACGAGTTATCATCGACAACCAGCACGCAAAGCCGATCCCAGTGCAGTTTTTGCATCGTCTCCAATCAAACCTAGCTATGGAAAAATGAACGCACGTCGATGACATCGGCTTTCGGTTACAAATCGTCGTCGCCGTCGGCGCCCGGATCGATGGCCGCGTCGGCCTCATCCATGGCCGCTTGCAGCCGGCGAAACGACGTCGCCGACACGGGAATGCTGATCAGGTACGCCAAGCCGGTAAGGCTGAGCGTGACCCATGGCGTACTCACCAGAAAAGCGGCATAGGCGCCCACCGCGATCAATGCCAGCCCGACATAACTGTGCGGCAACTTGATTCGCTTGGCGGAGAACGTCGGGATCTTGCTGACCATGAGGGCCGAAACAGCGATCAAGGCAATACCATTGACCACCCCGGAGCGCAGGAAATCGCTGTCGAGCTCGAAGCTGAGAATCATCGGCAGCAGCGCCAATCCGGCCCCCGCCGGGGCCGGCACGCCGGTGAAGAAACGGCTGGCCCAGGGTGGTGGCTCGTCCGTTCCCAAGGCGGTATTGAAGCGTGCCAGGCGCAACGCGCAGGCCATGACAAAAACCAGCGCCAATGCCCAACCCAAACCACCCGTGTCGGCAAGCGCCCAGACATAGACAATGATCGCCGGCGTCACGCCGAAATTGATGACATCCGAGAGCGAATCGAGTTGTGCCCCGAATTCGCTGGTCGCGCCCATGAGCCGGGCGATGCGGCCGTCCAGCCCATCCAGCACCATCGCGACCACCACGGCGGCAATGGCGAACTGCCATCGGCCCATCAGCGCCAGACGAATGGCGGTCATCCCGGCGCACATCGCGAGAAGCGTCAGGGCGTTCGGTATCAGCCGATTGACCGTAAGTCCGGGGATGCGCCGCCGCCTGGGTCGGGTCATCTCAGCGCACTTCCCCGCCGCGCGGACTTTCCTTGGACACCAGATCGGCAATCACGGTCTCGCCCCCGATCATGCGCTGGCCCGGCGCGACCAGCGGCGCCACATCTTCGGGCAGATAGACATCGGTGCGGCTGCCGAATCGAATCAGACCGAAGCGTTCGCCGGCGCGCACGCTTTGACCCTGCACAAGATCGCACACGATCCGCCGCGCGACGAGGCCGGCGATCTGGACAAAGGCAATGTCGCGGCCGTCCGGCGTGGTCATGCGAACCGATTGGCGCTCGTTCTCCTCGGATGCCTTGTCCAGCGCCGCATTGATGAACGTCCCTTTGCGATAGGACAACGCACTAATCGTTCCGTCCGCCGGCACGCGATTGATGTGCACGTCGAAGACATTGAGAAAGATGCTGATGCGCGGCCGCAAGCCTTCGCCCATGCCCAGCTCCGGCGGCGGCGCCGCCGGCTCGACGGCGGAGACCAGGCCGTCCGCGGGACTGACCACCAAACCGCCGCGCACCGGTACGACCCGCTCCGGGTCGCGAAAAAAGTAGGTGCAAAACGCCGCGACCAGCAGGCCCAGCCAAAACAGCGGCTCCCAGAGGAAAGCAAGCAGCACGGCCGCGACCAGGGCGGCGCCGATAAACGGCCAACCGGCGCGGTGGATCGGTATTAGTACATCCTTTAACACTCGCCTACCTCAATGCCCTAAACGCATGGCATGCGTCCAAATCCGGCCGCACGGAATTGCCGGCCAGGCGCTCCATCACCACGGAATATATAGGATGCCGAGTATATGTATAAAGCTTTACACCCCCTTAATGGTTGCCGTGCTACCTAATTCGCTGTCGGACACATGTGTCGGGGCGAGGCCGCGCGAACGGAATGCCCGAAGAATCCAGCACCGCCGAGTATGCGGAAGATAAGCGTGGCCTGCGGGATATCCTCGCGCTGGTCGCCGATGGCCGCTCCCCGCTTCAAGTCGGCGACATAACGCTCGACGAGGACGGTCGTATTCGCCTGCGTAGCGGTGACGAGCCGCTTCGCTTCGTGTTCGCATACCGGGGCGCCGATTTCGAGGCGCGCTTGGAGACCAGTCCCGAGGCCCGCATTACATTGTCTGCCGAGCTCGGCAAGGTCCCTTACAGCATGGAGCGGGGCTCCGGCCGCCGCTTGACCCAGCGCATTATTGACGCCACGGCCGCCTTGCCGGGCGGCCGCATCGAGGTCTCCGGCTCCCAAGACATGTCCTTGTTGGCGACGGCGCGGCCGCCGCAGCCTATGACGCCTGCCAGCGTCATGGCAGCCATCACGTCGCTTTTGCTGGATTTCGGTCCCTATATCGATCTGCTGCGCGAGACCATCGAGGCGGCGACAGGCGGCGACGACACCGGCGCGCCGGTCGCTAATCCGTCCCCGGAGCCGCTACCGGCATCTTGAAGATCTGTCCCGGATAGATCAAATCGGCGTCGCTAATCCGGTCCTTGTTCGCCTCGAAGATAACCGAATAACGAAGGCCCTCGCCGTAGACGCGGCGGGCGATCCGCCACAAGCTGTTGCCGGGTTGTACCACCACCGAGGTCTCATCGGGCAGCACCTCGGCCAACACGGCGCGCGAGAACGGCGTCTCGACGCGGGCAACCACCTTGCCCTGGGGGTCGAGCACGTCGACACGCATCCGGTGCAGACCGGCCGCCAATGGCCGATCGAGCACCAGGCTCCAGCGCCCGTCGGAGCCGGCCACGGTTTCGCCCAAAGCCGAGTCGTCCAAATAGACGATGAGCCGCGATCCCGGTTCGGCGCGGCCCCCGATCACCGCCCCACGATCGTCATAGTCGATGGTCTCGAGGACCAGGGGGCCCTTGGCCAGACCCTCACGCGGCGTCGCGGACTGCTGCAGCACCTGGCTCGGCCCTTGGCCGGTCCGCGGCATCAACACGGCCAGCGGCTTCTCGGCGACCGTGATTTCGGGGGACAGCTTGGTTGCCCCTTCCTCGGCGGCACGCGTCGCCTCGGCGGTTGTCTGCGCCGGCTCGGTTGCCGTGGCCCCAGCGGCGGCGGGCTGTTGGGTGCTGACCCGGGGGGCGGCGGCAACTTGCGGCCGCGGCACATTGACCACCACAACATCGGTCGAGGTTACGCGCCGACCATCGCTCAGGCGCGCCTCCAGGCTCAATTCATGGCTGCCGGGAGCCAGCGGCGTCTCGATGACGAAAACCCATTGCCCGCGCCCATCCACGGCCACGGCACCGAGGGATTCGTCACCATCCAGGACCGAAACCTCGCTGCCCGCCATCGCCCGCCCGGCCAGTACGGCTTCTCCGGTCGGCTCGACCCGAACCACATCGAAATCGGGCGGGACGAGTTCGGCGACCGGCGCGGGCGCCGCTTCCGGTGCCGGTGCCGGTGCCGGTTCGGCGGCGGGTGTTGGGGCCGCCGCTGTCGGCGCCGGCACGGCCGGTTGCCCACTGGTGGCGGGCGCGGTTTGCGGCGCATCAGGCGCGGTCGTTGTTGCCGCTGACACCGCCGGCTTTTCCGGCTCCCCGCCACTCGCGGTTACCGGTGTCTCTGCTGTCGCCGGCATTTCCGGCTCGGCGCCGCGCGCGGTCGATGGCGCCGCCGCGACCGCCGGCTCTTCCGGCTTGGCCGCACTCGAGTCGGTGGTCTTTGCGGTCTCTGCGGTCTCTGTTTCCGCCGGCAGTGTCTGCACGGCTGCCGTGGTCGGCTCCGGCCGATCCGGTTGCCACAGCAGGAAGAGCCCGATAAGCACGGCGATAACGATTGCAGCGGCGGCGGCGATGGTCCGATTACGGTTCAACAGCAAATCCCTTTGCGATCGACCCGTAAGGTAATCTCCAGGCCGGTTCAGCGCAATCGCGCCAACGCCCGCCGCCGCCGGCGCCTTTTCTGACCTTAAGGCCCCGATAAGGGGTCCAATCCCCGCAGATATACGGCGATTGCCGCCCGATCAGCATCAGTGAGGTGGCTCGTCCCATCGTCGATCACCTCGGCCATGGCCCCGCCGGCAACGTCGCCATCCGGCAAAAAACCCGTTTTGAGGAAAAAAGTTATATCCGATTCGCGCCAATCCCCGATGCCCTCTTTGGGGTCAGGCGTGATGTTGGGCACCTTTTTACCTTGCGGGCCCTTGGCCGTTCCGGCCAGGCGACGGCTTCTGTCCATTCCGCCGAGGGCGTTGCGCGGCGTATGGCATTCGCCGCAATGGCCCAGAGCCCCGACCAGATAAGCGCCGCGGTTCCAGGTTGCGTCCTTCGCGGAATCGCCGGTGAACCGGCCAGGCTCGAAGAACAGCGCCTTCCACAGACCAAGCAACGCGCGAAAGCGGAATGGCAACGGTAATTCATGCGCCCGGTTCGCGCGGGCAATGGGCGGCTGCGCCATGAGATAGGCCCACAGGTCGGCCACATCCTGATCCGTCATCCCCGTGTAGGACGTATAGGGAAATGCTGGGTAGTAGTGGCGGCCATCCGGCGCCCGCCCTTCGCGCAGCGCGCGCGACAGATCTTCCAGTGTCCAGCCGCCGATGCCGGTCTCTCGGTCCGGTGTGATGTTCGGCGGATAGAAGGTTCCAAAAGGCGTCGGCAGGACACGGCCCCCAGCCAGCGGCTCACCGTTGTTCTTGCTGTCCGTATGGCAAGACAAACAGCCGGCGGCATGAAGCACATAGCCGCCGCGCGCCACCGATTCGCCGGTCACGCTCTCGGCGGCCGGTTGACCGGTGGTCTGCGCCGCGCCGCGCCGTGGGCCGGTCGCCACGGCAAAGGCGACCAAGCCCAAGGCCACGGCCAGCACCGTCAGCGACAGCGCTGGCCGCGCCACCGGGCGCCGTCCCGGTCCTAGTCTTTTTCGGCGCGGAATGGCTTGTGGCAACCGCCGCAGGCCTTGCCGACCTTCTCAAGCTGCGCCCCGATAGCCGCCACGTCGCCCCCTTGGGCCACGTCGATCATCTTGGCGCTTTCCTCTTGTAGGGTCTGGGCCGCCGCGTCGAATTTGTTCTTGTCCTTCCAAATGGCCGGCAGCGCGCGCGTGTCCTTGAAGGTGCCATTGTCGGTCCCAGCGGGAAATAGCTGGGTGATCAGCTTGCTCATGTCGTTGATTCCGCGGGCGTGCGCTTCCACGTGATCGACAAAGCTGACCTCGCCCTTGACCACGCCGGCGATGGCCCCGGTATGGCCGCCGAT
>JAJFGI010000290.1 GCA_021776215.1 Kiloniellaceae bacterium | reverse complement strand
GGGGAAGATCGCGGCGGTGCCCATGGCAGTCTCACTGTCCCAGAGACGGCAGGACATCGCGGGCGATGCTCAGCATGCCGGGCAGCAGGACGGCGACCAGCATGGCCGGCAGGATGCAGATGACCAGCGGAACGGTCAGCTTTACAGGCAGCTTGTGCGCCATCTCCTCGGCGCGCAGCAAACGACTGGCGCGCATGTCATCGGCGTGAACCCGCAACGTTTGGGCGATGCTGGCGCCGAGCGCCTCGGACTGGACCAATAGGGTGACGAACGAGGCAACCTGCGGCAGCGCGATACGCGTGGCGAAGGTGCGAAGGGCGTCGTCGCGACCCTTGCCGGCACGCAACGCCAACGTCACAAGCTCGAGCTCGCCGGCGAGCAGCGGGTGGGCCGGCGCGATCTGCGTACCGACCCTGGCCAGCGCCGCATCCAGACCCAGTCCGGCTTCGACACACACCACCATCATGTCTAGCGCGTCGGGAAAGCTTTCCGCAATCGACCGCTGGCGGCGCGCGATCCGGCGAGCAAGCCAGAATCCGGGAGCAAGGACGCCGCCAGCCGCCGCGACCATCAGCAGAACGGCCTCCTGCCACGGTGGCAGGCCGGAGAGGATGTCGGATGCCAATAGGACCATGACTGCC
Organism: Kiloniellaceae bacterium; assembly: GCA_021776215.1. Lineage (GTDB taxonomy): Bacteria > Pseudomonadota > Alphaproteobacteria > Kiloniellales > J153 > JAJFGI01. The sequence goes on along the minus strand of JAJFGI010000290.1, from coordinate 2,283 downwards.
GGTGTTCCCATGCCAAGCCCGACTTGAGCGAGAACATAGGCGGGAGCCGCCCATGAGTCGGTTATCCCGGCCTGGATCATGCGCGCGCGCACCCCTCGGTCCGGCCGCTGCGGTCCGCCGAATGACAGGATCTTGGATAGGCCGATTGGTAGCCACGATCGGCGCGGCGGGATCGCGGCGCTGCGCAGCGACAAGCCATTGCCGGCACGGTGCTGGTCAGGCGGATGCGGCGGCTCCCCCGCCAGTCGTCGGCGGACCGGATCATCGAACCGAACAAGGTTCGCAACGGCGTGCACGGCAAGAAACACGGCGACGAACAGCAGCGTCAACGCAATCGCTGCTCCCTGATCGATATTGCCGGCGCCGTCAGACATGAAAATTCACCAGCCGGTGCATGATATAGATGCCCGCAAGTTCCAATCCCAGGACGCCCCCGACAATGGGAAAGAACAGCGGCTCATCGACGACGGATAGATAGAAGTCCGGCCGCGATACGAAGACCAAGCCGGCAAAAATCAGCGGCAGTGCCGCCAGGACCCGTGACGAGAGGCGCCCTTCGGCGGACAGAGCCTGTACTTTTTTGAGCATATGCAAACGCGCCCGTATCACCATGTTCAGGCCCTGCAGGACGCCGGCGAGGTTGCCGCCGGTCTCGTGCTGGATCCGGATGGCGATTGCCACGTATTGCAGATCCGGTACCGCCATCCGTTGCGCGAGGTTCGTCAACGCCTCACGCAGTTCCAATCCGTAGGTCATCTCGTCGACGGCGATACCGAACTCGACCCCCATGGGCTCGCTCATTTCCCGCGCCACCATGCTCATGGCGGCGCTGACCGGGTGGCCGGCGCGCAAGCTTCGCACCATGACATCAAGGGCCTCGGGCAACTGTGCGGCGAAGCGGGCGATGCGGCGCGCCCGCAGCCGGGCGAGGACGGCAAGGGTCGCCGCTACGCCGATGCCGATGGCGGCGAGCGCCGCGCCGGCGATGCCCACCGGACCACGGCTGCCGGTCGCCATCACAATCGCCGCGAGCGCGAGGCCGATAAGACCGGCCATGAGCAGCAGAACGCGGCGCAGAGGCACATTGAAGCCGGCCTCCCGAACAAGTCGGTCGAGCCACCCCAAGCCGCGGTCGACGTGTCCCGAGAGGCTGATTCTGTGCCGCGGTTTCCGCCGCAAAATCTCGCCGGCATCGCGCCGCACGGATTGATCGGAGAGCGGCTGTAAACGCCGGACGGCGGCCCGGCGTCCAGCCGTACCGTCCCTATAGAGCCGGTGCAGCCCGACGATCAGCAACAGGACCGACGCGAATACCGCGGCCGAAATCAGATGCAGGTCGTCGATCTCCATCGCCTGTCCCTAGGTAAGCGGGCGGTTCGGCTCGAACATGCCGGCCGCCACGTCGATCCCGCGACTTTCGAAGTCCTGAACGAAGCGTGGCCGAATGCCGGTTGCCATGAACTCGCCCTCGATCGACCCGTCGCGGCCGGTGCGCCGGCGGGTGAAGCGGAAGATCTCGTGCATGGTCACGACGTCGCCCTCCAGGCCGGTGATTTCACTGAGACTCATCATCCGCCGACGGCCGTCACTCATGCGTTCGAGCTGAATCACCACATGCACCGCCGAGGCGATGTGCGATCGCATCCCGCGCGCCGGCAGCTCGAGACCGCTGAGGCCGAGCATCTGCTCGAGGCGGGCAAGTGCATCGCGGCACGAGTTGGCGTGAATCGTGGTCATCGACCCCTCGTGCCCGGTGTTCATGGCCTGCAGCATGTCGAACGCCTCGCCGGCGCGGACCTCGCCGACAATGATCCGGTCGGGGCGCATCCGAAGAGCATTCTTGAGCAAATCGCGCTGGGTGATCTCGCCCCGGCCCTCGACATTGGCGGGGCGTGTTTCCATGCGGGCGACGTGGGTTTGCTGAAGCTGCAGCTCGGCCGCGTCCTCGATGGTCACGATCCGCTCACGGCTGCCGACAAACGCCGACATGGCATTGAGCAGCGTGGTCTTGCCACTGCCCGTGCCGCCGGAGATGAGGACGTTGCGCCGCGCCCGCACGATACCGGCGAGAAACTCGGCGACCGTGGCGGGCACCGACCCGAGTTGTACCAGCTTGCCGAGATCGATCGGCAAACGCGAGAATTTGCGAATCGAGAGCAACGGTCCGTCGACCGCCAAGGGCGGAATGACCGCGTTGATCCGCGACCCATCGGCCAGACGGGCATCGACCATCGGCTGCGCCTCGTCCACGCGGCGGCCGACACTCGACACGATCTTGTCAAT
>JAJFGI010000289.1 GCA_021776215.1 Kiloniellaceae bacterium | reverse complement strand
TGACTCCCGGCAAGGGCGGCACAAGGCATCTGGACCGGCCGGTGTTCCATTCGGTCAAGGATGCCGTGCGCGAGACGGGGGCGGTCGCCAGCGTCGTCTTCGTGCCGCCGCCCTTCGCCGCGGACTCGATCATGGAAGCCGCGGACGCGGGCATCCGGGTCTGCGTTTCGATCACCGACGGCATTCCGGCCCAGGACATGATCCAGGTAAAGCGGTACATGCGCCGCTACAGGAAGGACGAGTGCATGCGCTTGATCGGGCCGAACTGCGCCGGCGTGATCAGCCCGGGCAAGGCGATGATGGGGATCATGCCCGGCCACATCTACCTTCCCGGGGAAGTTGGGCTGGTCAGCCGATCAGGCACGTTGGGATACGAGGCCGCGGCGCAAATGAAAGCGCTCGGTATCGGCATTTCGACCAGCGTCGGCATCGGCGGCGATCCAATCAACGGCAGTTCCTTCAAGGACGTGTTGGAACTGTTCGAGGCAGATCCCGTGACCACGGCAGTCTTGATGATCGGCGAGATCGGCGGGCCCCAGGAGGCCGAAGCGGCCGCTTACGTCCGCGATCATATGAGCAAGCCGGTCGTCGCCTATGTCGCCGGCCTGACGGCGCCAAAAGGCCGCCGCATGGGTCATGCCGGGGCGATCATCTCGGCCTTCGGCGAGAGCGCGGACGAGAAGGTCGAGATCCTGCAGGACGCGGGTGTAATCATCTCGCCGGATCCATCGGAGATTGGCATCACCTTGGCCAAGATCTATCGCCGGGCTGCATAGGACCGGGCTGCATAGGAAAGCAGAATGGCAAAGCCCAAGGCGATCGTGACGCGGCGCTGGCCGCGCGGCGTCGAAGATAGGCCGCACCTCCGGCTAGCGGTTGACCGGCCAAGGGAGACCTCTGGAGAGATGGAAGCGGACGGCTACCTCCAGCGCACGATTGATCGCCTGTTCGAACTCTTGATTCAGGTGGTGCGGGCCCGTCAGCCCGAGGTAGCCGGCGTTTTGACCCGCGAAGAGGATCTGGAAAACCTGCCTCCCGACCTCCTGATCCGCGCTTTGCAGGCCTGCAGCATTTGGTTCCACCTGCTCGCCATCGCCGAGGAAAACGCGGCGATGCGCCAGCGGCGGCGGCTGGAGCGAGACGGCGGCTTAGACGCCCTGCCCGGCACTTTCGGACATGTGTTCGCCCGGGCCGCGGCGGCCGGGGTCGACGGCGCCGCCGTCCAGGACCTCCTCAGGCAGGCGGCCATTCAGCCCGTGCTGACGGCGCACCCGACCGAGGCAAAACGGGTCACCGTCCTGGATAGCCATCGGCGGATCTACCGGCTCCTGGTCGATCTAGAGTCGCCGGTCTGGACGCCGCGCGAACAGGACGCCCTGGTCGCCAAGCTGCGCGACGAGATCGACCTGCTGTGGCTAACCGGGGAAATACGCCTGGAGAAGCCGACGGTTGCGCAGGAAGTGGCCTGGGGCCTCCACTTCTTCGAGGAAGCGCTGTTCGGGCGCGTCCCGGAGATGCTGGGGAAGCTTGAAACCGTCTTGAAGCGTCACTATCCGGAGACCGCTTTCTCCTATCCCTGCTTCTTCCGCTTCGGATCGTGGATCGGTGGCGACCGCGACGGCAATCCCTTCGTCACCAACCAGGTGACACGCCATGCGCTGCTGGCCTATCGCGCCTCGGCGCTGGCCCGCTACCGCACGCGGCTACAGGACCTGTTGCGCACCTTGAGCCCGGCGTCACACAGTCTGGCGGTGCCCAAGGATTTCGCCGCCGCGCTCGAGCAGCGGCTCGCCGAAAGCGGCGCCGCCGAAACCATTCGGGCGCGCAATCCTGGCGAGATCTTTCGCCAATTTGTCGTCTGCATGATGCGGCGGCTCGACGCGGCGCGGAATGGCGACGGTGCGGACAGATCACCCGCGTCCTCGGCCTACACCAAGCCGGATCAACTCCTCGTCGATCTGCACGTCCTGGAAAAGGGATTGGTCGACGCACAATGCCACCGGTTGGCGCAGAGTCTGGTGCGGCCCCTGCGCTGGGAGGTCGAGGCCTTCGGGTTCCACACCGTCAGCCTGGACATCCGCCAGAACTCCACGGTGATCAACCGGACGCTGCAAGCCCTCTGGGGACAGCGCAACCAAGATTCAAAAGCGCAGCCGCCCGCCTTGGACAGCGGCGCCTGGGAGGCTTGGCTGCTCGCGGAGCTGAGACGCCCCCTGGAAGCGCTCCCACAGTTTGATGATTTACCTCAAGAGGCTGCGGAAACGCTCGAAACCTTTGCCCTGATTCGCGAGACCCGTGGTCGGCTCGACAGCCGTGCCATCGGCAGCTGCATTCTCAGCCTGACCGAGCGGCCGGCCGACGTGCTTGGCGTCTACCTGCTGGCCAAGTTCGCCGGTCTCTTCGCCGATGCCGCGGGGACCGAACACTGCACCCTCAAGATCGTGCCCCTGTTCGAGACCATTCAAGATTTGCAGCAGTCCCCGCGCATTCTGCGCGAGCTTCTCGCCGTCCCCGTCGTCCGCCGCACCGTACGTGCCCTCGACAGCCGGCAGGAGGTGATGCTCGGATACTCGGATTCCAACAAGGACGGCGGCTACCTCTGCGGCAACTGGGAACTTTTCAAGGCGCAGATCGGCCTGTCGCGGGTCGGCCGGGAGCAAGGCATACCGGTCAGCTTCTTCCACGGGCGCGGCGGCTCGGTCAGTCGCGGCGGCGCTCCGACGGGCCGGGCGATCGCGGCGCAGCCAGCGGACTCCGTCCGCGGCGTCCTGCGGCTAACCGAGCAAGGCGAGGTCATCTCCTCCCACTACGCCAACAGAGGTACCGCCTCCTTCCACATGGAGCTGCTGAGCGCGAGTGTGTTCGCCCATAGCCTTTTGCCGGGGGCCGACCAACCGGCCACGAGCCGGCCGGAGTTCGAGGAGGCGATGGAGGCGCTGGCGGGAATGTCTTACGCTGCCTTCCGCACCTTCACCGAACACCCGGGCCTGGTGGACTATTACCAGGCGGCGAGCCCGGTCGAGGAATTGGCCGGTTTGAAGCTCGGTTCACGGCCGGCGCGCCGCTTCGGCGCCAAGGACCTCAGCGACCTTCGGGCCATCCCTTGGGTCTTCGGCTGGAGCCAGAACCGCCACCTGGTGACCGGCTGGTATGGTGTCGGCACTGCCCTGGAGCGCTTCGTCGAGGTGCGCGGAGAAGACGGCACGCGATCGCTGCGGGAGATGTTCGAGGTCTTCCCGCCGTTCCGACTGGTCGTCGACGAGGTCGAGAAGACCCTCGCGCTGGTCGACTTGGAGGTCGCCCACGCCTTCTCAGCGCTGCTACCCGAGCCGACAGTCCGGGACGCGATCTTCGGTCTGGTGACCCAGGAATACCGGCGCAGCGTCGAGCAGGTCCTGGCGGTAACCGGCGAAAAAACGCTGCTGCAGCGCTTTCCCAACTACCGCCACCGCTTCGAGCGGCGCGCACGGCTGCTGCACGCGATCGGCAAGCGACAAGCGTCGCTCATCCAAGAGTTCCGCGCGGCGCGGACGAACGGCGGCGAGCAAAACCGAGAACTGATCCCTCTTCTCCTCTCGATCAACTGCACGGCTGCCGGCCTCGGCTGGACTGGCTAGGCGACGGCGGGCAGCAGGCGCGCCTCAAGACCCACCCGCTCGAACCTAAGTCCCGTCCCGCGCGGATACGCCGCCAAACCCCCAGGTCCGTGACCAGCGCCCGATTCCGAACAACCCGGCCCTCGCCGTCCACTCTGTAGATCGTCGTTTCGCCGAGGCCGGCACATGCCGCACCTCACCTCATCTCATCTTCAACTGGAGGACGGCGTTCCCCACACCGAAAAAGGCTCGAGGAACCACACCGGCTATCCCGCACCCAGTTTCCTGTCGCTGAAGGTCCGTGCCGTGATCGACTTCTTTGTCCCGCGATTGCCACAATCGTTGACAGGATGATGGAGGCGTGAAGTCGAGAGCTGTCACCCATGGCATATTTGCCCATCCGCGCCATCTCCCTAGCTTCTATTGGGGCCGCTTGTCGCCGGATATCATGGATCGCACTAGATTCTCCCGGTGTACTCGGCTGGTAAACACAACGCCTCCCACGTGCAAGATCACGAGGAAAAGCGTCAGATTTGCCACGACCTCGTGGAATTCCTCCCAGAACTCATCCTTCTTGCCATCTTCGCCTTTGACATCTTCGTGCTCGCCTTCGCTCGCGAGAGCGGACGCGATCACAACTGCTTCGACTACCGTGGGGCCTTCGGCCGAAACTGCAGCGAGCGGGCCCGCGTTGTTCTCAACCGCGTGAAGCTCCAGGCCGGTCCAGACGGTGGCGAGCAGACCGGCCAGTAGGAGCAGAACCATGACGCCGCCAGCGGGGCTGTGGC
>JAJFGI010000288.1 GCA_021776215.1 Kiloniellaceae bacterium | reverse complement strand
GAACGCGAGCTTGCCCTGCTTGGGGTCGTACTCCACGGCTCGCAACCGACCATCCGGGTGCTTGCCCATGTAGAACACGGTCGAAACGCCGCGAGTCGGAGCAAGCTTTGCCCTGGACTCGATGACGACCGACGCGGTTTCTCGCTCCAGGTCCGGCTTGATCTTCACGACGAGGACCACCTCTCGGGTTGCTGCGGGATCGGTGTTCACGTCGCCGATGTTCTCGAGCACTTTGACGAGCTCGTCATCGAAACGCTCCGATATGGCGCCGTTGCCCAGCGTCTCCAACTTCACGAATTCTTCTATCGACACAAATCCCTCCTATGCCTTTACCTTTGCGATTTTGAGTGCGTGAAGCTCCGAGACTTGCGCGTCGTCGAGCACGACTCCCGCCAGCTCCAAAGCCTCGAGTACTTGCTTCGAGAGGTTGTCGACGTCGGCCCTCGTCGTCTTCCCGTCGACTTTCGGTGTGATCCGGATCCGCGTCTCGTTCTCCTGGTAGTCGAAATCAACCTCGACCCCGACGGGACCATCGAAGCTCAGCCCCTTTGCAGCGATTCCGACCGCGAGGGCGAGATTCGCTCGATGCTCCATCGCGCGGAGCGCGCGGGGAGTCTTGTCGCCCTTCCGGGCCCGGTGCCACGGTTGAGGCCGGCCGGGATAGGCGAGCTCGACGATGCGTACTTCGGTCATCAGCCGAGCTTCTCCGTGAAGTCGTTCCACCCGACGCAGATGTGGTCCGCGAGCTTGTACATCAGCTCCGGCTCTTGGTCGTCGCCCAGCAGAATGAACGACTCTTTGCCGGCTCCGATAGCCCAGCCGAGCTCGAGGTGGGCACTGCGCCCGCACGGCATCACCAGGACGAACGTGTCTGCCCACTCCATAGCCATCAGGTCGAAACGAAATCCCTGCACGGCCGCCGGGTGGCTCAGGTTCTGGCGATACTGCTCAGGCGTCCACGATTCCCAATCGGGATCGATCGCCCTCCAGGAGAAGCCGTCGTCTTCCTGGCCACCTGGGTGGCGGAAGTCGTAGACCTCGTGTCCACGATCTCGGAGATTTTCAACGACGTGCGGCTGGCGTTCGTTTCGCCACGAGCTCGCGACGTAGATCTTTCTGTTCTTCACGTCTTCCACCTTCCAGCAATCAAAACGCCCGGCAACGCCGACAAGAGGGCGCCTTCCCAGCAACCAGCAAATTCCGGACAAAGCCAGGAACATCGCGCCGGCGACAACAAACATCGCGAGAACAAGCAGCCCGACCACGTCTGAAAATTCCATTGCCTCACCCTTCGCCTCGCGGGTGTCCGACCTGATCGTCAGGACGGGGCGCACTCGGGTTGAACGGCGGGGCTTCGTCGAACAGCGCCCAGTGCAGCTCAGTGAGACGCTTCTCGCGCTCCTCCCGGGACTCGCCATCGATGGCCTCGTCCATCGCCCGCATGTAGCGATCGAACTTGTTGGTGCCGGACAGTCGTCGGCGTGCAACGCGCTTCACCAGCTCAACGGTCTCGTCGGTCATGATTCCTCCTCGGGTCATCACCAGCCCTCTCGCCTTCGGCGGTCGTTCTGCTGGTCCGACATCCGCTCGTCGGCGTTTTGCGGCGCGGCAAGCTCCCGAGCAAAGTCCTCGCGCAGCCGAGCCTTGAACCACGTCCCAACACCGTGCTCGTGGACCAGGCGGTTGAGCCTTTCGGGCTTCTCCGGATCGGCGAGCATCAGCGAGAACTTGATGAACTTCTCGCGGATTCGTTCGCGGCGGATGGTTGGGTAGGTCGCCTCGAGCGACACCGCGAAGTCGGGCGAGCAATCGAGCTCCGCCCGTTCGGTGTTCCACCACACGTCGGGCGAGCCGGTCTGACCGTTTCTCGAATTGGGTGTTTCCGCGCGCGCGCGCGCAGGAGGAGAAGTAGTTGGATCTTGTTCTTTCTCTCTCTCTAACTCTCCTTCTACTTCTTCTTCTATATCTGTCGCATTTGTAGTGCTTTTGCTTTGCAATTGCTGAGCAAGTGCTGCCTGTGGAAAACTCCCCGCAGCCTTTTTCTTTCTTGACTTTGCAGCTTCCGAGCGAGCGCGACTCACGTCCTTTTGGTGATCGAGCTCCGCAAGTACGAACACATTCGTAAGTCGTTTTCTGCAGCCATGCGCTGTGGAAAACTTTTTTCGGATGTGCTTCCAGCACGGTGCGAACTCCTCCGGAGTCATCTTGCAGAGCTGGGCGAGCTCCTCCTTGTTGTTCGGAATCGACCCGTCGCCGGCGTTGTAGTCGAGCAGTCGCCGGTACGCTCCCTCCCAAGCGATAGGAAGCAACGTCATGAACGGATCGGAGAGAGCTTTCCTGTGCCACCATCTGATCCAATCTCCTGGCTGGTCTCCTCGCGGCATACGGCGCGGCTACTCCACTCCCAATCACTACGGTCTGAAGAATTGCCGCCGCGGCACGGTCACCACGGCAGCTCCCCGGGGCTCATCCCCGGCGCTCGCTTCGTCGACTTCGGCATCCTGAAAGCTCTCTCGCGAGAGCAGCCAGCGTTGTACGTCATGTACTCGTTGAGTGACCGTGTGCGAGCGTCCCCGCCGGGCGACGTGCTCGACGGGGTGGATATGATCCGAATCATTCGCTATCCCGGCTTCGTCGGAGGTGCTCAGCGATCGCTTTCGCTCGAGCACCGATGTCGTTCATCGACGAGCGATAGTGGTCGTGCCAGTCAGCGCAGAACTTCGCGAATCCAGGCGCGTCTTCGGCCGGCGCAAACTTCATGAACGCACCTCTGTCCCCGATCAAACAGCTCTCGAGAGCGACGGCGAGCTCTTCGCATCGAGACGACACGCAGCGATCGACTACCGTCTCGAGGGTCGAC
>JAJFGI010000287.1 GCA_021776215.1 Kiloniellaceae bacterium | reverse complement strand
TGCAGCCGGTTGGGCCTGTCCAGCCAGGAGGTCCTGGAGGCGGCGCGGACGAAATGGAATTTCCTGAACTTCCAGCCGGGTCTGGTGGGCGGCCATTGCATCGGCGTCGATCCCTACTACCTGGCGCATTGCGCGCGCAGTCTTGGCCACGAGCCGGAAGTGATTCTGTCGGGCCGGCGGATTAACGAGGAGATGGGCACCCTGGTCGCCGACACGATTCTCGGCGCACTCGAAAGCGCCTTTCCCGGGCAAACGCGGACGCGGATCCTGGTTCTGGGCCTGACCTTCAAGGAGAACGTCCCCGACCTGCGCAACACCAAGGTCGTCGACGTGATCAAGCGCCTGGCCAGCAACGGGAGCGAGGTGGAGGTTCACGATCCGCTGGCCAGCCGCGCCGAAGCGAAGTCCTTTCACGGCATCGACCTGCGCGCCAGCCTCGATGGGGTCGGACCCTATGACTGCTTGGTCGGGGCGGTGGCGCACCGTGAGTATTGCGAGTTCGAAGCCGCGAGTTTCGCCAGGCTCGTGCGGCCTGGTGGTCTGGTCGCCGATATCAAGGGCATGTGGCGCCAGGCCGAGTTGCCGGACGGGATCCGCTACTGGTCCCTGTGATGCGGCAGGCGCCGGGACATCCGCGTTTCTAGGGAGTCCCGTACGTCACGTTGGCGATGAAGAGATCCTCCGAGCCTGCGCTCCGCAACGGCAGTCCGCCAAAATCGGCGGACTTGGTGAACGAGCCGGTGACGTAGGCGCCACCGCGGCCGTCCGCGGCAATGCCGAAGCCATTGTCGTCGTCGGGGCCGCCAAAGGACCGGGCCCATAGCGGCGTGCCGTTGGCGCCGAACACGGCCACGAATATGTCGTCGCCCCCAGCGGCGGTCAGCGTCGTGCCGCCGACGGTCATTCGGTCGCGAAAGGTGCCGGTGAGCAGCACGTTGCCGCTGTCGTCCGTGGTCACCCCGTGGGCGGCGTCGTCGCCACGGCTGCCGATTGAGACGGCCCAGACCAGCGTGCCATCCGGCGCATATTTGGCGAGGAACGCATCTTTGCCGCCGACGGAATTCAACTGAACCGCGTCGAAGTTGGCCATCCGGTGAAATTTCCCGGCGACCAGCACATTGTCGGCCAGGTCCACGGTGACCGAGTAGGCCATATCGCGGTTCGGGCCGCCGCCCGATCTGGCCCAAATCGGATTGCCGTCGGGGTCATACTTGGCGAGGAAAATGTCGAGATCACCGGCGCTCGCCAGCGTCGCGTCCCCAACGGTGGCCTTTTCCGCGAAGGCGCCGCCGATCACGACATTTCCGGCGCTGTCGGTGGCGACCGTGTTGCCCCATGCCCGCTTGTTTCCGCCCACTTGCCGGACCCAAAGAGGTGTGCCGCCGCTATCGTACTTGGCGACGAAGGCCTGGCCGCCGTCATCGGCGGTCACCGTCAGGTCGTCCGCGAAGCCTGCCTGTCCTTCAAATCCACCGGTGACAAAGACATTGCCGGTGCCATCGGCGGCCACGCCCCGACCCTCATCGATGAGGGGGCCGCCGGCCCGGCGGAGCCATACCAACTGGCCGGCGGGATCATACTTGGCGACGAACATATCCCGATGCCCGGCGGAGTCCGCGGTCGCCCCGCCGAAGGTGCCGGTGTCGCGAAAAAACCCGGTGACCAGGGCATTTCCGTTGGCGTCGATCGCCACGTCCCGGGCGGTATCGCGGCCCACGCCGCCGGGCCGCCGGAGCCAGAGGAGCCGGCCGTCCGGGTCGAATCCGGCTACCGCCGCGTCGAGGTCGCCGGCCGGCGCGGGGGCGGCGCCCGCCAGTGCCGCCTGGCCGGCAACGCGGCCCGCCACCACCGCATTGCCGGCGGCGTCGGCGGCGACCGCAAAACCGATATCGCTGTCCGAACCACCGCCCGAGACCACCCAGCGGACGTCGGCGGACCGAGCCCAAGCGGCTGACAGCGGGATGACCACAAGCAGGGTCAGAACCACCGCGCGAATACGGGCGTGGCCACGGCAACCGGCAGACATTCTATCGGATCTCAGCCAGCAAATTACGGCTCCGCGCCACGCGAATCGGGCGGCTCGAACACTAGGGGATCGGGACGGGACTGTCGAGCCGCGCCACACTTTCTCTGTGCACACCGTTGGTCTCCATCGGCAAGGGTGGTAGATTCCCGTCGCGGGATCAGAGGAAAGATCCGCCGTGACAAGGTGGCTTGATCGGCTTGGCAGGTAGTGCGTAAACGAGACTTTAAGCTCCGTGCATGAATGTGCGCTATGTGTTGATCCAGGTCGGCCGGCCCGTTCGGTGAACCTATTGAAACGACTGGAGTTCCGTTGGTTCGCCGCCTAACCATGTCCATCGCCATCGTGGTAGGATTTTTCCTGGCGGCTGCCGTGGGGTCGCAGGCGGATACACGCGAGCATCTGGAGATGTGGGCGCAACGGGAAGTGGTGCCGGAGGCGGAAGCGCCTGGACCGGCCGTCCGCCAATTCGTGGAAACGCCGGACTTTTCCGCCGGCCTGCCGTCGCCGTCGTCGGTACGGGCGGTCGCCACGTTCGAATCCATTGGTCTGTATTGGCAACCCGGCGGCTCGGCCGACGCGCGGGACTGCTTGGTTCGCTATCGGCCGGTGGGCACCGAGACGTGGCGCCGGGGATATCCGCTTTGGTACGACGCGCGAAACGCCGAGTGTCGTGGCAGCCTGGTCATGCTGACCCCGGATACGGATTTCGAGATCGAACTGCTGGAGCCGGCGAGCAAGGCGCTGGCGCGGGTGCGAGCACGGACCTGGAGCGAGAATTTTCCCATCGGGCAGACGGTCTATCTGCCGGAAAGTTCGGATGAACCCCTGGTCATCACGCAGTCCGGCCGGGCCGATGGCTACCTGCTGGTCACCGCCAGACCCGGTGCGGCAGCCACGATCGACGTGGCCGGCCGGGCGGACAGTAACGTCCTGGTCAAGGGCTCGTATGTCATCGTTCGCGGGTTACGCCTGAAAAACGCCGCGCGCAACGCCATCGAACTGGACAAAGACATTCACGATGTGGTCATCGAAGAGAACGACATCAGCGGCTGGGGGCGGGTTAGCGCCGATGGCTGGGGCGAAAATATGGATGCCGCCGTTGCGTCCGAATTCGCGAACAATGCGCCGCTCGAGCGCGTCGTTATTCAACGCAACAAGATGCATCACCCACGGGCCGACGCCAACGCTTGGGACGAGTACCGGCGGGAACGAAACCACCCGCATCCGATTGGGCCGCAGGGGATCTCGCTGTGGAACACCGGCGGCAACCACGTCATCCGCTACAACGAGATCTATTCCGACGAGTCCCACAAGTTCAATGACTGCATCGGTGGCGGATCCAACTTCAGCAACCGCGGCTTTCCCCATCGGGACAGCGACATATATGGCAACAAACTGAGTCAGTGCTGGGATGACGCTATTGAGTCGGAAGGCGGCAACGCCAACGTTCGCATCTGGGGAAATTACATCGACAACTCCTTTGTGATGATCGCCGTCGCGGCTACCGAAACGGGTCCAATCTATATTTGGCGCAACGTCGCGGATCGAAGCCGGCAGTCGGCGACTCGCGAGATGGCCCAGTCGAAACGTGGCGTCTTTCTGAAATCCCAAAGCAAGGCCAGCGGCGGCAAGGACGAGAACGGCGACCGGCGTTTTTACGGCGACGGGCGAATCTTCGTCTTTCACAATACGCTGGTACAGCGACCCGGCGAGAATGCCGGGGTAACCGGCGGGCTGTCCGATCTTACCGGCAAGATGAAAAACGTGACTTCCCGCAACAATATTCTGCACGTCGGCGCCGACTATCGGCCCAGCATCGCCGATCGCGAGCGGGACCCCAGCAACGATTTCGACTATGACCTCTACAACGGACGCATCAATGCCCGCGACGGACAGGAAGCGCAGGGAATCCTTGGGGTGCCGATCTACGATCCGGCCGC
>JAJFGI010000286.1 GCA_021776215.1 Kiloniellaceae bacterium | reverse complement strand
GCTCACGGCGGAGCAGATCGAGAAGAAGCGCTTGGTGGGTACATGGTCGACGCCGCTGGTGCATCGGGTCGGCGATCGGGACCTGGTGATCTGTGGGCAGCCGACCCGCATCGTCGCCTATGACGCGAACACGGGTGAGATCGTCTGGTACTGCAAGGGCCTGGCTTGTGATCGCGGTGACCTGGTGTACTCGTCACCGGTGGTTGTGGGCGATGTGTGCAGGGTCATGGGTGGCTACGTGGGTCCGTCCATCGGCGTGCGCATGGTTGGGGAGGGGGACGTGAGCGAGAGCCATCTGGTCTGGTACAACAAGGATGAGATGAGCAACTGTGCTTCCGGTGTCGCCGTGGACGGGCATGTCTACATCCCGGAGATGGAAGGCTGGCTGCGTTGCATCGACGGGACTTCTGGTGAGACCATGTGGCATGAGCGAATCGGCCGTGGCCAGACCTGGGGATCCATCGTGCTGGTGGACGGCTTGCTGTTCATGACCAACCAGCGCGGGACGACCTACGTCTTCGAGCCGAATCCGGATGGCTTGGAGATATTGGCGGAGAATGCCTTTGGGGAGGTGAGCAACTCGACGCCGGCTTTTGCGGATGGGGAGATCGTGCTGCGGACGCAGGGGAGTGTGTACTGCGTGTCGGTGGATCGTTAGCTTGACCGGCCTGGGAAGGCTCTCGTCGATTGCCAGCCATCTGTTGGCAGCTCTAGTCGTCTGCATGCTGCCTGCATGTGGATCGACACCTGCGCAGCCCATGGACATGGCTTGGTTCGAAGAGCTGGAGTCGGAGCACATCGACAGCCGTTCGTGGTTTCCAGCTGCGAGCTCGGTGCTGGATGGGTTTGATTCGCCCCTCACTGATCTTGACCCTGGCTCTCTCGAAGAGAATGGGCTCTTGGCTGAAGGGGATCAGATTCTCTATGGCGTGAGCATCGAGCGGCCGGAGGAGAGGAAGGCGTGGCTCGTGCACATGGAGGTGATCGATTTCTTCGATGGCATTATCTCAGCCAGGTCCTCAACTGGTGAGAAGCGATCTTCCATCGCCGCTCGTCTTCGGATCACTCTCTATGACGAAGAAGGCGTGAGGCTCGGTCAGAATGAGTCGCGCGCAGCGGCGATGTTCTTGCGGATGGGACTGCACGCGGGAAGCGAGGCAGGTTTCGAAACTTCGCGTTCCACTGTTAGTGAAGACAGCGAAGTGAAGTTGGCCGACTATAGAAAGAGCGGCAACGAAGCTGTGCTCGCCTTTGCGTCATTCATCGAGTTGGTTTGCGCAAACGACCTTCTGTTTCCCATCCTCAAAGATGCCATGCCTATGCCTAGCCTCTTTGGTCTCCTCGTGAACTTTGGGGTCAATGTGAGCGGGGGGCTGGTCATCAAGTCTGCGATTCCTTACGAGGGTCACGAGGCCGCAGATTGGGGCGGCGACACATTCCGGGTTCCAGTCATCTTCTACGTGAACGATGACCCTGCCCTATACTGTACCTTCGCTGTCGCGCCTTCAAGGTCTCCCCTGCACGTGGGCGCCGGCATAGTCTCCGTGGTGGGCAAGCGCCCGGGGAATGACCCCTTGCGTTGTCGGCTGCAGCTGCTGGCTGCGCGGCGGGGTGGGTGAGCGAGCGCTGAGATCAGCGTTTGTCTCGTTCCCCGAGCAGGCCTGGCACGTCCGCGCCCTCAGGCAAGGGATCACCGCGCTTGTCATAGAGCTTCCACTCGCCGATGCGGAGGCCATCTTCGTACTCGCCTCGGGCGAGCAGTTCCTTGCTGTCGTAGCGAAAGATCCAGGCGCCATGACGCTTGCCCTGGCGATACTTACCGGTCCAGGCGAGGTTGCCGTTCTCATGCCAGGCTTGCCAGGGTCCATGGGCGAGGCCATCGGTGTAGCTTCCCTCTGTGGCCAGGCCACCGTTGAAGTACCAGGTAGTCCACTCGCCAACGCGCTTACCATTAATGAAGGAGCCCTCCGCTGAAGGCTTGCGGCCTTCATACCAGTACATCCAGAGGCCGTGTTCAGCGCCGGCTCGATATTCACCGCGGGCCCGAATGCCGCCGCGGCCCCAGTAGGACATCCAGATCCCCTCGCGAAGTTCGTTGCGAAGAGGTCCCTGCATGGCAGTGGCGCCGTCTGGCCACCACCAGATGCCCGTGCTCGGCAGTGAACCGCGCTTGCGGATGGGATCTAGGACTGTTTCCGCTCGCCGTCGCATCCCCGGATCCGGATGGTGGCAGGCATGGTAGAGCGCGTCGATGCACTCGGGGGTTTGCCAGACAACGATGCCGAGAGTGCTAACCGCTTCGTAAGCCACTCTGAGGTCCGGATCTTCGAGCCGGGCCACGATGGCGGAGATCGCCCAGGTCGGTAGGTTTTCAAATTCAGCGAGTGCACGGACCGCCGCGGTTCGACGGACTGGATTCACGCTGGCGAAGTTCGCAATATGACCGGTTGCTGCGGCTGGATACCGACTCCCCAAGCTTGCCAGTGCCCTAGCCGCGGTCCAGCGATCCAAGTGATTGCCATCGAAGGGGTCGCTGATCGGTTTGAACCCGCCGATTCTCTCTATCAGCGCCGTCTCTACTTCTTCTCTGGTCGCTGGTTCTCCCGAGAACAGACTTCGACCTTTCCGGGCGAGGTAATCGATGGCGAACTGCTGGGTCATGTCCCATCTGGGTTCTCGAACCCACTCGGTGATGCCGAGGGCGGCCGTGCTTCGCAGCCAACTGGCATGTTCATGCAAGGACTCGGCAAGCCTGTTGAGCGATCCCTGTTCTGATTGCTCGAGTTTGCTCCAGTCGCACCTTCCTGCATAGCTAGCTAGCCGTCCGAGGAGCATGTACAAACCTCCTTTGTTGGGCGGCCTTTCGTTCTCGAGGAGAAGTCGTACGACCCCCTCTCTGGCGTCGGCGGCATTCTCCTCCAGGTCGAAGAGGATCTGTAGGGCCAGGTTTCTGGCGATTCCCCGTTGCTGGTCTGCTGCCGCGACCCAGTCCTTGGAGAGTTCGCTGGCAAGCGGTGCGGCAGAGAGGGGGCCAGCTCTCAAGAGCGCGAGTGAGGCAGCC
The DNA here is from genome assembly GCA_021776215.1 of Kiloniellaceae bacterium. GTDB lineage: Bacteria > Pseudomonadota > Alphaproteobacteria > Kiloniellales > J153 > JAJFGI01. Next base: position 477 of record JAJFGI010000286.1, on the reverse strand, counting down.
GCCCTCTGTTCTGGGATCGCGAGCTGCTGAATCCAGTTTCTGATCCTACTCGGACTCTGCGATTGCCCTACTGAGCTCAGAGCTTGGATTGCCGCGAGTGCGAGCAACGCGCGGAGAGGGCGCGGCCAGGTTCCATTTGCATCTCGCATCATTTTCTAATCCCAGACTCGAGCGAGGCAGAGGGATCATACGCACTGGCAAGATTCTGGAGAAGGGTCCCCGCGGGTCAGGGGAAAGCCTTCTCGCGAACTGCCCCAGTTCTGCTTGGTCATGGCCACTACGCCAGTCTCCGGATAAGAGTGAAGCATGCATCTGAGCTCCTTCGCCGCCCTCGTCGCATCCGCTGCGATCCCAGCCCAACAAGCTGCCGAGGAACAAGACTGGCGCGCCCACCGCGGCAGCGATCGCAAAGCCAGCAGTTCGACCCCGGTACCCCAGCAATGGGACGCCGAAACCAACATCCTCTGGCAGAGCGAA
>JAJFGI010000285.1 GCA_021776215.1 Kiloniellaceae bacterium | reverse complement strand
CCTGGGCAGCCGCTTTTTCGGTCAGGACATCGCGTTCAACGCGACGCCGGTTAGCCACGCCGAAAAATCAGGCCGAGCGGAACCAAAACCGTGAAAAGCTCCAACCTTTAAATTGGGGACAGTATTTTAAATTGGGGACAGTATATATTTTTCAGGTTGCTGTTAAATATATACTGTCCCCATTTAGCTCCTTAAATATATACTGTCCCCAATTAGAGTTCCCATTTAGAAGCCTGATCCTATTTAGAATCACCCTGGGCGAGCCGCTTTTTTGGTCAGCGGATTGCCTTCGACGCGGCGGCGGACTAGCCGCGCCAAAACACCGGGCTGAGCAGGACCAGGACCGTGAAAAGCTCCAGCCGGCCCAAGAGCATGCCGGCGGAGAGCAGCCATTTGGCGCCGTCGGGCAGGGGCTTGAAGGTGCCGGCGGGACCGATGATCTCGCCCAGGCCCGGGCCGACGTTGGCGATCGCCGATGCGGCGCCGGAGACGGCGGTGACGAAATCCAGCCCGAACAGGCCCAGGCCCGTCGCCAGCGCGATGAAACTGGCGACGAAGAGAAAAAAGAATCCCATCACCGACGCCGAGACCGATTCCGGAATCGGCCGCTTGTTGTAGTAGGGGAAGAAAACGCCGTGCGGCTGCACCAGCCGCTTGAATTGCACCATCGCCGTGGCATGCAGCACCTGGAAACGAAAGATCTTGATGCCGCACGTGGTCGACCCGGCGCAGCCGCCGACGAACATGAGACCGAACATGATCACCATGACGAATCCGCCCCAGGCATCGAACGAGGCGGTTGAATAGCCGGTTCCGGTCATCATCGAGATGACGTTGAAGGCGCTGTACCGGAGCGCCGCCCCCGGCGCCATGATATCCTGCAGCCACAGCCAGCCGGCGACCATCAGCACCGAGAACACGAGGATCGCCAACATCCACTGCACCTGGCTGTCCTGGAAGATCAAGCCGGGCTTGCCGCGCACCATGCGCAGGTAGAGGACGAAAGGCATGCTCCCGAGAATCATGAAAAGCGAGATCGACCAATCGATGGCGGCACTGTCGAACCGGGCCAGCGACAGATCCGAGGTCGAGAAGCCGCCGGTCGCGATCGAGGTCATGGCGTGCGCCACCGCCTCGAAGCCGGTCATGCCCAGGCTCCACAGCACGATGGCGGCCATCGCGGTCAGGGATATGTAGACGAGGCTGATGCCGCCGGCGATCTGCGCCGCGCGCGGCAACACCTTATCCGTTTCGAAGGCTTCGACCTTGAAGAGCTGCATGCCGCCCACCTGCAGGATCGGCAGCACGGCGATCGCCATGACGATGATGCCGATGCCGCCCAGCCACTGCAGAATCGCCCGCCACAACAGGATACCGGGTGGGGCGAAGTCCAGGCCGACGATCACCGTCGCACCGGTCGTCGTCACTCCCGACATGGATTCGAAAAAGGCGTCGGTAATGCTCAGCTCCAGCTCGCTGAACGCAAACGGCAGGGCGCCGAAGATGGCCACCACGAGCCAGGCCAGGTTGGTCATGATAAAGGCCTGGCGCAGGGAAAAACTCGTCCATGTGGCCCGCGAGGTGAGCATCATGGACACGCCCACGAACAATGCGGTTGCCGCCGCGACGCTGAAGACCTGCCAGTCGGAATGGCCGGCCAAGGCGTCGACGATGGCCGGGATGATCATCGCCACCGAGAGGACGGAGACCAAGATCCCGAGGACGAAAACAACGGGCCTGAATTCGATCACCGGGCGGATATCTCCGAAATGTGCATGGGATGCCGCGGGGCCGGTTGCGCGGGACTAGGTGGTCGGCGCGCCCGAATTGGCGATCAGGGAGAAGAACTCCCGGCGAGTCCGCGGGTCGGCGCGAAAGCGGCCGAGCATGCGGCTGGTGACCATGGTGGCGCCGGCCTTGAGCACGCCGCGCGCGGTCATGCACAGGTGCGTCGCCTCGATGACCACGGCCACGCCCTGCGGCTCCAGCACCTCGTTGATGGTGTTGGCGACCTGGGCGGTCATCTTCTCCTGGATCTGCAGGCGCCGGGCATAGGCGTCGACCACCCGGGCCAGCTTGCTGATGCCGACCACCCGGCGCTCCGGCAGATAGGCGACATGGGCGCGGCCGTGAATCGGTGCCATGTGGTGCTCGCAGTGCGAATCGAAGCGGATGTCGCGCAGCAGCACGATTTCGTCATAGCCCTCCACCTCTTCGAAGGTGCGCTGCAACAAGGCGACGGGGTCGATGGTGTAGCCGCCGAAATACTGCTCGTAGGCGCGCACCACCCGCGACGGCGTTTCCGCCAGGCCTTCGCGCCGCGGATCGTCGCCGGCCCAGCGAATCAAGGTTTCGACCGCCGCCAGCGCCTGCGCTTCGCTCGGCCGGTTGGCGGGCGCCGTCTTGCGGCCGCGGGCCGCCTTGCTCTGCTTTGCGGTCACCGGGAGTGTCCTTTTTTTGGTATTGGGCATGGATTGGCGAAAACCGTCACCGGATGGCGACCGCGGCCGCCGTCAGTTCAGTCGGACCGGCTGGTGCGGGCTGTCCAGCGAAAAGGCGGGCACCGCCACATCGAAGTGCCGGCCGTTCGATCCCTTCATCTGATAGGCGCCGACCATGATCCCCGATGGTGTCGGCAGCGGCGTGCCGCTGGTGTATTCGAACGCCTCGCCGGGGCGCAAGGTCGGCTGCTCGCCGACCACGCCGTTGCCGCGCACCTCCTGCACCCGGCCGAGCGAATCGGTGATCTGCCAGTACCGGTTGATGAGCTGAACCGTCTCTTGACCGAGATTCTCGATACGCACCTGGTAGGCCCAAACGAAATGGTTTTCGTCGGGGGCCGACTGATCCTCGAGATAGATCGGCCTCACCGATACGCGGATCGATTGCGTCGTCTCATCGTACATCCTGGGTCCGTTCCTCGTGCCCACGGTGCCTCCCCGCCCTGCCGAAGGGCTACATTCTACGCTGCGCGTCGCCCTTATCCAAGCCGCCTTCGGGGGATGGCGCGGGCCACCGCGGGTGGTGCTTCGGCAGCTTGGTTATGGGATTTCGCCGCCGTTGGCCTCGCTGGTCAGACCGATCTGGATAACCGGGCCGCCGCAGGCGGGCGCGTCCGCCGGGTCATGGGTGACCAGAACCGTCGGCAGATGGTTGGACCGCACATGGTCGAAGACGAAACGACGAAACCGGGTCCGCAGGCCCACGTCAAGCTTTGCAAAAGGCTCATCCAGCAACAGCGCCCGGGGCTGCGCCAGCAAGGTTCGCAGCAGTGCCACCCGGCCCCGCTGTCCGCCCGACAGGGTCGCCGGATCGCGCTCGCCGAAACCGGCAAGACCGGCCTCGGCCAGCGCGGCGCCGATGCGCTCCTGGCGCGCCGCCCGGTCGCGCACGTCCGGCGGCAGGCCGAAAGCCAGGTTTTCGGCGACACTCAGGTGTGGAAACAGCAGATCGTCCTGGAACAGGATGCCGATGCGCCGGCGCTCCGGCGGCAAGGCCGTCACGTCCTCGCCGGCCAGCAGGACCCGCCCGTCGGCCTGGAGGCCGGGATCGAGCGTGCCGCAGATGTAGGCCAGCAGGCTCGACTTGCCGCAGCCGCTGGGCCCCATCACGGTGGCGACCTGACCGGCGGCCACCGTCAAGTCGAACGGCGCGATCAGCACCCGGCCATTGGCGCGCAAGCCGACACCGCGCAACTCCAACCGCCCGGCCCGCGGCTCTGTCGTCACAGGGGTGCCCCGGCGGGGGCGGGACCGGCCCGGCGCCGGCGCGCCGGCAGCGCCAGGACGGCCGCGAACGCCAGCAACGGCAACACCGCCTGCAGGAACGCATAGACACCCAGCACCCGGCGATCGGCGCCGCCGGCCAGGGCCACCGCCTCGGTCGTCAGGGTGGCGAAGCGGCCGGCGCCGGCGAACAGCGTCGGCAGGTACTGGGCGACGCTGACGGCAAAGCCGACCGCCGCGGCGAACAGCACCGGGCGCACCAGCATCGGCAGCTTGACCCGCCAGAACACCCGGTTCGGCGAGGCGCCCAGGCACAACGCGGCGCGCGCATAGCGGGGATCCAGGCGGCGGTACGAATCGGCCAGCGACAGGAAGACATAGGGCAAGACGAACAACAGGTGGCTCCAGATCAACGCCGCCCAGGTGCCATCGAACCCCATACGGATGGTCAAGACCTGTGTGCCAAAGAGGAAACCGACCTGCGGCACCAGCAGCGGCGCATAGAGGAGCCATAGCCCCCGGCCCGAGGTGGTCAAGCCGCGGCGCTGCTCGTTCTCCAGGCAGCCCAGGGTCAGCGCCAGGGCGACGGCCGCCGCGGCGACCCCGGTGAGCAAGGTGGTGCTGCCGGCCCACCACAGGCCGGGCCCCTGACGCAGCCAATTGTCCAGGGTCCAGGATACCGGCAGGGCTTCCGGATACGGCCAGCGCCGGGCCAGTGACCACAGCGCCAGGCCCAGCAGACTCGCGGCGGCGGTCGCGTAGAGGCCGATCATCGCCCCCTCGGCCAGCATGCTCGGCAGCCGGCCGCTGCCGCCGCGCCCGCCGGCGGTCAGCCAGCGCCGGCCCAGGCACTCGGCGGCCCATTCGGCCAGCCGCCAGAGGCAGATCGCCGCCACCACCATGGCAAGCTGCAGAACCGCCCCGGCGGCCCCGACGAAGCGCATGGCCAGGTCCGGATCGTTGAACCAGCGGAAAACCAGAATAGCCAGCGGCGGCGGCGTCTGCGGCGCCAGGAAGATCGCCATGTCCACCACCGAAAGAGAGTAGGCGAGCACCGCGTAGATCGGCAGGCGGATCTGCGGATAGATCGCCGGCAAGACGGTCTTCACCCAGGCGGTGACCGGGCCGTAGCCGAGCGAGCGCGCCACCGCCAGGCGCTCGCCGGCCCGGCTTTGATCCAACGCGGCAATGGTCATCAGCAGAAGATACGGCGTCTCCTTGATCACCAGCGCGAAGGTGAGCGCCAATCCATAGGGGTCCTGCACCAGGGCCACGTCCGGCGGCACCTGCCAGCCGGTGGCCCAGGGCGAGATCAGCCGCAAGATCCAGCCGCTAGGCGCGATCAGGAACGACAGGCCGACGGCGATCGCCAGGTGTGGCACCGCCAGCAGCGGGGCGAGAAACCGGCGCAGCCGCGCGAACATCCGCGTGTTGTGGCACGCCGCGACGACGCCGACCGCCAGCCCCGTGGACAGCCCTGTGGCCAGCACCCCGGCGCACAGCGACAGCCAGACGGATGTTCCCAACCCCGGATACGAGACCAGCGCGCGCCACGGCGCCAGGCCGATCTCCGTGCCGCCGAGGGCCGGAAAATACCCGAAGGCGGGCAACCAGGTGCCGATCAGCCCGGCCCCCACCGGCGCCAGGAACAGGGCCAGGGTCAGCGCCGGGACCCAGCGCAGCCAGGCGCCGCCAACCGGTCGCGCTAGCTGCCGTATCGCCGCTGCCATTCCGCCTCGATACGGGTCATCCACGACGGATGCGGCTCGAGCAAAGTCGGGCCGAGCGCCGCCGGCGGCAACAGCGCCGGGGCATCGGTCGGCGCGTCGAACAGGCGCCGCTGCTCCGCCGTCAGCTTGTCCATGTCCAGCACCGTCTGGTCGCCCCAGGCGTCGAGGGTTTGCTTGCGCGCCTGCGCCTCCGGGCTCATCAGGAAGTTGGCCAGGACCATGGCGCC
>JAJFGI010000284.1 GCA_021776215.1 Kiloniellaceae bacterium | reverse complement strand
CGGGCCGACCGCGCGGTTGGCCTGTGGCTGCTGATTTGCGCGGCCATGATCCTGGCCATGGCGGTTATCGGCGCCATTACCCGGCTGACCGAATCGGGCCTGTCGATCATGGAGTGGGCACCGATCGCCGGAGCCCTGCCGCCGTTGAGCGAGAGCGAATGGCAGCGGGTCTTCGCGCTGTATCAGCAGATCCCCGAATACCAGGAGGTCAACCGCGGCATGAGCCTGGCGGAATTCAAGACGATCTTCTGGTGGGAGTATATCCACCGCCTGTGGGGGCGCCTGATCGGCGTCGTCTTCGCGGTGCCGTTCGTCTGGTTTCTGCTGCGCGGCCGATTGCGCCGGGACCTGATTCCCCACCTGGTGGCCATGTTCGTCCTCGGCGGCCTGCAGGGGGTGTTGGGCTGGTACATGGTGGCCAGCGGCTTTGCCGCCCGCACCGATGTCAGCCAATACCGCCTGGTCGCGCATCTCGCCGCGGCGACCGCCATCTACGCCTATGTTCTCTGGGTCGCCATCGGCCTGCTGGTCCCCGCCCCGGCGCCGAGCCGGGATCGGCGCACCGCCAGCCTGCGCCGCCTGTTGGCCGGGTATGCCGGGCTGGTCGCCCTGACCATGGCCGCCGGCGGCTTCGTCGCGGGGCTCGATGCCGGGTTCATCTACAACACCTTCCCGCTGATGGACGGCCGCCTGGTGCCGGCGGACTACGGCACTCTGCGCCCGTGGATCGCGAATCTGTTCGAGAACGTCGCCGCCGTGCAGTTCGACCACCGCGCCCTGGCCACCCTCGCCGCCGCCGGCGCCATCGGACTTTGGCTCTACGCCCGCCGGCTGGATCTGGCCCCGGCGGCGCGCACCGCCGGTACCTTGGTCCTCGCCGTGACGGCCGCGCAGTTCGCCCTCGGGGTCGCCGCCTTGCTGCTCGTCGTGCCGGTATGGCTTGGCGCGTTGCATCAGGCGGGGGCCTTTGTGCTGCTGGGGCTCATTCTGCTGGCGCTACGGCTGCTGCGCCCGGCGCCGGCATGAAGGACTCCGGCCATGGCAAGGGTTGTGCGGATCTCCGCGCGTCCCCTAAAATCGTCGCGGACAATCCCAACTTCGCCACAATTTAGGGGCACTAATACCGCCATGAGAACGTCGTTGGAGAGGCCGTCCGTGCCCTGGTTCTTTGTCGTTCTCTTGGTTGCGGCGATCGCCGCCGCCCCAGAATTGACCGCCGCCGAGGCCCATCCGCCCGCGGTTGCCGTCGCCGTCGACGGCGATACCCTGGAGCTCGATGGCAAAATCGTGCGCCTCTATGGCGTCGATGCACCGGAACTGGGGCAATTCTGCATGAATGGCACCAATCGATATCGGTGCGGTTACGAAGCCGCTTTGTCGCTGGCGAAACTTCTCACAACCGGTCCGGTCGTCTGCCAGCGCACGCCCGTGGACCCCAAGGACGACGGGCAGATCTGCTCGATCGGACTGGTGGATTTGGCCGAGGCGATGTTGCGGCGGGGCTACGCCGTCGCGCAAACCTCCGCGCTCGCCGTTTATCGCCGGGCGGAGAGCGACGCGAAACAAAGCCGGCTGGGCATCTGGCGCGGCGATTTCATCCCGCCCCAGGACTGGAAGGCGGGCCGCCGCCTGCAGACGCAGAAGGACCAGCCCGAGCAAGCCTGCGATATCAAGGGGCTTCTGAGCGCCAAGGGGGAACGGGTGTATCTGGTGAACACCGATCCCGAATACCCGACCATCGAGGTCGACCAGCCCCGCGGCGAGAGACTTTTCTGCAGTGACGATGAAGCCGAGCTCGCCGGCTGGCGGCGCTGGCCGAAATCAGCCATTCAGGAAAGAGCCGCCGCGGCCAAGAAGCCATCGAACTAGGCAAGCCGGACGCGGGCGCCCAGAAAAAATTGGAGCGGGTGAAAAATTGGAGCGGGTGAAGGGAATCGAACCCTCGTCACTTGCTTGGGAAGCAAGAGCTCTACCATTGAGCTACACCCGCGCCGGGAGCGCCTCGATTTATAGGGCAGCGGCCAGGGGCGTTCAAGGCACGGCCTGACAGCCAATAACGCTTGCGCGAGGGGGCGCGGTTGCGGCTGACAGCGGCCGGGCGCGCGGGTTAGTCTGCGCCGCGCCGTATCCGGCGCCGTATCTTCCTCAGGAGGCCCCGCCGCCTATGCGCCTATTTCCGTTTGCCGCCGCCTTGCTTTCCGCCTTTCTGACAGCGGCGCCCACGAGTCACGCCGGCGCCGCGGGCTGGGACGATACGGTGGCCACGGCGCGCGATCAGACGGTCTATTGGAACGCTTGGGGCGGCGACGAGCGGATCAACGCGTATATCGCCTGGGCCGGCACGCGCGTGTGGGAGGACTACGGCGTCACCGTGCGCCACGTGAAGCTGGCCGATACCGCCGATGCGGTCGCCCGCGTCCTGGACGAGAAGGCCGCCGGGCGGAGCGACGGGGGCTCGGTCGATCTGATCTGGATCAACGGCGAGAACTTCGCCGCCATGAAGGAGAACGGCCTGCTGTTCGGGCCGTTCGCCGAGCAACTGCCCAACTTCACGCTGGTCGATGTCGCCGGCAAGCCGAGCACACGGGTGGACTTCACGGTCCCGGTGGAGGGGCTCGAGGCGCCCTGGGGCATGGCCAAGATCAACTTCGTCTATGACAGCGCGCGGGTGACCGAAACGCCGGCGAGCATTCCCGAGTTCCTCGACTGGGCGATGGCCAATCCGGGCCGCTTTACCTACCCGGCGCCGCCGGATTTCATCGGCTCGACCTTTCTCAAACAGGTGCTGATCGAGCTGACCCCCGACCCGGCGACGCTGCAGAAACCGGCGCCGGAGGATGCGGCCGCCGTCGCCGCGGCGACCGACCCGTTGTGGCGCTATCTGGACGCCCTGCACCCGCACCTGTGGCGGGGCGGCAAGACCTTTCCGGCCACCGGCACGGCGCAACTACAACTGCTCGACGACGGCGAGGTGGATATCGCCATTTCGTTCTATCCGTCGGATGCGGCCTCCATGATCCGCAACGGCCGCCTGCCGGAGAGCGCCCGGGTCTTCGTGCTCACGGGCGGGACCATCGGCAATACCCACTTCGTCGCCATTCCCTTCAACGCCCGGGCCAAGGAAGGCGCCATGGTCCTGGCCAACTTCCTGATGAGCCCGGAGGCGCAGGCGCGCAAGCAAACCCTCGACGCCTGGGGCGACCAGACGGTGCTGGACATGGACAAGCTGACGGCGGAGCAGCGGCGCCTGTTCGACGCGCCGACC
>JAJFGI010000283.1 GCA_021776215.1 Kiloniellaceae bacterium | reverse complement strand
CGGCCTGGGTGCTGTTGGCCTGTTTCATGTGTCTATTCCAGATTGGTGTGGTGCGCCCGCATGGCGGTGGGCGAAATCCCAAGGCGGTCGCGCAGCATCAGCACCAAATACTCGAAAGCCAGGTACTGCACGCCTTCATAGAGGCTTCCCATGGGCAGGAGCGAGGTGGGGCCAAGCTCGTCCCTGGCCATGGTTTGCGCCGGCAGGACCACCCGGTGGTCGGCCGCGGCCGGGCAGCGCCCCGTCGGCTCGGCGGTAAAGCAGACGGTCGTGGCCCCGGCCGCCGCGGCGGTGTCGATCAGCGCTTGAACAGTCGAGAAATGGCCGGGGCCGGCGCTCACCAGCAGCAGATCGCCCGGCCCGAGCGGCGGTGTCGTCATATCGCCGACCACATGGGCGTCCAGACCCAGGTGGAACAAGCGCATGCACAGCGCCTTCATCATCAGGCCCTCGCGGCCGACGCCGTAACAGGCGATCCGTTTGGCCGCGGCAAGAGCCTGGAGCAGAGCATCAACTTCGCCGGCATCGATCCGCTCGATCACCGCGGCGATTTCCGCCATGGCCCGATCGTTCATCTCTGTCAGGGTCATGACCGCCGCGTCTCCTATAGTCCGTCGGCGGTCTGCCGCATCGGTCTATCCGTCGGCGACCAAACGCCGTCGGTGCCGAAACAGCTCTCAACCGCCGAGTCGAGAAGACCCAGGTCGTTGAGCAGGTCGAGGATCGTATAGCGCCGGCGAATAAAGCGGGCGGCCAAAACGCTGTCCCGGTGATGGGCGCGGCTAATGCCCACCTGCAGCGGATCGGTCACGACACCGGCCTGGTCCAGCATGGCCCGTAGCTCATCCATCGGCATGAGGAATTCGGCCAAACGGTCGCGCAGCGCCGGCCAAACCGCCTTGATGTGGTCGATGCGGGCCAACAGCACGGCATCGCTGGGGTGCTTGGCGCGGGTCTCCACCACCGAGCGCTGGGCGATGGTGCCGGCGCCGAAACGGCGTTGGATCTCGGCTTCCTCTTCGGCGAGCGAGGCTCGGTTGCCGACCACCGCCCTCGCGTCGATGCCCGATAGATCCTGTGCCTGCAGCCAATCGTACAGCGACACGACCGTCAGCGTACCGAGCGCCACGCAGGCGCCGTGCGACACTGGAACACCCCTGAACGCAACGTCCTCCATCTCCCAGAGGTGGGCGATCTGATGATCCGCGCCCGATGCCGGGCGAGAGCTGCCGTGAAACTCCATGGCCAAACCGGACAGAACCAGCCCCGCGAACAGGAACCCCATCGCCCGCGGATCGCCGGCGGCCACGGCGGCGGGCGCGCTCAACCAGTCGCGCAGATTGTCCTGCACCAGCGGCCAGGCAACGTCGTCGATCGCTTCAATTCCCAGGGCATCGGCCACGATCCAGTCGGCGCCCGCCGGCAATTTGCCCGCCATATCGCCGTAGCCCCAGCCGCTCATCTCGGCGGGAGCTTTGCCGAGGACGTCCAGATCGGCCAGCATCACGCGCGGCGGCGCGCACGGGATGGTGTGCTTGAATCCCCGGTCCGACAAGGGCGCCCCGGCGCTCGCGTAGCCATCCATGGATGCCGCGGTCGCCACGCAGAAGAAGGGCTGACCGAGCTGAAAGGCGGCGTGCTTGGTCAGATCGTTGATCACCCCTGACCCGACGGCCACCGGCAAACCGCCGGTGCGCCGCACGGCCTCGACGATGGCCGCCGTGTTCTCGACCGATGCCTTGAGCCGCGGCTCGGCAGGATAGACCTGGCGGGTGACCGCAATGTCCGCACTGGCAAGGGCGGCGTCCACCTGTCGGCCGGCGGCCTCGAAACTTCTGTCGTCGGCGACCAGAACCGCCGTTGTCGCCCCGAAGTGGCTGGTCAGGAGCGGCGCGTCCTGCTGCAAAACCCCCGACCCGACAACCACCGCGTCAACGGTCTTGGAGCGCTGAACGACCGGGTCGATTGACGCCTTGAGTTGCGCCTCCCATGAGGACATCGGAATACCCTCTAGGCCGGCAGACGAGGAACGGCGGCACCGCTTGCCTCGAACAAATGGCAGCGCCGAGGGTCGAGCCCGATCGCAATCTGTTCGCCGCGGCGCACGGTCACGTCGCCACCGGCCTTGATCACCAGGCGATGCCCCGCTTGCGTGTCCGCATGCACGTACGACTCGCCGCCCAGCGCCTCGACAACGAAGACCTGCGCCCGGATGCCATCGGTGTCTAAGGTCAGATGCTCGGGGCGAATGCCAAGCAGCAGATCTTCCCCTTGCAGACCGCTGGTTTGAAGGTCCGGGATCGTCACCCGCGTGTCGGCCCCATAGCGAATTTCAGCCGAACCGCCATTGCCGCCGTCGATCGACACGGGCAGGAAATTCATGCTCGGCGCCCCGATGAAACCGGCGACAAATTTTGTCTTCGGCGTGTGGTAAAGCTCCAGCGGCCGGCCGATCTGTTCGATGCGGCCGTCGTTCAAGACGACAATCTTGTCCGCCATGGTCATCGCCTCGACCTGATCGTGGGTCACATAGATCATCGTGGCGCCCAGGGTCTTGTGGAGATGCTCCAATTCCACCCGCATCTGAATTCGCAACGCCGCGTCCAGATTCGACAGCGGCTCGTCGAATAGGAATACATTGGGCTGCTTGACGATGGCGCGGCCGATGGCGACCCGCTGGCGTTGGCCACCCGACAGTTGTCCGGGCTTTCTGTTCAGGTAGTCCTCGAGCTGAAGAATGCGCGCCGCCTCGGCCACCCGTGCGGCGATCTCCGGCGGGCTCAGTCCGTTGACCTTGAGCCCGAACTCCATATTGGCGCGGGCCGTCATGTGGGGATACAGGGCATAGGACTGGAAAACCATGGCCACGCCGCGGTCCGACGGCGGCACCTGCGTGACGTCGCGGTCGCCGATCCCAACGGCGCCGCCGGAGATATCTTCCAGGCCGGCAATGATGCGCAGCAGGGTCGACTTTCCGCAGCCGGACGGGCCGACGAAAACAACGAACTCGCCGTCCTCGGCGGTCAAGGACACATCGAACAGGACCTGGACGTTACCGTAGAACTTGTTGGCGTTCGCCAGCGTGACTTGTGCCACCCGCGCCTCCCAGGAGTCGGATTCTCGCGCCGACACTCTAGGTATCAAGAAAAAAAACAATTGTAAAATAGAAATCACATATGTAATCATGCCGCCATAGGGCTCCGGCAAAGGAGCCGCGCCATATGACGGGAGGAGATGTTATGACATGGAGATCCTTGCTCGGCTCGCTGGCCATGGCCGGCGCGCTGCTGGCGACAACCGCGGTCGGTCAGGCTTCGGCTTGGTCTCTTGAAGAGGCGGCCAAGCCCTACGCGGGAACCGAGCTCGAGGTGGTTTTCCTGCTGCGCCCGGGCTACGAGGCGGCCGAGAAGATGCTGCCGGAGTTCGAGAAGGCGACCGGCATCAAGGTCAACATCATCAAGCACCCCTATGAGAACGCCCTTGGCGAACAGGTCCGCGACTTTGTCGCCAATGGCGATCTGGACATCGCCCTGATCGATCTGGTGTGGATCGGCAACTTTGCCGAGAACGGGTGGATCGTGCCGGTCGACAAGTTCGTGGCGAACGAGGATCTTGCCGATCCGGCTCTCGACATGGACGATTTCTTTCCCCTGGTTCTCAATGCCTTCGGTGGCTGGGACGGCAAGATCTACGGCCTGCCGTTCGACAACTATTCCGGCCTGATGTTCTACAACAAGTGCATGCTGAACGAGGCCGGCTTCGACGGGCCGCCCGCGACCTGGGCCGACCTGAAGGACAAATATGGTCCGGCGTTGACCAAGGACGGAAAGTACGCTTTCGCGCTGCAGTCGAAGCGGAATGAAACCCAGTCGGCGGATTCCTTCGCCCGCATGCTCTGGCCGTTTGGCGGTTCGTTCCTCGATGCCGACTTCAAGTCGAACCTGAACAGCAAGGAAAGTCAGGCCGGCCTGAAGTTCCGCCAGGATCTGATGCAATACATGCCCGAAGGCATCGTCGCTTATGATCATGCGGAAACCGTCAACGCCCTGGCACAGGGCGACGTGGCCATGATCACCGAATGGTCGGCCTTCTATTCGACGCTCACCGACAAGAACACCTCTAAGGTCGGCGACTGCCTGGCCATCGCGCCGGAGCCCAAGGGGCCGGCCGGCCGTAAGCCGGCGCTGGGTGGTTTCTCCCTGGCGGTCGCGTCGCAGGCCGATGAAAAAGAACAGGCGGCTGCCTGGCTCTTCATCCAATGGGTCACCTCCAAGGCCAACGCGCCGCGCTATTTGGAGATGGGCGGCGTTCCGGCCCGTCAGAGCGTCTACAAGCAGCCCGGCGTTGCCGAGAAATACGGTTTCGTAAACGCGCTGGTCGAATCCTGGCAGGAGGGCGTGCCGGAGTTCCGCCCGCGTTTCGCCGAATGGCCGACCATCACCGAGATCGTCCAGGAGTGGGGCACCAAGATAATGCTCGGCGAGGTCTCCACCGAGGAAGGCGCCAAGGAGATCGGCGATCGCATGGAAAGTGTGCTCAAAGAAGCCGGCTACTACGACGGCAAAAAGCCGCTCGCGCAGTAGGCGAGGTTACCGAAGGGCGGGTGGACGCGAAGCGGCGCGTCCACCCCCTGGGCGCAGATGGCCATCGCGAGGCTCACGCTATGCTGCGGTTTCAAAACAGGCGGCTGACCATCGTCGGGTTTCTCGGCCCGGCCGTTGTTAGCCTGCTGCTGGTGGGCATCGCGCCCCTGGTCTTCGCGGTCTATACGTCATTTCACCGGTACCAACTTACCAATCTCCGCAAGATCCCGTTCATCGGCTTCGACAATTACCTCTTCGTCCTAACCGACGAGGTGTTCTGGCAGGCTATGGGGCGCACCTTCACGTTGCTGCTGATCTCGCTGCCGATCCAGCTTGCGCTGGGCATGGGGATCGCCTTGCTGCTACACAAACCCGGCCTAGGCTATCTGCGCACGCTCACGCGCCTGGGCCTGGTCATTCCCATGGCGACGACCTATGCGGTTGTCGGCCTGCTCGGGCAGGTCATGTTCAACATCAAATACGGGGTCGTGAACCAGCTCATCGGCTTTCTCGGCGTCCCACCGGTCAATTGGCTCGGCGACCCGAGCAACGCCTTCGCCGCCGTCGTCTTCTGGGACATCTGGCAGTGGACGCCGTTCTGTGCCCTGGTCTTGCTGGCGGGCCTGACCACGGTTCCCGGCGAGGTCGAGGAAGCGGCCAAGCTGGAAACCAAGAACTGGTGGAAGGTCCTGCGCCATGTTCAGCTACCGTTCCTGATCCCCGGCTTGACGGCGCTGTTCATCCTGCGCACGGCGGATACCCTCAAGCTCTTCGATATGGTCTTCACCATGACCCGGGGCGGCCCGGGTTCCTCGACCGAGCTGATCAGCCTGCTGATTCAGCGTGTCGGCTTCCGCGCCTTCGACCAGGGTCTGGCATCGGCGCAGGCGATCATTCTGCTGATCCTGACGATCGTCCTGTCCATGCTCTACATCCGCTTCTTCTACAAGGAGGTGGCGCAGTGACGCGGGCGGATGCACGCGGGCGCCGGCGGGCCTTGCCGCTCGGCGACATCGCCCTGTTGCTGCTGATCATCCTGTTTTGCGTTTTTCCGTTCTACTGGATGGTGACCACGAGTCTGAAGACCCAGGTTGTGGCGCTGTCGGCACCACCGGTCTGGACGTTCGAGCCGACGTTCTCAAACTACACCACCGTCCTGTTCGACGAAAAGGTGGGCGCCAGCCTGATCAATTCGCTGATCGTCGCCGTTTTCACGACGGCCTTAGCGCTGCTGCTGGGGACCCCGGCAGCCTATGCGCTGGCGCGTTTTGAATTCAAGGGCAAGCGAGACCTGTGGTTTTGGTTCATTACCAACCGCATGGTCAGCCCCATCGTCCTGGCGCTGCCGTTTTTCCTGATCGTGCGCAGCTTCGGCATGCTGGATACGCACATCATCCTGATCCTCATCTACCTCACCTTCAATCTGCCGATCGTGATCTGGATCTGCACGGATCAGTTCCGCTCGGTCCCCAAGGACCTGGACGAGGCGGCGGTTCTGGACGGCGCCGGGCCGCTGCGGATTTTCTGGAAGATCTGCCTGCCATTGGCGGCGCCCGGTGTGGCGGTCTCGGCGATCTTCTCGTTCATCTTCTCGTGGAACGAGTTGATGTTCGCCCTGGTCCTCACCCGCACCGCGGCCAAGACGGCGCCGGCGATGGCGGTCGGATTCATGGAAGGCTACAACCTTCCCTACGGCAAGATCATGGCGACCAGTACGCTCATCGTCATACCCGTCGTCATTTTTGCCTTGATCGCCTCGAAGCAGTTGGTGCGGGGCCTGACCATGGGCGCGGTCAAATAGCGGCGCCCATGGCCAGCGTGACCGACTTCGACCCGGAGGAGCGATTTCAGGTCCGGGTCGCCTGGCTGTACCACGTCGAAGGACTGACCCAGGGCGCCATTGCCGATTACCTACGGGTCACGCGCCTGCGCGTCAATCGCGCCTTGCGGGACGCCATGCGCAACGGCGTCGTGCGGGTGACCATTCATTCCCGCTATGCGCCGTGCATGGACCTGGAGGCCGAGGTCAAGGACCGGTTCGGCCTGAAAGACGTCGCCATTGCGCCGCAGCCGTCGGACGATGCCAATGTCCAGCCGATCGTCGGCTTCGAGCTCGGCCGCTATCTCTCCGAGCTGCTGCAGGACGGACGCCTGAAATCGTTCGGTATCGCCTGGGGCAACACCCTGAACTTCGCGACCCAGGCGATTACCCCGCTGAAGCGCGAGGATCTGGAAATCGTTTCGGTGATGGGCGGACTGCCCAAGGGATCGGACGTCAATTCCTTCGAGATCACCACCCGCCTGGCCGAACTGTGTGCCGCCAAACGGACCTATCTGACGGCGCCGCTCTATGCCAGTACCGAACAGTCGCGCGATACGATCATGGTGCAGGAGGTTTTCCAGGAGGTGCTGACCAAGATCCGTCGGGCGGATGCGATTGCCATGGGCGCGGGCGATATGAGCAAGCGCTCGCTTCTCATCCGCGACGGCTTGCCGAAAGACGTGCAGGTTCGCGACCTGGTTGCGGCGGGGGCCGTCGGGGATATGCTGGGATATTTCATAGACGAGGCGGGGCGGCTGATTGATCATCCCATCAACCGGCGGGTCATCGGCATCGATCCGTTGGAGCTGAGATCCATACCGAATGTGATCCTGGCGGCCGGTGGGCAGCACAAGGTCAAGGTCATCGCGGCGGCGTTGAAGACCGGACTGTTCGATGTTCTGGTGTCCGATCAGCGCACGGCGGAGAGCATTCTTACGTTCGTAGGAGACCGATAACCATGGTGAGATTGGGCGCCCATTGCAGCTTGTGGACCGGCAGTTGGACTCGCGAGGCGGCGGAAACCGCCATCCCCGAAGCCGCCAAATATGGTTTGCAGGTCATCGAGATCGCCTTGCTGAACCCGGACGCTGTTGACGTTCCCCATTCCAAGGCGCTGTTCGCGGCGCACGGCGTGGCGCCCACGTGCTCCCTCGGTCTGCCGGGTCATGCCATCGCGCCGCTCGATCCACAGGCCGCCACCCGGTTCCTGGAGAAGGTCGTGGATACGGCGGCCGCCCTGGGCGCGCGGGTGGTCACCGGCGTGACCTATTCGGGCATCGGCTACAAGACCGGCAAGCCGCCGCAGGAGGCGGAATACGAGGCGATCGCCTCGGCCTTGCGCCCGATCGCCCGGCGCTGCGCGGACCAGGGCATCACCCTGGGGTTGGAGCCGTGCAACCGCTACGAGACCCATCTGGTGAACACCGGGGCCCAGGCGCTGTCGCTCATCGAGCGGATCGGTGAGCCCAACGTCATGCTGCACTTCGATACCTATCACATGAATATCGAGGAAAAGGGCTTCGCCGGACCCATCGAACAGGCCGGCAAGGCCCTGCAGTACATCCATCTCTCGGAAAGCGACCGCGGCGTCCCCGGCACGGGCACGGTCGACTGGGAGCAGATCTTCCGGGCCCTTGCCGCCATCGGCTTCCAGGGCGATCTGGTGCTCGAGTCCTTCATCGTGACGCCGCCGGAGATCGTCAAAGCACTATGCATCT
>JAJFGI010000282.1 GCA_021776215.1 Kiloniellaceae bacterium | reverse complement strand
CGGGAGCGGGAGCGGGAGCCGGAGCCGGGTTGTCGTCCTTGTTGTCGTCCTTGTTGTCGTCCTTGTTGTCGTCCTTGTTGTCGTCCTTGTTGTCGTCCTTGTTGTCGTCCTTGTTGTCGTCCTTGTTGTCGTTTTCTCTCTTCAGTTTCTCGTTCTCTCGACTGAGCTGCTTGTTCTCCTTCTTGAGCTCATCCTTTTCCTTGTCTTGAATCTTTTCGATCACGTATGCGCCGACGGCCGCGATTTCCTTCCGGTGTTTCCAGATCTTCTGCCCGATCTCCTTCCATTGCCCGGCTGCCGTCTCGGGGCTCGGGAGCGCGGAAAGCAGCTCGTCGTCGGTGACGAAATTGTCGATGGTCAGTGTTCCGTTGTCGATCGCTTGAAGCGTTCGTTTGAGAACGATGCAGTCGACCGCGACCCCATCAAGGATGTCGCTTCGCTCACAGTCCGAAAATGTCTCAGAGAAGAGGGCGTCTGCCATCCCCTCATTGCAGCCTGCCTCGCGAAGGGCTTCGCGCCGCTCGCCACTCGTCAGATGGCTGACACCCGGCTTGTTGGCAACGAATGCGATGACGTCGTTGGCTCGGAACTCGTTGCCATAGTCCTGCGTCAACTCGCAGAACTGCATACTTCTTCGAGATTCTAGGGCCCGCATCTTCAACTGCGGTGGGATCCTTGAAGCGCCCGTGGTCTGAGCCGTTGCGGTCAAAAAACTCTTGGACTCTCCTTGCGGGGCGGAGCCGCAGCCGGGAGTTGCGAGCGAACCAGCAAGGACGAGATGGCGAATACTCAGCGGCATGCTGCATCTGTACCGCCTCGGTTTCATACTCGGCAACGCGGAAGTCGGTACTCCCCTGGACTGCTGTGGCGTGCACGGCAGCGGCGTTGCCACCCTTCAGCGGTCGGGCATACTCGACGACATCGCGGTCGACGTTTCAAATCTCTGCCTTAGTAGACGCCAAGAGCGCCGCCGAGCCGTTCGAGGTCGGTTCGGCGCCATGCCCACAAGATAGGCTACAAGGGTCGGCCAGCGATCAACGCCTTGTGATCTAGCGCCAACAAACCCCGAACTTGATCGTCCGTAGGTTTGTTCTTCACATCGTCGCGCTGTGGGTCCGGCAGCGGTGGACGAATCGGCCGTCGGTCGGGGCGCGTGAGGAAGTACCCAGCGCTTGGCCTTGGGACGCTGTGTCGGCGACAAATACCAACAAGGCCAGCGCCGCTTTTGCGGAGTTCGGGCGCGACCTTGGACATCGGCTTCGACCAGACGAGCTCGTAGAGCTCTGCACGAGTGAGGCGGATCGAATCAGACACAGGGGGCATCTAGCACCGACAACATGCGACAACCGTGCGAAGCCAGCGATGCTGCCATGGAACGGATGTCCCCTCCCCTGCTCCCTTGGCGGTCGCGAGGTCGTCCGTACTGGTCGCGCCGCTTTGCTTGGAGCGCCGGTTCTGAGCTGCGTTTGAGGCGTGCGGACTGGCGGCAGCGGCTTCAGTCCCAGGCCCACCGCGCAGGGTTCCAGGCTCCGTCGGCCAGTCCGCCAAGAACGGGGTCCAGGAACTTCTTCGCCGCTGATGCTGCTTCTTCGAGCGTCGGCCAAACGAGGTGGTCCTCCCTGGCCATCGCGGCGTAGGGGCTCGCCCAAGCCGCCGGAGGCTCCGGGAGCGCCGCGGGTGTCGCATGGGTCTTCCGGAACGAGAAGGTCTGCTCGAGTGCAGCTTGGAGGCGTGCAGCTTCGATTGTCTCGACACTAGCGAGAAGCGCGATGTCGGGGAGGTCTTTGATTCGGGAGTTCGGGCGGGTCCGCGGGAGTGTGTACGCGTGGAGCTTCTCCGCGATATGGAGGGTTGCGCCGAGATCGGTGTAAAAAAGCACTGCAAGAATGCGTTGCACGTTGATTTCGTGGGACTTTTCGGATCGACGTTCGGCCCGAGAACCGCACCCAGATCGGGATCACAAGAGTCCAGTAATTCCCGATCGTTCCAGATCCTTAGCGTGCTTTTTTACACCGATCTCGCCGCAACCCTAACCGCCACGCTCACCTCTGCGCAAAGCGCACTGTGGGGTGGTTTCGCACGGATATGGGCGTCACCCTTAGCCGGCGCTCGCTACGACGCTATGCCGACGAAGTCCCTGGGGCGTAGTCCGGAACCCGCCGCCAAAAAGCGTGCTTGCGCCGGTGCTGCTCCTCCAGTCGCCGTCGATAGCTGCGGTGATCTTCGACCTCGCCCCAGTCGCCCACCCGTTTGTCGAGCGCGGCGAGCTTGCGGAGGTACTTCGCGCCGTGCCCGTAGATCTTGCTCTTGGCGCGTTTCAGAATTGAGTCCAACAGGGCGCGGTACAGGATGGTCGCGCAGACGTAGCGCTGGTCGCCCTCCATCGTTTCCGCGAGGTACAACAGCGGGCTGTAGAAGTCCCCATTGATCTGATCTGCGCCTCGAAGGACACACGCCTCGGCTTCGCCCAAGCGCCCGACCTCGACGAGAAAACACGCGTCGAAGGGGCGCCAGATCCGTTGGCTCTTGATGATCCCAACGGACTCGTCGATTGCATGCGCGCGCTGATGCTCCCCGATGACGGCGAGCAGATCTTCGAGGGCTCCCGTGCTTCGGTGCTCACGGAAGGTTTTCCAGGCGATCTCCTCGGCCTGCTCGACGTTTCCGAGTCGTTCGTGGATGCGCAACAGCAGCTTGCGCTTTTCGTCCCGACGGAACCCGGTGTCTGGTATTTCTTCGACCCACTCCAGCGCGGAGGCGGGCTCGCCGAGCCCGAGGTGGATCTCGGCAAGGTCGTATCGAGCAGCATCGTGCAGCTCTCCGTCGCTCGCTGACCGGCGGATGCTCTCGAAGAGCTTCGGATCGAGGATCTGCTTCGCGAGCCCGGCTGCGGCGTGCAGTGGCCCGGTGTTCGTCGGGCTTCCCTGTCGTCGCAGCTCGGCGATCAGTGTTCGCGTCGCGTCCGTGGGGAGGTACTCGGTCGCCGACTCCAACACCGAATCTCGGACCCCGTACCCATCGTCTTGCAGCAGCTCGAGAACTACGCCGATCAGGTAGTCCTTGTCGGGGCATTGTCTGGCGAAGGTGGTCCACAGTAGACGGGCGTCGTGGCGGAACACGTCACCGATGTCGCCGCCACTGTCGTCGGCCATCTCGAAGACCTGGTTGTCGGAACGGTAGAATGCCGCGACAAGTTCAACGCCTTCACGCGGGCCAGGCGTCGCGGCCTCGATGTCCGCCAGGATCGACCGAAGTTCTTCAGCGAAGGCGGAGGCTCCTCGCCACCCGAAGAACCGCTTGTCCTGTTGGAGCGCACCGAGTCGACGCAGAACTCGCGTCGCGCTTTGTGTCGGGGTGGTCACGAGCCGTTTCACGACGTCCTCGGCGCGGGCGTCGAGGTCGGCCAGCTCAAGGAGGGTCCGCGCCAAACGTTCGGAGCCATGCTCGATGAGCTTTTGCAGCCGCTCGTCACGCTCGTCGCTGGTCAAGGCCATGCGATTCTAGGGTACCCGACGTCGCTGCGACGACGGTCAGGGCTCGACCTCCGCCAGCGGGATGGCGTCGACTTGGCTATGGCCATCGACACCACCAGGGGGCAGCGACCCACGTCGCGTAGGCGCCCCAGTTTCACGCGTCCCACGATGGGGGTGGTTTCGTCGGTCATCGCCTCGAAAGCATATCCGAGGAAAGACAGGCCGAGTCTCGCTCGTGCCGCACCGTTGTCGTCCACGTCGTGTGGTCGATGGACCCGGGCACGAGCGTTCTCGTCCGGACGCGCAAGGAGAGGCTGTGCTCGTCGCAGAGTCGGGAACGGTGCGCCTATCTGTTCGTCAACAATGCGGCGAAACCCGCCGCGCTCGGACTAAGGCGGATCCGAGCTGCTACGGCGTAAGACGCATGAGAATGTCTTCAAACGGGTTTTCCAACTCTCCCGCTGCGTAGATCTCGCCGTTGGACCCGAGCGCCAGGTGCTCAAGGTTCACCGTCTCGCTGATCACAGACGACGCCATCGGCTCCCCGTCGACCGTGAGGCGTGCAGCAGCCCCGACGGAGCTCTCGCTATTTCGGTCCTTGGTGCCACCAACGACGACGACGGTTTGTCCGTCCTCGGAAACCTGGATATCGCTCCAACGGGTGAGGTTCCCTTCGATGGGATTGAGAGTGGTCCAGTCCGTGCCCGTACCAAAACCATAGCGACTGACGTAAGCGCCAAGCTGGCCTCCGCCCGCAAAATAGAGGTCGTCCGCGCCGTCAATCGCGATTGCCTCGATATCAGCTGGTGGGTCGACGGCTAGAACAGCGGCGATATCACCTGCGACGGAGTAGTGATGGACGTACCACGAGCCCGCCGTACCTCGGCACGCGAACAAGGCGTCGCCAGCATTCGTGATCACCGGCCCGCGAGAAGACGAACCTCCTTGGCAGGTGCTCGGGTCTGGGGCCGGAAGGAGCCATTCGAACGCCGCCTCTGCGTCGAAGCGGAAGATCCCGAGAGTCCCGCCACTCAACGTGGCGAAGACAAATACGCCGTCTGCACTCGTGGCGATTCCTGTGAACTCCAAGCCGAACTCGTAGTCCAACGAGTCTGCACCAAAGATCCGGCGGAGGTGGCCTGCCGATGGCAAGCCCATTCCGACTGATGCCCAAACGGCGTCTCCGGGTCCGAAGGCGATTCCCGTAACATAGCTTGAGCTCGCGTTGGGGCCTACAAGCGCGACCGAGTCCAGCTCCGTACCATCGCTGTCGAGACTCACTGCCCAGCCCTCTCCGGCCTGCCTTCCGGCAACGAAGAGCCGCGCATCCGGTGCAGTGGCGAGGTCGTAGATCTCAGCCGGAGATGTCGGGAGAGTCCAGGTCGGTGAAAGGGACGTGACGCAGTTCGTGTTGCAGCCATCCATGTCCTCCTCATCCAGCTCATCGCAGGCCTCGTCGCCATTGACGATGCCGTCGCCGCAGTGCGGCCCAAGGCCACTGCAGTCCTGCGCGCACTGCCCATATCGTCCGTTAGCAACTCCCTCGTCGCACTCTTCGCCCTCTTCGAGCACGCCGTTTCCGCACTCCGCCGGTGCCCCCGTGGTGTCCGCGTCAGTCGTGGTGGCACCATCCGTACTCTCGGCAGCTGTCGAAGTCTCATCGGCAGCGCCGGAGCTCGCATCGCCTGTCGGCGGAAGATCACTGCCGTCTGACTCTGAGGTCGCAGCCACTGCCGTACCCGCAGTGCCAGCTGCGTCGGTCTCACCGTCGCCGCCGCAGGCAACCACGACAACAGCGGCCACAAGCCCGCTCCCGATTGGTTCTTTCCAGGTCGTCATTCTAGCTCGCTCTTCGTCTCATGTTGCCCGATTTCGGTCCTGATCGCCGCGACTCCCGCATGACGTCGACCCAGGGAGCGAGCGTGTTCCGCTTTTCTTTGCCTGAGCGCGGCCGTGGAGATCCCGCGACCGGCGGTGGCCGACACGTCCCCGAGCGAGGCGTCGCTGGTCATCTTCGCGGCCTGCAGCAATCCGGATTGCTACCCGATTGTCTCCGCTGCTCGCAATTCTCGAGCTCGATGAGCGCGATCAAGTGCTCAGATTCCCGCGCTTTGCGACGACCATCGACACCATGGCCCCGTTGCCGGACGCTCGCGCTCGCCGGCCCGCGAGCCGAGTGCAGCATTCTTGAGGAGTCCTCTGTTCCAGGTGCCTCCAGCGCGCTCATCACGTTCGCGACTGGCGGGGTTCTCGGAACAGCGATTTCGCCCTGCCCTGCTGCGGCGGCGGCTGCTGCCGCTGTTGGTGGTGCGTTGGGTTATCGTCGTGTTGTCGTGGCCAACAACGCTTTGCTCGGGCTTGCGGTAGCCGGTGGTGTCGCCGTCGTCATCGCGTCGCGCAAGAAGTCGAAGAAGCCTGCGAAACCGAAGAAGCCGGGCGTGAGCGGGTTTGCGGTCGAGTCGGTGACCTGGGTTCCTCCCAGCGATGCCGAGCCGCCGGTCGAAAGCGGTAAGGAGGGCGCGGCGTGCCCGAAGTCGGTGGCCGGGGCGAACAATCTCGGCGTTTGGGACGGCGAGGGCAGCTGCGTCGTCTATTGGGAAGGCGGCGTGACGGACGAGGCGTTGCGCGTGATGCTTCGGGCTGAGTTCGAGCGTCGCGGGCGGCCGGATGGGATCTGCGAGGGGGACCAGTTCGCCGAGCACCAGGATGCGTTTGTCCCCAACAAGCATATGGTCGAGCTCGTCGCGACGGTGCTGGCCGAGTACTACTCGCAGCCGGTCGGTGCTTTCCCGCCGACCGAGGGCAATCCCATCAGCGATGTCGACGGCTCCCCGCTTTGGATCCACCACGCGTGGAATCAGACTTATGCGCTGGCGCTGGACGAGCTGTGCAGCTTCGTAGCGGTGACCTGACGTCGGTCAGCGACCCGGTTCGTGCGCCCGCCGCTTGGGTCCTCGCCAGCGGAACCAGCCGCCGCGTTGCCAGTCGTGCTCAAGACGGGTGAGCCCGAAGCGGCGCCAGTCGATGCCTGCCCAAGGGAAGATCGGGCCCGGGTCCGCTGCGTCTGCGACGAGGTCCTCGCGGCCCGCTACGAACTGAAGGCTCGGGCACAGCGTCGACAGCTGCGCGACGATCTCCCCCAGGCCCCGGAGCTGCGGCTCGCCGAAGTTCTCCCACGAGCGCATTCGGCCCGTCTTTGGGTGTGCTGCTCGAGTCCAACCATAGGGAGCGCGGGCGGCGAAGTCGTGCGCGGTTCGAAGGCGCACGCCGCCGCGATTGCAGAGCAGTACAGATGCCGACCGCAAGTTCACCTGTCCGCGGCCGTCCCAATCGACGGCGCCTGGGCTGTGCAGTGTCGCGTTGTCGAGCTGCGCGTGGGCAACCCCCCTGCCCTTCCGGCCGACGGACACGTGTGCGCTGGACTTTCGCGTGCCCAGGACCATGTGCTGGGCTGACTGTTGCTGGTTCCCCCATCCGCCAGTGCATCCGATGACGAGGATGGAGCACTCGCGGTCCCCACGAGGAATCCGGTGGCGAGCAAGAGAGAGTGGTAGACCAGCCATGAGATCGGCCGCGTCCGGCGAGTCCTTGCGTAGCGCCGGGTCGTCTTGTGTCACCGACTACCTCCGTTGTCACGCTCCACGACGAAGACGCTTTCGAGCGGGGCGTACCCGTCACGCCCGTCAAGCAGAAGTCGGACGCGGTGGTTGGCGTCGCCTCGTGCGTTGCGCATCGCGGCTTCGAGGACCTCGTCGACCAGGTGTGCTGCGACACCGTCGGTTCGCGGCGGGGTCACCTTGAAGCGCGCGACCTGGCGCCACGTCAGCGTGTCGATCTCGCGCTCGACGGCGACCGCGTACATCCGGCGAAAGTACCGTCGCACGCCGTCTCGCAGCGACTCAGGCGCACGCCGGGCCACGACCACACTCCCGAGCTACAGCGCTGATGACATCGACTCCCATCTCGGCAAGCACAAGCGTATCAGCGGTGCTGCGCCAGACCACGGGCGGCGTTG
The DNA here is from genome assembly GCA_021776215.1 of Kiloniellaceae bacterium. Taxonomy (GTDB): domain Bacteria; phylum Pseudomonadota; class Alphaproteobacteria; order Kiloniellales; family J153; genus JAJFGI01. The sequence goes on along the minus strand of JAJFGI010000282.1, from coordinate 4,086 downwards.
CACCGGTTTCATTTGGCCGCCGCTCTGTACCGGGCTCGTTCTCATGGACGATGCGCGTGCACAGTAGAGGCGTGGCGACCCGCCGGTAGCCCAAGTCACCGCGCGAAGCTCGGGCTGGTGGATATCCAACTGCGCACGGCTCGGGCGCGATCGAGTCCTGTTGCGGGACGGGGCAGCGGGATGGCTCCGGCGTCCTGGCACGGGTCGTGCGTGTATCGGGCTCGTGATCGCCAACCGTCAGTTCTTTGTCGCATGCGTGTTTGGAGTCCTGGGCTGCGGGGGCGAGGCGCCAGGTCCCGTCGACTCGCGGAGTTGCGCACTGCCTGCGGCGTCGCTCGTGGAGAACATCGAGCTGGGTTCGGAAGGGGTTGCGGTGGAGGTTTGCGGCGAGGGCTCAGTCTGGGTGCAGGACGGCCCCGATGTGCGCCCCGTGAGCCAGCTGGTGCTACGGCGGGACGAATACGGGCGGTTGGTGCGGGGGGATGGATCCCTGGTGCTTGGTGTCAGCGAAGAGGGGGTCGGACTGGCCGCCGTCGTCGTCGATGATGCCGACGCTCCGGTGGTCCCGACGCGTACCGTGACGCTGGTCGCCAATCTTGACGCGAGCACTCCCGGCTATCGACCCTTCGATGAGTTAGATCCGTACGGAACATCCAGCTACAGCACGTCGGTGTCCCTCTTCGGTCCGGCCGGCGGGCAGCACCGGGTCGATATCCACTTCGCCAGTCAAGGCGGAGGTTCATGGGAGGTTGCCGTGATGGCGGAAGGTCCAAACCGCGTCGACGAGTTGTTGGGCCGCGGAGTGCTTGACTTTGGTCCGTATGGCACCCTGGCCTCCGCTGAGCTGCTGCCTTTGTTGACGCCGTGGCGCACCGAGGAAACGCCGCCATGGGTTCTTGATGTGTCTCGCGTTCGTTCGGTCGACCACCAGTTTGAGATCACGGTCGTTGACGAGGATAGTGCGCCCGCGTCTCCGTTCGCGGGTGTTATCGCGACTCCGCGGGGAGAAGTGATCACCGTTTACGAAGATGGCCGCGAGCACGTCCGGGCCTGGATCGTCGACGGTCTGCGCGCCCAGCTGACACTGGCTCGGTGATCGCGGTGGCTGTAGCAGCGGCCCTGCTCCGAATCGACTTGGACGCGGAGCTCGCCGCGGCCCGCTACGGGAGGTCTGCACCGGCCACGTCAACGGAGCCGTCCTCGGCTGGGCGCGCATCACCGTCGTAGTCCAGGACCGGGTCACCTGTTTGCCATAGGGCAGCGGTGAAGACCGCTGGCGGAGCGTTGCCCAGGTGGAGATCGTGGTCCCAACGAGCGAACCACTCCAGCTCGGGGAATCCCAAAGCGACATTCCCTTCGCCCGGCTGTTGCTCGGTGGTGGCGGAGTGACTGATGGTCAAACCTGGGCAGTCGAGGCCAGTGTTGTCGTCTTGACCGATGATGATGCTGTTACGCACCTCGACGGCCGAGGAGTCGCATGCAAGGCCTTCCGGGAGCGAGAGCCCGGTAGCGCTGACGATTGTTGTGTAGAGCAGCGTGGCCTCGGCGGAGGACACGGCGACGGCGTCGCCACTGTTGATTCCGGAGAAGAAGGAGTTCTCGATATGAGCGTTGGCGCTGTCCTCTGCGAGCAGTCCGCCTTGGCTGATGAAGCGGAACTGTGACCGTTGAACGTGGACGCTTGCGCCGGCTGCGACGACGGCAGGTTCGTCTGCGGAGTTGACCAAGAAACGACCCTTGTGAAGCCAGGCCCTGGCGCCGCCCTCGATGTAGAGGGTTGGCCCGTCAGTCTCGGATGATTGCCGCCAGGTCCAAGAATCTCCGGCGCCCGCACTTCGGAGGAAAGCGACGCTTTGCCCTGCGAGCAGGGCGACACCCTCATCGAAGCCACTGTCGCCGTGCAGGATCAGTACGCCGTCGCCCCCTGCGGGAATGTCCGCAATCGCGTCGCTGATCGCTGAAAATTCCATACTCCCATCGGGGTGGACGTTCCGAACCGTCTCTGGGGAAAAGCAGGATCCCCAGTCTCCCTCGCCGAGAGCAGCGAGCGCCCCGCGTATTTTGCACGCCGATCCAGGGCAGTCAGAATGCTCGCGGCATTCCATGCACGTACTCTCGTCCGCGTTGCAGACTGGTGTAGGCCCGACGCACGGACTCACGTCTGCGGCAGTGCACTCCACGCATCGTCCTGCATCCGAGCAGACGTCGGTCCCGGCGTCCAACGAAGCACAGGCACCATCGCGCGCGGACGTACAGTCCACGCACACGCCGGAATCGATGTCGCAGAAGGGCTGAAGGCCATCGCAGTCTGCATCGCCTGCGCAGCCGGCGGAACCTTCTGAGGTGCTGTCGGTCTCGCTGCTCGTGGAACCACCGGCGGCACTTGTTGAGCCATCATCAATGCCATCAGCGCTGCTCTCTTCGGCATTGCCCGTGCTGGGGGTACCACCCGAGCTGGAGGTGTCAGACGAGCTGCTGTTGGCCTCAGCGGGGGGTTCGTCGGTGACGCACGCGCTGGCGCATGCAAGCACGAAGATGATGGATGGACGAAGGTTGTTCATCGGGGGTCCGCAACAGTATCGGCCTCTGCTGGCGGGTGTTGCACTCTTTCTTGCCGGAAGTGGAAGGCCCCGGCCACGATGCCGCCCGGGCATTCACCACCGATCTAGACCACGATGTTGTCATTTGAGGTCTGGTACCTCGACTAGCTCCCTGCAGCCACGGATGTAGCGCGTCACTCGGGACCCACGACATCGAGCGGGAAGCGTGCGACTCACGCTTGGCACCTTCACTTCGAAGTCGCCCTTTTGGGCTGTGCGGTCCGGCTTCTGCGGGCTCTACGCCGGCCACGGAGCGCCGACCGCAGTCGACGCCCTGCTGGCCGCAGCACAGCCTCTATCCCGCTCGAAGCACAGGAAGTAACGAACGGTGGCGCTGGCCGTGGGCTTCGATCTGCACGTGGGTGCGCCACCGCCCTGCCCTGCCGTCGCATCGACGGCACTCCACACAGGTCATCGCGTGGCCTTCCTCGCGCGACGCAGGGCACGGGGTGTATCGCGGCAATCGCCGCGAGCCTGGTGCCACGATTCGAAACACCCGATAGCCGCGGTGTTCCGCCGCGCGAGCGTCGGCGCTGGTTTCACACGATGCCATGCAAAGATCGGCGAGATCGAAGCGACGCCACGCGTGGGTGTCGCCGGTCCATCCCCGGGCGCGGCTCACAACGCGATCCCAGATCGCGCGGGGGACGGCAGCGGGATCGCCGTAGGCGCCGAGCCGAACGAACCCGGCGGCGAAGAGCCACGCGACCCGGGCCGGGGTTGGTCGTGAGTACCTCCCACGCCGGTAGGCCGCCCAGATCGACTGCGGCCCGTGGTGCACCCTGACGTAGCAGGACCGGGCGTGGTTGCGACCGGCGACAACGTCGCCCCGTAGCGGGCAGGTGCCGCAGATCGAAGTGTCGCGGCCGTCGTGGGTCGCGCTCACGGGGTCGACGTCTCGCCGCAATATCCAAGTCTGCGGGACGTCGCCGGTCTTTCGGTTGTTGGATCGGAGCGTGGCGATCGCGACGATCGGCGCCCCGTCGATCAGCGAGGGGCCCTCATACAGGACTACCCCGCGGTGTTTCGTGTTCATTCGGTTTTGCATCCTTCTGCGGCGTCCAGCGCCGCCCCTTGGGCCGATCGTGACGATGGCGGCCCATGGGGCGGGGTCGGCCCCGCGAAGGCCTAGGCCGCGGGCATCAAGCCGAGCGACGCAAACGAGGAATGTCCCGAGCGAGTCACGATCAAGTGGTCGATCAACGGGATCCCGACGAGCCGACCGGCATCAGCCAAGCGAGTCGTGAGGGTAAGATCGGCCTCGCTTGGGCTGGCGTCGCCGCTTGGGTGGTTGTGGGCGACGATGACCGCGTGAACAGCGAGCCGGATCGCGTCTCTGAACACTTCACGGGGGTGGACCTGCACGCTGGCAAGGGTTCCGACCGCGACCGTTTGCAGCTCGATCAGGCGTTGGCGCGAGTCCAGCAAGGCCACCACAAAGCACTCTTGCTCGCGGGCGCCGATCGCCCGCTGCACGAGGTCGACC
>JAJFGI010000281.1 GCA_021776215.1 Kiloniellaceae bacterium | reverse complement strand
GCCGCGATCAAGGTGCCGTCGTCGAGATAGTCCAGTTCGCCGCCGACCGGCACGCCGTGCGCCAGGCGGGTGACCGAGACACCAGTGTCGGCAAGACGTTCGGCGATGTAGTGCCCAGTGGTCTGCCCATCGACGGTGGCGCTCAGCGCCAGGATGACTTCGCCGACCGGCACGGCACCGTCGTCGCTGGGCCGCAGCCGATCCAGGAGAGTCGCGACGTTGAGCTGCGCCGGCCCGCGGCCGTCGAGGGCGGACAAGGTGCCGCCGAGCACATGATAGCGGCCCTTGAAGGCGCCGCTGCGCTCGATCGCCCACAGATCGCCCACCTCCTCGACCACGCAGATGGCGGTGGCATCGCGCTTCGGATCGCGGCAGATGGCGCAGGTCTCCGCCGTGTCCAGGTTGCCGCACACCGCGCAGGCGCGAATCGATTGCGCCGCCTGCTGCAACGCCGCGGCCAGCGGCAGCATGAGGGTCTCGCGCTTCTTGATCATCTGCAAGGCGACCCGGCGCGCCGAGCGTGGGCCCAGGCCCGGCAGGCGGGCAAGCAGTTGGATCAGCCGTTCAATATCGCTGACGGACATGGCACCTGGTGGCGGCGATCAGAACGGCAGCTTGAAACCGGGCGGCAGGGACAAGCCGCCGGTCAGCTCGCGCATGCGCTCGGCGGTCGTTGCCTCGGCCTTGGCGCGCGCGTCGTTCACGGCGGCGGCGATCAAATCCTCCAGCACCGCGACCTCGTTCGGGTCGACCAGCGCCGGGTCGATCTTGACGGCGCGCACCTCGCCCTTGCCGTTGCTGGTCACGTGCACCATGCCGCCGCCGGCGGACCCGGTGACCTCGGTGGCGGCGAGTTGCTCCTGCAACTCGGCCATCTTGGATTGCATTTCCTGGGCCTGGCGCATCATCTGGCCGAGATTCTTCATGGATTGTCGTCTCCCTCGTTCGCCGCATCCGGGTCATTGGTATCACCGGCCCCCGCCGGGGCGCCACGCCGGTCGACCAGCTTGGCCCCCGGAAATGTCTGCATCGCCGCCTGGACCAGGGGATGCGCCAGGGCCGCCTCGCGCAGCACCGCTTCCTGGGCGCGGGCCTGATCGCGCAAGGGCGGCGCACCGGTTTCCTGGGAAACGCTGACAACCCAACGCTCGCCGGTCGCCTGCTGCAGGAAATCGCCCAGCCGTCCGGCCAGGTTTCGCGGCGCCCGGTCGCTGGGCCGCAGTTCGATCCGGCCCGCCTCGAAGCGCACCAGGTGCACGTCGTTTTCCAGGTGACTGGCCAGGATCGTCTCCTTGCGCGCCCGCGCCAGGGCCACAACCTCCGGGAAACTAGCGGGGGCTGGGGTGGTGGTTGGCGGCGCGGTCGCGACCTCGGCCACTTCTTCCGGCCTGGGCTGCGGCGCCAGGGCAGCGCGCGGACCGCTTGGCGGCCCGGCGGAGGACGTGCGTGTACCGCCGGCCGGCGTGCCGCCCGATGAGCCATTGGGTGCCTCGTCCCGCTCCGGCAGGGCAACCGCGGGTGTGGTTGCGGACAGGCTCGGGGCCGGAGTTGTCGGAGCAAACGTTCTCGCCGGGGGTGGCGCGGCATCGGCGGCCGCGCTTTGCAACCGCTCCACCAATTCCGCCGGCGTCGGCAGATCGGCGGCGTAGGCCAGGCGGATGAGCACCATCTCGGCGGCTTGCAGGGACGCCGGTGCGGCGCGCGTTTCGCCCAGGCCCTTGAGCAGCATCTGCCAGACACGGGCGAGGACCGGCAGGGAGAGCGTATCGGCCAGCGCCCCGCCGCGCACCCGCTCGGCCTCGGGCACGCCCGGCGCGGTGAGCGTTTCCGGCACCAGCTTGGCGCGGGTCAGGGTGTGGGTGAACTCGAGCAAATCCTGCAGGACGGCCGCCGGATCGGCGCCGGCGGCGTGCAGGTCGGCCAGGATCTCCAGGGCCGCTGGCGCCTTGCCGTGCATCAGCGCCGCGAATAGGTCGAGCACCCGCTCGCGGTCGGCCAGGCCGAGCATGGAGCGCACCTGGTCGGCCGACACCTCGCCGCCCCCCGACAGGGCGATGGCTTGATCGAGCAAGGACAGGCCGTCGCGCACCGAGCCGTCGGCGGCGCGGGCGATCATGGCCAGCGCCTCGTCCGCCACCGCCACGTCCTCGGCCTTGGCGATGCCGGCGAAATGGGCGCGCAGCACGTCCTGATCGACGCGGCGCAGATCGAAGCGCTGGCAGCGCGACAGCACGGTCACCGGCACCTTGCGGATCTCGGTCGTGGCGAAAACGAAAACCACGTGCTCCGGCGGCTCCTCCAGGGTCTTGAGCAGGCCATTGAAGGCCTGCTTGGAGAGCATGTGCACCTCGTCGATGATGTAGACCTTGTGGCGCGCCTGGACCGGGCGATAGCGCACCCCCTCGATCAGCTCGCGGATGTCGTCGATGCCGGTGCGGCTGGCCGCGTCCATCTCGATCACGTCCACGTGCCGGTCCTGGGCGATGGCGACGCAGTTGGCGCACACCCCGCACGGCTCGGGGGTCGGGCCGCCGGTGCCGTCCGGGCCGACGCAATTCAGGGCCCGGGCGATGATCCG
>JAJFGI010000029.1 GCA_021776215.1 Kiloniellaceae bacterium | reverse complement strand
GAAATGATCGGGGGGATCGAGTCCTCGGGGGCGGCCTGCTCCATACTCTTATCCTCCTCCGGAGTTGCCCCGGCGCGCCGGCACCTGCAGGCGCGTGGCGGCTACAGTGGCGATGACGGTAATGATGATCAGCACAGTCGACGCCGCGTTGACCTCGGGCGTCACGCTGAAGCGCACCATCGAGAAAATCTTGACCGGGAGGGTGATGGTATCCGGACCGGACGTAAAGAACGTGATGACGAAGTCATCGAGCGACAGGGTAAAGGCGATCAGCGCCCCGGCAACAATGCCGGGCTTCAAGTATGGCAGCACGATGTGCCGCAGAGTCTGCCATTCGTTTGCACCCAGGTCCTTGGAGGCGTCCTCAAGCTCGCGATTGAATCCGATCAGCCGGCCGCGAACGATCACGGCGACAAAGGGGAACGAAAAAGCGATGTGCGCTATGGTGATATTGGAGAGATTCAACGGCCACGGCAAACCCGTGGGCCAGCCGATCCGGGCAAAGAACGCCATCATGGCCACGCCCATGCAAATTTCCGGGATGACAATCGGCAGGGCCGAGAACCCCTCGTAAAGCGTTTTACCGGGAAAGCGAAACCGCCAAAGCAGAAGAGCCGCCAGAACGCCCAGGACGGTACTGAAGGCGGTGTTGATGATCGCGATCGTCAAGCTGTTGACGAAGGCGTCGAACAAGCTCTGATTGTTCCAAGCCTTCACATAATAGTCGAACGTGAACCCGCGCCAGACGATATTGCGCCGGCTATTGTTGAAGCTGAACGCCACAAGGGTGGCGATCGGCGCATAGAGCAGCAGAAAGGTGGTCCCGACGACGAGCTGCAGCCACCATCTGCGGCAATAGTCCAACGGACCGATCGGCGCCCGCCGCCGGGCGGCGCGTCTGCGCCCGCCTTTCGGGGCGCGCCGCTCGCCGTCCGCCGCTTGGCTCGGGAGATGCGCCACCTCAGACCTCCAGTCCCTTGCCGCGACCGACAAGAACCGCGCGCAGCGCCAAGGCACCGAAGGTCGCGTACATCAGAAGGAACGACAAAGCGCCCCCGAATGGCCAGTCGTTCGCCGACTTGAACTGCCGCTCGATGACGTTGCCGATCAACTGGCTGTCGGTACCGCCGAGAAGCTCGGGAATGAAAAAGGCGCCCAGCGCCGGGATGAAAACGATGATGATCCCCGACAGCGCGCCATGCCAGGTCAGTGGAAACACCACGGACGTGAACGTGCGCCAATGTCCGGCACCCAGGTCCAGGCTGGCTTCCATGTACGACCGGTCGAGCTTTTCGATGTTGGCGTAGAGGGGCAGAATCATGAATGGGATGAAGGCATAGACGATCCCCATGCTCACGGCGAAATTATTGTAGAGCAGATTGAGCGGCTCGAACCGCTCGCCCAGCAACTGGTAATCGCCCAGCCCAAGGGTCGCGAGAACCCAGTTCCCTTTCTCCCACAGCCATTCGAGCGTGAAGTTGATGTAGCCGCGCGTGCGGAAAACGGCGATCAACGCGTACGTTCGAATCAAGATGTTGATCCAGAACGGCAATATCACCGCGAGCATCAGCCAGATTTTCCACCGCTCCGGCGCGAAGGCGATGGCGAAGGCGACCGGGTATCCGACCACCAGGCAAATCAGGGTCGCCGCCCCGGCCATCCAGATGGATTTCCAGAAGATCTGCAGATAGAGCGGCTGCAAGGCGCGGGCATAGTTATCCAACGTCCCGGTAATGGCGATGTCGATGACGCCACGCTTCTCACCGAACGAGATGACCCAGACGATGCCCAGCGGGATCAGGAAAAACAGGACAAGCCACAGGGTCGGCGGGATGCCGAGAAACCAGAAAACAACCCGATTTTGGCGCCAATTTTCCATCACGCCGGGCGTTGCGGTGGTGGGAGATGTGCTGCTTGCCGGGGATCAGCCGCGACGAGACCGGCCCGGGTCAGGGTGGACGATCTGACCCGGACCGAAATTTTCCCGTACGCCCTCAGTCTCAGGCCGCTTGTATCCGTGTCCAGGCCGCATCGCGAAGCTGAACTACCGCTTCGCCGCGATAGAGGGGCGGTTCGCAGCGCGCAATCACCTCGTCCGACGGAAACACGGCCGGATTGTTGACGTATTCCGGCGGCATCAGCTTTTTTGCCGCTTCGTTCGGAGTCGCGTACTGGATGAAATCGGCCAGCGCCGCGCCAACCTCGGCGTCCAGGATGAAGTTGATGAACTTATGCGCGTTATCCGGATGCGGCGCCCCATTCGGAATGGCCAGGCAGTCCTGCCACAGCTCGCCGCCTTCCTTCGGCACGACATACGAAATATCGTCGTCCTCGGCCATTACCTGCAGAATATCGCCGTTCCATTCCATGGTCAGGTCGACCTCGCCAGACAGCAGCAGGTCTTGACCGTTGTCGTCGGCGAATACTTTGATATGCGGCTTTTGCTTGATGAGCAGAGCCTCGGCCTTCTTGATCTCATCCGCGCTTACAGAGTTGAACGAGTATCCGAGGTATTTCAACGCCGTGCCGATGACCGGCTGGGCCTCACCCAGCAGGGCAATGCGGCCGGAATATTGATCGGAATCCAACAGCGCCTTCCAGCTATCCGGAACGCCTTTGACCTTCGACTTGCGGTAGCCGATGCCAATGGTGCCCCACATGTACGGCATGGAATGCTGGCGGCCGGGGTCGAAGGCGGCGTCGCGGAACGCCTTCGAGACGTTCTTGAAATTCGGAATCTTGGAATGATCGAGGGGCAGCAGCATCTCGGCGCTGACCATGCGCTCGACGTAGTCGTTGGTCGGCACGATGACGTCATAGCCGGGATTGCCTTCCTTCAACTTGGCGAACAGCTCGTCGTTGTCGGCGAAAAGGTCCATGGAGACCTCGATGCCGGAGGCGTCCTTGAAGTCGTCCAGCGTGGTCTCGCCGATATAAGTATCCCAGTTGTAGAAGCTCAGCTTCGGCTCTTCGGCACCCCACGAGAATTTCGGGTGAAACGTCAATCCGGCGGCAACCGCGCCGGTACCGGCAAGGAAAGACCGGCGGGAGAATCTCGATCCGCGGCGTTGCGACATTGTTAAAGCCTCCTCTGTTCGTGGCGGGCCCCGGCTGTGGACTTAGTCCGTGCCGGTTTGGCTCCGCGTCTCTGGCAGTTCAATGCCTGCAGATGACTCCACCAGCACGCCCACTGATCCACCAATCCAAAACTCTTGTGGACTGTTTCGCCAAACACAGCCGTTTGAACCAGTCCACGAGGGGAATACAAGCCCGCCCACCCTTGGCTTGTCAACGCGAGACATACGCCAGGCCCCTCCTATCCGGCTGATTTCAGCAGCGGGACAAGGTCCTGCGCCGCCGCAATGGAATCGGCGAGGCGAACCTCGAAGTGGTTGCCTGACACGTTTTGGGCCGCTGTCCGTTCTGCTTGGCCATACCCGGTCAAGACATGCAGGCCGCCGGCAAGGCCGGCGGCGCATCCGGCCGCCAGATCCGTTGCACGGTCGCCGACGATCCAAGATCGCCCCAGGTCGAGCCCCAGCCGCGTGGCCGCCCGCAGGATCATACCGGGCTGGGGCTTGCGGCACGGATGCGCCGGGTGCCGATAGGGCGGTATCCCCTCTGGGTGGAACGGACAGGCCACGACCATATCGAGGCGGGCGTCGTGAGCCGCCAGATCGGCGGCGATGCGCGCCTCGGTCGCCGCAAATTCGGCCCAGCCATAGAGCCCGCGCCCGATCCCGGATTGGTTGGTGACCGCGACCACCGGCACGGCGGCCCGGTTCGCCGCGGCGATCACCTCGGCCGCACCGGCGATGAGCCGGACGTCGCCGGGCCGGTGCAAATACCCGACGTCCTCGACGATCACGCCATCGCGGTCGAGAAAGAGGGCCGGACGCGAACCAGCGGCAGCGGCAGCCGCCTCCACGGCGCCGGCACTCGCCTGGCACCAGACACCATCCTCGTCCAAATAGCTGGACACCCTAGCGAAACCTTTCCATGCGCTGTCTGGCGTGACTGATAGCATGTCCGGGCGTACGAGCCCGCCGATTCATTCTCGCGGTTGCCCGGCGAAAGTAATTCGGCTCTATTCCCGCTGGCGCGCCCGCCCGACTCCCCGGAAACCCGTTTGATGCCTCACGCACGATCCCAGACCACGGCTGTTTTTTCCACCTTTGCCCTAGCCTTACCCCTGGTGTCGATGGTTGCACCGGCGGGAACCGTGCTGTTGCTGCTGCTTGCGGCGGCCCTGGCAGGACTAACCTGCTGGCGGTCGGGTCGGCCTCTCGCGTGGCCGGATCGCGGCGCGGTCGCCGCACTTTCGATTCTACTGATTTGGAGCGCCGTTAGCACGATTTGGGCGTTCAATCCGCTCGGCTCACTGTTCCTCTCCCTGCGTCTTGCCGCGTTGTTCGCCGCCGGTTTCCTGTTGTACGCAGCCGCGGAAACTCTTGACGAAGGCCAGCGAAACACCGTGGGCGGCTGGCTGACCATTGGACTTCTGCTCGGCCTCGCGCTGCTGGCGGAAGAGATGGTATTCGGCTATCCCCTGATGGCTGTGTTCAAGGGGCCCGAGATGCCGCCCGGGTCTTTGCCTGCTACCTTGAACCGGGGCGCGACGGCCCTAGCGATGCTGTCGTGGCCCGTCGCCGGGTACCTGTGGCAGCGCGGCCTGCGCTGGCCGGCCATAGCCGTGCCGATCGTTGCCGGAGGTGTCCTCGCGGCATCGGAAAGTCTGGCCGCGAGCGCCGCCATAGCCGCCGGCGCCCTAACCGTGCCGGTCGCTCTGGCCCATCGCCAGGCGGGGCGCCTGCTGCTCATCGGCATGTCAGCCGTGCTTTTTGCCGGCGCCCCGTTTGTCGCCGAGCGGCTCTACGCCCTCGGCTGGCAACACGCGGCCTGGCTGCCGGAATCGGCGCGGCAGCGCGTGGACATCTGGTACACCGCCGTCGATCTGATCGCCGAGAAGCCGCTGTTCGGCTGGGGCTTCGATGCCTCCCGCGTCATCTCGCGCCAGGGCCACACCAACGCGGATGGCAGCATCGGCCTGATGCTTCTTCACCCACACAATGCGTCCCTTCAGGTGATCCTCGAACTTGGCGCCGTTGGCGGCGCGATCGCCGTCGCCGTTCTCTGGATCCTGGCGGCGCGCCTGGACAGGTTACCGGCCCCGTCCCGAATTGCCGGCCAGGCATGCTTCGCGGCAACCCTGGCGATCGCGTCCACCGCCTACGGCATTTGGCAGAATCATTGGCTGGCGACGATATTTTCCACCGCCGTGCTGATCTACGCCACACGTTCGACCGCGGCGAACCCGGCCTAGGTTGCCCCGGCGCGGCCGCCGAAATGCCGCAACAGCAGGGCCACCACGATTGCCGCTATGACAGCGGCTGGCCAGGCAAGACCCGCGGTCGCGGCAACCGCCAGGGCGATGAGAACCGCGTTGCAGGCCAGCACCTTGGTCGCCACGGCGGCATGCGACTGACCGCCGCGCACGGCCAACTGGTAGAAATGTCCGCGATGCGCCCGCCAGATGGTTTCGCCGCGAACGAGCCGGCGGGCCAGCGTGATCGTTGCATCGGCCAGGTAGTAGAGGGGCAGGAGAAGGGCCGCCAGCCACTGCCCTTGGGCGGCCGCGGTCAACAGCAGCCAGCCAATCAGAAAGCCGAACGGAATACTGCCGACATCGCCGAGAAAGACCCGCGCCGGCTGCCAGTTCCAGGCGAGAAAACCGAGGGCCGCGGCGGCGAGCAGGGCCGGCAGCGCCACCTGCGACGCTGCGAAGCCGGCCAGCCAGGCAACCAGCGCCAGGCCGGCGCCCAGCGAGACCATCTCGACCCCGCTGATCCCGTCGATTCCATCCATGAAATTGAACAGATTGATGAACCACAGCCAAAGAATACCGGCCGCCAGCCGATCGAGCATCGGCGGCAGGAGTCCCTGAAACACCAGCCCCGCATCCTGAAAAGCGGCCAGTGCCAGAACGACCGCGACAGCCTGCACCGCCAGACGCAGCGCCACCGGCATGCCCCCTTTCGCATCGTCAAGCCACGAGATGACCGCGAGCAAAACGGTGCCGGCCATCACAGCGGCAAAGGCGGCTGGGGCGCTGCCAAGCCAGGCAATCGCCAAGGCCCAGGCCGCGCACACCACGGCCAACGGCCCTATGCCGCCGCCGCGCGGGGTTGGCGCGGTATGGCTGCTCCGCTCATTGGGGCGGTCGAAAATGGCCTGGCGGATAAGCACATGCCGTACAACCGCCGTGGCCAGCCAAGCGGCGACAGCCGTCCCCACAAAACCCACCGCAAGAAGGGCGACAGCCGGCATCGCGCTCATGTCCCTGCCCCCGGCCCGAAGAGCACCGCAAGCTGCCGATCGAGGACCTTGGATTCGTCGAACAGGGCGTGCGCCCGCGCCAGGCCGGCGCGGCCCATTCGGTGGCGACGCGCCGGGTCGCGAACCAGCTCTTGAAGCGCCGCGGCGAGGGCATTCACATCCTTGACCGGCACCAGGCGGCCGGTTTCACCGTCGACGACTTCCTCGCGGCAGCCGCGGATGTCCGTGGCGACCACCGGCAGGCCGCTCGCCATGGCTTCGATGATCGAGCGCGGCATACCCTCCCGGTGCGACGGCAGAACGAACAGATCCGCCGCCGACAGGAGCGCCGGGACATCATCGCGGCGCCCGAGGACCGAGATTCGGTCCCGGAGGGCGGCATCGCGCGCGATGCCGTCGAGAACCGGCGTCATCGATTGCGAGTACTCGCTGGTCAGCCGCTCGCCGATCACCCACAGCTTGGCATCGACCTGGCGCATGGCCTCGAAGAGCTCGGGGTACCCCTTCTCCCGCACCAGCCGCCCGATCGTCGCGATCACCACGTCATCCGGTCCGGCGCCCAGATCGCGCCGCAAATTTAGCCGGACGTTTTCGTCGACCGCCTCCGGCGGGTGAAACGCCTGCAAATCGACACCGTTGCCGATCGCCTCGATGACCCCTCCGCGGCACAGGCGCAAGCGGGCGGCGGCCGTCGCGTCTTCCGACGATTGCGTCATCAGCACGTCGGTGCAGCGCCCGGCAAGCCATTCGGCGGCAACGAATAATGCCCGCACCGGCGGCGCCATGTTGTCATGAAAATAGAATCCGTGCGCCGTATAGGCGATGACCGGCACCCCAGCCGCGGCGGCGGCGAATCGGGCGACAAGCGAAACGATCGGCGTGTGCACGTGGACGATATCGAAGCGCTCCCGGCGAAAAAGCCGGACCAGGGCAACGAACGCCCGGATATGCGCGACGGGCGACAATCGCCGCACCGACGGTATGCACTCGATGCGGAAGCCCTCGGCCCGGACGGGCGCGAGCATGGGGCCATCGGCACAGACACCGACGACCTCGTGCCCCGAATCGCGTAGTTTGCGGAACAGGGGGCGAAGCAGATGGTAGATCGTGTAGTCGACCGCGCAGATCTCGCAAATCTTCATGGTGCTTCCAGCAAGGAAAACCTTCCGCGATCGTCCGTCCTATGAAAATTGACGAGAGACTGTTCGATTCGGTATGTCGCCTGCTCGCAGCTATGCATAAGGGCTTGCCGCGCCATGGGCAAGCCGCCGCCAGCTAATCGGTAAAGGTCTCGACTCGTGAAATCCGTCCTCGTCACCGGCGCGAATGGCTTCATCGGCAGCCATTTGTGCCGGCATCTTGCCAAGGCGGGGTACCGGGTGCGCGGGTCGCTGCGCCGGGCGCAGACGACGGACCGCGTGACCCCCGGCGACGTCGACCTTGTGGTCAGCGGTCCCGTCGACGAAACGACCGACTGGCGGGCTTGCCTGGACGGCATCGATGCGGTGGTCCACTGCGCCGCGCGGGTTCATGTCCTCCGCGAGACGGCGTCCGACCCGCTTGCCGCCTTCCGGCGGGTAAATGTCGCCGGAACCGGACACCTGGCACGGCAGGCGGCCGCGGCGGGTGTTGGCCGTCTGGTGCTCATCAGTTCCATTGGAGCCGCCGTCGCGGAGGCTCACCATCCCGACGGGCCACCGCCGACACCTTACCAAATCAGCAAGCGCGAGGGCGAAATCGCCCTTCGCCGCGTGGCCGAGCAAACCGGACTCGAGGCTGTCATCCTGCGTCCGCCGCTGACCTACGGCGCCGGCGGGCCCGGGTATTTCCGTCTGCTGCTCAGGGCGGCCGCCCACCAGACCCCGCTGCCCTTTGCCAGCATTCGCAACCGGCGCAGCATCCTTTATGTCGGCAATCTCGTGGATGCAGCGCGCGTTTGCATCGATCACCCCGCCGCCGCCGGGCAGGTCTTTCCGCTGTCCGACGGCGCCCCCGTGTCGACACCGGATCTGGTCCGGGCCATGGCCCGCGCCTATCACCGCCGGGCGCTGCTGCTGCCGTTTCCGCCCGGCCTCCTGCGCCTGGCCGGCCGTATCGTCGGCCGGGAGAGCGCGGTGGCGAATCTCACCGGTGACCTGATCGTCGACAACAGCGAGATCGGGGCCCGGTTGGGATGGCAACCGTGCTATAGCATGGCCGCCGGTCTGGCAGAGACAGTGGCGAAGGCAAACCAGGCAAAATTCTGACGTGTCAAAATCGGTAGATATCCTGGTGGCGGCAACCGCCCTGTCGCTTTACCGCCTGTTCGGTCGTGCCGTCGGGCCGGTCGTTCGCAGTCATCTGCGGCGCCGCGCGGCCGGCGGCCGCGAAGATCCGGATCGCGTGAGCGAACGCCTGGGAATACCGGGGGCCACACGGCCGCCCGGCACCGTCGTGTGGATTCACGGCGCCAGTGTCGGCGAGTCCCTGTCCGCCCTGCCGCTGATCGAGCGCATTCGGCGCGACTGGCCATCGTTGCAGGTATTGGTGACGACCGGCACCGTGACGTCGGCCCGCCTCCTGAAAGACCGGTTGCCTGACGGCGTCCTGCACCAATACGTCCCGGTCGACCTTCCCGATGCCGTGGTCCGTTTCCTCGACCACTGGAAACCGGCCCTCGGCCTGATCATCGAGTCGGAGCTTTGGCCCAACCTGCTGAGCCAAGCCAGGACGCGCGGGACCAGTCTGGTTCTGGTGAACGGCCGCATGTCGGCCTCCTCCTTCACCGGTTGGCGGCGGTTTCGCCCGATTGCCGCGCGGTTATTAGGCTTGTTCGATCTGGTCCTGGCCCAGTCGCAGGAGGACCGGGTCCGCTTCGAAAAGCTCGGCGCCAGGGTGGTACGCTGCCACGGCAACCTGAAATTCGCCGCGGCCCCGTTGTCGGCGGATGCCGATGAGCTGCGC
>JAJFGI010000280.1 GCA_021776215.1 Kiloniellaceae bacterium | reverse complement strand
CTGCAACAGGGGATGAATACCCTGGCCCTGGACGGGGTGAGCGCCGCCCTGCGGCCGGAAACGGTGCTCTTGCGTGGCGACGGTCTGCGCCTGGTCGAGCAGTCGTTTGCCTTCGACCTGATCACGCCCCGGCGCCTCCTCGAGGCATCGGTCGGCCGGGATGTGCGGGTCGTGCGCGTCCACCCGCAGACCGGCGAGGAAACGGTCGTCGATGCCCGCGTCCTCGGCACGGCCGAGGGCCCGGTCCTGCGTATCGGCGACCGCATCGAGACCGGGGTGCCGGGGCGGATCGTCTTCGACCGTTTGCCCGAGGGCGTGCGCGAGCGGCCGACGTTGCTTGCCGGCATCGACAGCGCCGGCGGCGGCGACGCCGACATCGAGCTGACCTATCTCAGCGGCGGTCTCTCCTGGCGCGCCGATTACGTGGCCGAATTGAACGAGGCGGCCGACCGCCTGGACCTGACCGGCCTGGTGACCCTGACCAATACCAGCGGCACGACGTTTCGCGAGGCCACCCTGCGCCTCGTCGCCGGCGACGTGAACACGGCGCCGATCGCCCTGGCCCATAAAGACATGCGCACCCTGGCGACCATGGAATCTGCCGCCGCCATGCCCGCGCCGGCGCCCCAGGCGGCCAGCGACCGTTATCTCTATCGCATCGCCCGGCCCGTGACCCTGGCCGATCGCGAGACCAAGCAGATCGTCCTGCTGACCGCGCAACGCGTTGCCGTGCGCAAGACCTACCGGTTCGAGTCCCTGGTCAACGCCATGCCCGGTGCCGACGAGATCGGGCCGCTGAACGCCGCCGTTACCCTGGAGATGGAAAACACGGCGGATAGCGGCCTGGGCAAGCCCCTGCCGGCGGGGACGGTCCGCGTCTATGAGGCGGCGCCCGGCGGCGACATCTTCGCCGGCGAGGATACGATCCGCCATACCGCCGCAGGCGAGCGAATCGAGCTGGCCCTCGGCACCGCCTTCGACGTCACCGGCGAGGCCAAGCGCACCGTTGTCGAGCGCATTTCCGACCGGGCTTACGAAACCGGACAGCGGATCACTCTGCGCAACGTCAAGGATGATCCGGTCGACGTTCAAGTCGTCGGCTACCTGCCGCCCGGCTGGCGCATGCTCGAGGAAAGTGCCGCGCACGCCGCCGAGACAGCCAACAAGATCGTCTGGACGGTGCGCGTCCCCGGCAAGGGCGAGGCGACTCTCAGCTATCGCATCCGAGTGAATTCATAGACGCGAATTATCAATTAATAGAAAACAAGTTAATAATAGAAAACTATATTTAAATCAATATATTAATAGAATTAAATCCCCGTTTCCAAGCCTCTTTGCCAACCAAAATGCGCCGATTAATCGAAAAATTGTTAATCGAACGCCGACAAGCTTAGGTGCGCAACCCAGCCCGCCCGGGCCGAGGTGTCATTCGTTGTTGGTGGTCGAGACGTAGTCCTTGTCCTCCAGGAGCATGCGCTCGAATTTCAGGAACTCGTAATAGCCGCAGCGCTTGGTCCCCGGAAAGTCGCGGCAGATCTTCGGCCGCGCCGTATAGACCGTGCAGCCCCGCGTCTCCTGATCGAGGAACTGGCAGATCGTCCCGAAGTGTTCGTCCTTCTGATGGCGCAGGACGACCTCGCCCTTTTCCTGTCCCTTTTTCGTGAACTTCTTGCGCGCCTTCTCGATCTCCAGGCCGAAATGCTTGGCCAGGCGTTTGATGTCGGTCTTATTGACGACGATCCGCGGGTAGGAGCAGCAATAGGCCGGGCAACGATTGCAGTTGTAGAGGACACGGTCGGAAGACATGTGGCAATTCGGCTCCAATTCGAGGAAACAGGGTAGATCGGCGGGCCAGACCATGCCAGACGCGGGTCCATGGCTAAAGACATTTCAAGCCAAGGATCACCGTTGCCCAAGGATCTCCGTTGCGGCGCCGGCCGACGGCTGCTAAGCCCCCGGGCCAAGGGACCGGGTCCAGGAAACCGCTGAATGGACGACGATCGACTGCCGACCGAACTGTGGGTCAAAGCCCACCTGCGCCGGTGTGTCGTCGAGGCCATCCCTGCGACGGTGGCCCGCCGGGGCGAAGCCATGGGCGGCCTGGTCCTCCTCAAGCTGAACCAGTTGGAGGCCGGCTGCCGGCTGCTGAGCCAGACCCGGGATATCGAAGGACGCCTCGCCTGGTTTCCGGCCCTGGAGGGAAAGCTGGTGCCGGAGGCGGAGGCCGATGCCTACATCGCGCGCACGGTGAAGCGGGACCCGGATATCTGGGTCATCGAGATCGAGGACCGCGACGGCCGCCACCCCTTCGAGGGCAAGATCCTGTAATCCGGGATCAGTCAATCGGCAGGCGCGGCGGCGCCGGCGCCGCCGGCGCCGCCGGCGCCAGGGCATCTTCCTCGGTGGCGCCGTCCTCGAGCTGCAACGATTCGATGCGCTCGCCGCGCTTGGCCACCTTGTCCGTCGAAATGCGGATGTTGCGCACATCCTCGCTGGTCATATCGAAGTGGCGCTGCAATTTGCCCACCCGGTCGTCCAGGCGCAGGATATCGGTCAGCAGCAACCGCACCTCCGTCTGGATGACCCCCGCCTGTTCGCGCATGCGCACGTCCTTGAGCACCGCCCGCACCGTATTCAGGGTCGCCATCAAGGTCGTGGGCGA
>JAJFGI010000279.1 GCA_021776215.1 Kiloniellaceae bacterium | reverse complement strand
TCGAAGGCTTTACCTACGAAGAAGCGTCGGCGGTTATGGGTGTACCTGTGGGCACCGTTCGCTCGCGCCTGTCGCGCGCGCGGGAGGCGCTGCGGCAGGCAATGCAAGAAGATGCGCCAAAAGCATCCGCCGGGAGCGGTTGTGACTGAAGACAGCCACCGGGTGAGCGACGCCGAGATTAACGCATTCGTCGATGGCGTGCTGGAGGCGGATCGCGAGGCGGAAATCATGGCCGCTACCGCAGCGGACCCTGAGTTGTCCGCGCGAGTCCTCGCCTATCAGTACCAAAACACCGGTTTACGGGCCCTGTACGACCATTACCTGGAAGAACCGGTTCCCGAGCGCGTGATGCGACCGCTTAGGGAGTCGCCCCCGCGCGCCGGCGCACGGTCCGCTGGGTGGCGGCCGACCGTGCTTAAAGCCGCCGTTCTGGTGGGCGTCTTCGTTCTGGGTACGGCGACCGGCGTAGGCGGCTACATGACGTGGCTGTCGCCGCCTTTCCTGCTCGAGGGAGTGGTGAAGCAAGCGGTATTGGCCCATCAAGTGTTGGAGGCCGAAAGGCCGGGAGCCCAGAGACTTTTCAACGAAGCCGGCGATATCGTCGACAGCGACCTGGTAACCGCGGGATTCGAGGTGCCTTTGCGCGTGCCGGCTATGACGAACGTCGACAATTTCCAGCCGGTATCTTTCCGCAACGTCGCCGGGACCACAGGCCCTACCGCCCAGATCATGTACCGGGACGCGAAGAAGCGGGATATCAGCCTGTATATCCGCCCGCACTCCGCGACAACGACGATCCCGTTCGAAACCGCCATGTACGAGGGCTACGAGGTGATCTATTGGATCGACGGCCCCCTCGCCTACGTTCTGGTCGGGCGGGATATCGGCGACGATTCTCTGGCGCGCATGGCGCGCGCGGTCTATGGCGCCCGGGCGCTGGCGCGTGAAGACGAGTCAGCCATCGATATCAAATCGTCGGCCCCGCCGTCGCTGCAGCCTGTGCAGCAAGGTCAATAGGGGCGCTGCCGCACTCGGGTGTATGGCCGGTTTCCGGGGCGGACAGGTGTCGGCGGGACCCGCTCACCTCCGCAAAGTCTCCGCATTCGATCAGCTGAAACAACGCAGCCGACCGGCGCATGGACGCCGCGTACCTCGGACAGTATTCAGCCATCACAAGCAACTGCGCGGCTGTGCGGCGCAAATCGGCCCTCTCGGACCGGCTCAATGACTTATTCAGCACGGGCCGATTAGCCGCGCTGAATCGCCGCCATTTGGATACCGTCGTGGCCATGACCTCCCTCCTCCCTGATACACCGGCCGGCGGCCGGTCCCTATATGCGTGCCAACCGGTCGACGCCTACTTGCGGTTCTTGCCGGCGTCTCCCTTTGGAGATCGAATGAAATCGGTTGTCTGTTCCCGGCCGCAGTTCGGACATATCGACTCGTAGGGCTTCAATGTCGCCCCACAATGGAAGCAGACCTGCATGGGCTTAGACCGGGGTCCCTCCGCGTGTTCCTGCATTTGACACCTTCCTGCCGCAGCTCGGTTGCCGATCGGTCACGCAAGCGTGCGGGAGCCGCGCGGCCCAGCGACGACCCAGATCAGGAAGCCGATGAGCGGCAATATGAGAATAAGAAGAATCCACAGCACCTTCGATCCTGTCGATGCGCCACTGGATACAACACTGACGATCGCCCAGATATCAGCGATCAGAATTAGAATACCAACAATGCCGCCAACTTCGATTCCCATCATCTTCTCCAAATTCCTATGACACCCAACCAACGCGAAGCGCAGAAAAAAGTTCCTCCGCGCACTTTTGCGCGGCGACGCCGCGGTGGCACCGCCGAACAACCTGATTTAAAAGAAAAAAACCCCGCCGGAGGGAGGAACCAGCGGGGTCGAGCCTTCTAATCGCAGTTAGTCGGCAGTGAGTGACAAGAGCAACTAAACTAACGCAAGCCACACCGAGGAGTTCCCAGGCGGCGGCATTTTTATCGGATTGCGGCGGCTTTTCCGGTCTTGGTGCGCCGCGCCGGGCAAAAATGAATGGCGCCCCGAAGGGCGCCATTCTGTCCGACCAGCTAAGATCGAGAGTTATTGCGTGATGATGATCTCGACCCGCCGGTTGGCCGGCATACGAACGCCATCTTCCGTCGGGACCGCCGGTTGCGCTTCGCCACGGCCGGCCAGGCTGACGTTGCTCGGGGTGACGCCCAGCTTGGCCACCACATCGCGCACGGATTCCGCGCGCCGCAGCGACAGGTCCATATTGTAGTCATTCGGGCCCGACCGATCCGCGTGGCCGGTCACCGAGATCCCTTCCGAGCCCGCCTTCTTCGCAGCCGCCACCGCCATGTCGACAACCTCGCGGCTGGCCGGATTCAGGGTGGCCTTGTCAAAATCGAAGTAGACGATGAATCGCTCCGGCACCGCCGGCACCTGGGCCGCGGCAGGCTGGGCGACCGCCTTCGGCATCATCGCGCCCTTCAGAGCATCGAGCGCCGAGGCGAATTGACCGCGACAGACGGCGATATGATCCGCCTGATGATTCTCCTCCTGCTGCTCAATCCAGCAGTCGTAGCGGCCCTGCGCCTTTGCCGCCAGCTCCGGGGCCTTTTCCCGCGCGCCCTGGCTGAGCAAGGAAATCAGTTCGCCACGGGCGGCCGACAGGTCGTTGACCTTGTCCTTGGGTAAATTCCAGGAACCGACAGCCTCCGGCTCGGCAACATTGCCGTCAGCCGTGAACAGACCCTTTCGCGCGAAATAGCCGGCATCGGGCCAGTCGTACATCTGGTCCGCCTCGAAGACCGCGATGCTGCGGTACTCATCGGTCAGCGCCTTCGTAAACGCCGACCCTTTCGTGACGGCCGACGCGCCCTCGCCGGTGGCGCGGACCTTGTCGATATCGTACCCGTCGGTCAGGCTGAAACCACTCAACATAATGAAGGCCGTCGCAGCGGCCGCTACTCGAATCGTCAACATCGGCATTTCCCTTCCATCGATTAATCCATTGGCCGAACCTAGTCCGCCCGCAACTTCCGCTATCACGCTTACGCGGACAACGGGATGAAGAGCGGCGGCACCGGTCCGACGATCAAAAACATTGGTCAAGCATGAGAACAAACGCATGAGACCGCGATTTGGTTCCCTCGCCCGCGCGCCGAAGGCGCTTTCTCGGAACCGTTGGGGCTGGCCTTGCGTTAGTTATCTTAGCCTTACGGGTATCACCGTTTGGCCTGACCGCGGAGAAAATAGATGGGAATCGTGAATAGGTTTGGCGCGGCACTGGGCGCAGTGGCTGCTTTGACGGCTCTGGCCGGGTGCGAGACGGCCCCCGTGACCGAGCGCAGTCAGTTCATTATCGTTCCGGAATCTCAAGCCATACAGCTGGGTGCCGACGCGTATCAGCAGATCCGCTCCGAAACCCCGGTTTCGAACGACGCGAAGATGAACCAAGCGGTTCAGGAAATCGGCCGGCGCATCGCCGCGGTTGCGGACGACCCGGGATATGATTGGGAATTCACGGTATTCGAGGACTCGTCGCCGAACGCCTTTGCCCTTCCCGGCGGCAAGGTGGGCGTGAACACGGGCCTGTTCAAGGTGGCACAGAACGACAACCAGCTCGCGGCGGTCATGGCGCACGAGATCGCGCACGCCATCGCCCGCCACTCGTCCGAACGCATGTCGCGGCAAATCGCCTTGCAGGGGGGGCTGGCCGTGGCTGGCGCGGCGTCCCCGGCTGCCGCCCAGTACTCCCAGGTTCTGGCACAAGCCGCGACCCTGGGCATCGTCCTGCCGTTCAGCCGGGAGCAGGAAGCGGAGGCGGACGAGATCGGCCTGATCTATATGGCGCGCGCGGGCTACGATCCCCGGGCGGCGGTCGAGCTGTGGCAAAATTTTGCCGCCTACGGGGGCGACCGCCCGCCGGAGTTCCTCTCCACCCACCCATCGCCGGACAATCGCATTCAACGGCTCCAGGCGAGCATGCCCAAGGCAATGGAAATCTATAACAAACGCAACGGGTGATCGGGCCGATCGGTTGCCTTGCCAGCCGGGTCGCGAGTCGACGGACACGCGGCACGGAAACCTGACGCGGAGAGAACCATGGCGGTAATGCGATGGCCCGATTGCGGCCAACGCCGCCTGATCGGCCGACTGAAACGATCCGTGGCCCTGGCGATGGTCTTGGCCACGGCGATCCCGGTCACTCCGTCGGCAAGCTGGGCGGAGGAGGCGCCGCCGAGTCAACTCAACGTCGCAGACGAGCAACTGATCCTGAACGGCTATGGCGAGCGTGAGCATTGGTGGACCGAAGTCTACCGCTGCGCCCTGTATCTGCCGAGACGGAGCACCAGCACCGCCTATATTACCGACGCGGGCACGGCCAAGGCTTTGCAGATCCACATTCTCTATAGCGACATACCCGACTCGATGCCGGCGGACTGGCGGGCGCTGTTCGGGGAGGAATTGTCGCGCGAATTGTTCGGCAAGCTGAAGGGCGCCTATGCGGACCTGCGGCAGAACGATCGGCTGATCTTCGCCTATTCGCCGTCCCGAGGCACGAGAATTTTCGTGAACGAAAACCTGATTCTGACCGACCCGGGACACGGCCTGATAGAGGCGCTTCTGGACCAGTGGATTGGGCCGCGGCCGGTGTCGAAGAACCTGCGGCGCCTTTTGCTCGCCGCGCGCGACGACGAGTCATAGCCCCCCAACCAATCGTCCCGCGCGCACGTCGGAACCAACCTGGGCCTCGGCGCGTTTATGAAAGGTAACTGGGCCAGCCGGCCTCTGGGCTGGCCTGTCGTAGGTATTTGTATCCAGGCGGAACGAAGCCCGTTCCGGTTTACACAGAGTTGGAAATAACAAGGGAGATTTGGTAATGACTTTTAATCGCGTATTCAACATGGGCCAATTCGCGGTCCTGCCGCTCGCCGCCGCAGCAATTATCGCGTCCAGCGCCGTTTTGAAGCCCGCCCAGAGCGCTGAGCCGGCCTTGAGCGACAATATGTATGCCGCCATCTATGCCGAGGAGCAGTGCGGCAAAGGCGGCAAGTTCTCCCAGGAGCAATGGCAGCGTCTGGTCACCGAGGTCGGCAAGCGCTGGGGCGTCAACTTTGAGGCCGGCGACATGCTCAAGTTCGTTGATGATACCGACGGCAAGGTTGCCTCAATTCGCCGGAAGTATGGGTGTAACTCGGCGGAATTGGAGGCCTTGCGCGCGAAGTTCTCCCGCGACCTGAAGCCGCTTCTATAGCCTCAATTCCACTGAGGCGCGGTCGTGCGGCGACCGCGAATGCAGGTTTTGTGACTGAGGAGCAGCGCCTCGTCGGCGCTGACTCCTTAGCACAACTTATTCCTGCAACCCACTGAATCATCGTAACAAATTGCCCGTCAGAATGGCCGTACCATTTTTTTTCGAGACGGCTTACGTCAGCGCCGGCGAGGCGGCCTTGCGGCTGTTGGTCGCAGCATTGGCCGGCGGCATTTTGGGCTTGGACCGCGAGGTCAAGAACAAGCCGGTCGGTGTGCGCGCCTATAGTCTCGTGGCGCTCGCCTCCGCCGGCTTTGGGCTCATGACCATGGAATTGGCGGCGATGGCGGAAGGGCTGCCACTGCAAGCGACCATCGACCCCAGCCGCACGATCCAGGGCGTTATCGGCGGGATCGGCTTCCTGGGCGCCGGCGCCATTTTTCGGTCCAAAAGCCAGGTCCGCGGTACCGCTACAGGCGCCGGGGTCTGGACCGTCGGCGCCATCGGACTTTGCTGCGGGTTCGGCTTCTACTGGTATGCGTTGGTCATCACCGCTACCGGATTGGCGATCTTGACGATCATCGGGTGGTTGCGCACGCAACCTGCGGATCCGAACGATTGAAAAACGTCGCGGCCTGAGCGGAACCTTCCGTGTTGCCGCCGCGTTGCATGCATTATTCAAACGCCACCGGCCGGGTGGCTGATAGGTTCTCGAAACCGAAGGACGTATAGAAATCATGGATATTATTCGCATTATCATCGCCATCCTCCTGCCGCCGCTGGGCGTCTTTCTTCAGGTGGGGCTGGGTGGGCATTTCTGGCTGAACATCCTATTGACGCTGCTGGGCTACATTCCCGGCATCGTTCACGCCGTCTGGGTCATTGCCAAGAAGTGACGAACACACCGCTGGACCGCGACATCGAGGAGCTGGAACGGCTGGCCTATTGGCTGGACGAGCGTTTTCGGATTCCCGGGACGAACGTTCGCATCGGACTCGACGGCCTGCTCGGGGTATTGCCGGGAATTGGCGACGGCGTGACCTTGGCCATGGCCGGCTATCTCGTCGCGAGAGCGCGGCGGCTGGGGTTGCCGAATTCCCTCCTGGCTCGCCTGGTATTCAATTTGCTGCTCGACACGGGGATTGGTGCCATCCCGGTCATCGGTGACATTTTTGACGTCGGATTCAAGTCGAACCGGCGAAACGTCGATCTGGTGACACGACATTTGCGTCAACAACGCTCAAAGCAACCCCAATCGGTCCGTTCGGACGAGACCGCGCTTTCCTAAATGGCCTAAGGCCACTATTGCGCTATGTTCGCTATGTTGTTGGGCAAAAGGGATATCGGTTCCGGCTGACCGTCCGCCGCCGCGGGCGGTTCCACCCGCGCGGGCAGGAGTGGCTGATCAAGGGAGCTGCCTGCGGCGAGATTGTTTGCCGACTCGTATTGGCGCAGGGCGGCCTCGGTCTTTGTCCCCATGATCCCGTCGACCGGACCGGGATCGTAGCCCAACTCGGTCAACATCGCCTGGAGCTGTCGTACCGCCTCGGTCGGAGGTGCGGACGACGCAGGTTCGACGGTATCACCGCTCGGCTCTGCCGGTGTTGAGATCGGCGCCGGCACGGCCGCCGATGGCGGTGCATCCGGCCAACCCCGCGGAACTGCCATTTGTGCCGATACGGCAGTAAACAACGGGCCGGGGATGCCAACGCGCGTATCGCCCGTTGGCTCGGCGACGCCATCCGAGGGCGCGTCTTTGTCTCCCGACAGGCCGGTTGGGTCAACCGCCAGGTCGGTCACGATCTCAGGCACCTTGGCGGCGGGCGTAGCAGAGGCGACCGGACCCGGGT
>JAJFGI010000278.1 GCA_021776215.1 Kiloniellaceae bacterium | reverse complement strand
CATGGCGTCGCGCACCTCACAGGATGTTCTTCGGCCGAATCGTGCTAATGCCGTTGGTGGTTGAGTTATGTCCGCCTATATCGCAGGTGGTCAAGGAGTTGTCCCATGCCCGATGCCAGCAAGTCCAAGTCTTCCGCCGCCGCGTCCCTGGGGGCGCTGCCCACATGGGATCTGGGCGACCTGTACGCCGATCCCGGTTCCTCCGCGCTGAGCGCCGATCTCAAGCAGTGTGCGACCGAGGCCGCGGCCTTCCGGAAGCGCTACGAGGGTCGGCTGGCGGCCCTCGATGGAGCGGAATTGGGCGCCGCCATAGGCGCCTACGAGGCCATTGAGGAAGTCTTGGGCCGGGTGTCCTCCTACGCGCAACTCCTCTATTCGGGGGACATGACGGATGCCGAGATTAGCCGCTTCTTCCAAACCATACAGGAGCGGGCGACGGACATTTCCAGCGAGTTGGTCTTTTTCACCCTGGAGCTGAACCGGATCGAGGATGCCGTCCTGGAGGCCAAGCTGGCGGCGCCGGAGCTGGCACATTACGCGCCCTGGGTGCGCGACGTCCGGGCCATGCGCGAGCATCAGCTCTCCGACGAAGTCGAGCAGTTGCTGCACCAGAAGTATGTGGTCGGCCGTGCCGCCTGGACCCGTCTGTTCGACGAGACGATGGCGCGCCTGCGCTTTCCCCTGGACGGGGAGTCGCTGACCAGCGCCGAGATCCTCAACAAACTGACCGACCGCGACGCCGGCATCCGCAAGGCCGCGGCCAAATCGGTTGGCCAGGTCCTGGGCGACAACCTGCGTGTCTTCGCCCTGATCACCAACACCTTGGCGAAAGACAAGGAGATCGAAGACACGTGGCGTGGCTTCGCACGGCCGGTTTCCGGACGCAACCTGGCGAACCTGGTCGAGGACGAGGTGGTCGACGCGTTGGTGCAGGCGGTGCGGGCCGCGTACCCACGCCTGTCGCACCGCTACTATGCCCTTAAGGCGAAGTGGTTCGGGGTCAAGGCGCTGCCCTATTGGGACCGCAACGCGCCCTTGCCGGAGGACGCGGACCGGACGATCCCTTGGGAGCAGGCGCGGCAGACGGTGCTGGACGCCTACGCGGCGTTCTCCGAGCCGTTGGCCGATGTTGGGCGGCGGTTCTTCGACCGGCCGTGGATCGACGCGCCGGTGCGCCCGGGGAAGGCGCCGGGCGCGTTTGCCCATCCGACGGTGCCCAGTGCGCATCCTTACCTGTTGCTCAATTATCAAGGCCGCATCCGCGACGTGATGACCCTGGCCCACGAATTGGGCCATGGGGTGCATCAGGTGCTCGCCGCGCCCCAGGGGCACCTGATGGCGGACACGCCGCTGACCCTGGCGGAAACGGCGTCGGTGTTCGGCGAGATGCTGACCTTTCGCGCCCTGCTGAAGGCCGAGACCGATCCGCGCCGGCGCAAGATCATGCTGGCCGGCAAGGTCGAGGATATGCTCAATACCGTGGTCCGGCAGATCGCCATGCACAGCTTCGAGACGCGGGTTCACGACGAACGGCGGGGGGGCGAACTGCTGCCCGACCGGCTTGGCGAGGTTTGGCTGGAAACGCAGCGCGAGAGCCTGGGTCCGGCCCTGCGTTTCGAGGATGAGTACCGCCATTACTGGGCGTACATTCCTCACTTCGTGCATACGCCCTTCTACGTCTATGCGTACGCGTTCGGCGATTGTCTGGTAAATTCGCTGTACGCCGTCTACGAGAGTGCGAATGAGGGTTTCGCCGAGAAATACCTGGACATGCTGCGCGCCGGTGGGAGCAAGCGGCATAAGGAATTATTGGCCCCATTCGGACTTGATGCCTCCGATCCGGAGTTTTGGACCAAAGGGTTAGATGTTGTCTCCGGATTCATCGACGAGCTGGAGGGGATGGACTGAACCGCCGACGGGCTACCGCTCCGGTGATCCCGTGTCATAGGCCTCCGCCACCGCCCGCGGGTGTTCTCGCATAGCATCACACCTACTTCGAAGGCGTACATACGTTGATCGAACGTACGTTTCGAGGCGTACGACGGTCCGGTAACCGGGGTGCATCGGCGCCGAATGGCCCGCGGTGCGGGGCCGCCCGGCCATCCCTCGCCGATCTACAAGTCGGGGTTGCGCGATAACTCGGTGCCGCTATCATCGCAGCCGGCCGATGGCCGGGGTGATCCTGACGCGGGAGGTTTTGCGGTGGTCCGGCTGCTGCTGGTTCTGGTCCTGTTCTTCGGTCTGGCGGCGCCAGCGCTGGCCAATGGTCTGGATTTTGCGCGCCAGGCACAGCAGGCCGAATCCCGTCGCGAGTACGAGCAAGCCGCGAACCTCTATACCAGGGCCATCGACTCCGGCGATCTGGAACCGGGACTGCTGGCGGATGCGCTGCGCTATCGCGGCAATGCGAACTTCTTCCTCGGGCGATTCGACGCCGCGGCGGGAGACTACATCAGCAGCCTGAAGCGCAACCCCAATGATCTGTATGCGGCGCTCTGGCTCTTCCTGGCCCGCGACCTCGCCGGGCAGGACGGCCGGCCCGAGCTGATCCGGGTCACCAAGCCGCTGGATTTGTTCTACTGGCCCGGCCCGGTCGCGGATCTCTTCCTCGGGCGGCTTGCCACCGAGGAGGTTCTGGCGGCGGCGAGGGATCCTTTTTTGGACGATCAGACACAGCTCGAGCAAACCTGCGAAGCCTCCTTTTACGCCGGGCAGTATGCGCTGCTGACAGGCGACAAAGAGGCCGCGATCCGCCTGTTTCGCGCCGCCGTGGAGACCGGGGTGACCAGTTTCATCGAATACGACGCGGCCCGCTTGGCCCTGGAGCGCCTGGGCGGCTAGCCACCCAATTTCGGTTGACGGACACCCAAACTCGGGTACGATTACGCCTTCCCTCTGGGACACTCAGGATCGAGAGTCGGCGGCGCCAATGGCCGACGGCCGGAGCGGATAAGGAGGACAAGGTCATGCAATCCGCCTTCACGACGTCATTCTCCGTTTTGGCCGCGCTCGCTGTCCTGCTCCTGGGCGCACCGGTCTTCGCGCAAAGCCAACCGCCCGCTAGCGGCGACCCTTTTTCCGACGTACTGGCCGTCGACAGCGAACAGATGTCCGCCGTCAGCGGCGAGCCAGGCGGCGGGATCGGCAGCGGCCTGCCACAGCGGACCGGCACCGGCACCGGCGATTGCGGCGCCGGAAGCCAATGCGCCGGAGGTCTGCAGGGCACGGCCGTCGGGACGACCGCAAAAGACGTATCCGCCAGCGGCAACACGGTTCGGATCAGCGTGACCGCCATCAACAATCAGACCACGATCACCAGCGGCGGCATCAACACCGGTGGTGGCCTCAATGCCGCCGGCGGCGGCAACTAGAGCCTTTTCTTTCCCAATGGAACCGCCTGCGTTGCGTCCCGGCGGGCGCTCTGTCAGGCGCGCCGCGCCGGGCGATGCGGGACATCGGCCAAGCGGCGTAACGCCGCGGGCGCCCGCCAGGACGCAACCCGACGGGCCGGGGCCCTTTGCGGCGCGGGTGCGTCGCGGGGCTTGCCCGTAGTCCCGCTACGCGCTGCGCCCCGCTCCAGCCCGCGCCGCAAATGGCCCCGGCGCAGACGATTCCATTGGGAAAGAAAAGGCTCTAGAACAACCGCCCGCCGTTGGGGACCGCCCGCTCCGGACTGATGAGGACGACCTCGCCGTCGTTGTCGGGAAAGCCAAGAACGAGAATCTCCGACATGAACGGCCCGATCTGCTTGGCCGGGAAGTTCATCACGGCCGCGACCTGGCGCCCTATCAGATCGTCGGGCCGATAGTGGACGGTGAGCTGCGCTGAGGTCTTCTTGACGCCCATCGCCGCGCCGAAATCCACCCACAACTTGTAGGCGGGTCGGCGCGCCGCGGCAAAGGGTTCGGCGCGGACAACCGTGCCGACGCGAATATCGACCTTGAGGAAATCACTGTAATCGATGGGGGCGGTTGTCTCGCTCATCGGGCGCGGCTACCTCTACAGGATTAGCGGGGATGAGGCCGCACCGTAGCATAAATTCGCGAGAGTAGAATCGAAGAGGGGCCGCCTTTCGGCGACCCCTCGCGGTCTCTTGGCGCCGGCGGATATTTTCGCCGGTGCGGATCTCGACTGCTTACTTCGCGCCGTTGGTGTGCTTGAAGGCACCCTTCAGCTCTTCAAGGCCATCGGTGACCCGGTGGCTGAACAGCTCGGCCGCCTTGGTGTTGGACTTGGTCCCCATCTCGGCCAGCTCACGGGCGTTGGCGAGGCACTGCTCGTACGCCTGCTTCGCCAGTTCCGCCTGCTTCGCCATCGCGTCCTCGGGCTTGCCGGGCTTTGACAGCTCACGTACCGCCTTGGTCGTCTCTTCCATCGCCTGGCGCATGATCTCGCCCTGACGCTGCATGATCGCCCGGGCGCCTTCAAAGGCGACGCGGTTGATTTCGGCCAGGGTCTCGATGTTGCGCCGCTGGCTCTCGACCAGGGCTTTCGAATCGACGCCCGGCACGTTGAACTGCTCGGTGACCTTGGTGAAGTCCATCATGGCGCCGAAGTCGCCATCAAGGAAGGGGTTGCCGGTCTTCGTCTGGGTCTTGGACATAATATCTCTCCTCGTCTCTCTGGGCCGCCGGCCCCGGGCCTCAAGTCACTGGGCTACCGGTGTCTGGGCGGTTCGTCTTTCGGGGCCGTGGGTTCTTTTTCGGCCGCGCTCGCAATGCTGCGATGCACAATGCATACCTTATATGAACCCGGACCCGGTCCAGGTCAAGAGGAAATTGGTGCAGTGCACAAAAAATTTAGCCCCACGATTCCAGGGCTTTTAGGCTAATCCCGGACGCCGATACTGCAATCGCGAGAGGCATTTAGCCAGGCCATCCAGGCGTCCCAGGTGCCGGTCGAGGGCGGCCATGGTGGGCGCCAGATCCGGGCTATCGTCGTGCAGCCAGACCCGCAAGGTCGCCAGATAGGCGGCGCCCAGGGCTTCGATCCGCAAGATCCCGCGGATCCCGCTGGTCGAGAGTCCGGCCGCCTCCAGCATACCGGCCATGGAGCGGCCAAGCCGGGCAAGGCCACAGACCGCCGCCAAAGGATCGCGCGCCTGCGCATCGATGATGGTGGCCATGGCCTCGCGGTAGGGGGCCAGGGCATCGAATCGGCGCATCAACACATCGAACAACCGGTCCCGCGCCGATCCTTCGCGTGCCGCCGGATCCTCGGCCTCCATCACGGCAGCGTCGATGCGGCGGAACAGGGCGCTCAGAATCGCCTGCTTCGAGGGATAGACCGGATAGACCTTGGCCAAGGGCAGCTTGGCCGCATCCGCGATTTCGGCCAATGACAGATCGCGCCAGCGGCCCTCGGCAGCTAGTTTCATGGCCGTGGCGAGAATCTTGGCCGCGACATCGACTGTCTTGGAGTCGGCGCCTTTCTTGGATTTGGCTTTTTTGGCTTCAGCTTTCCTGGGCATGACACCTCCATCGCCTCTCCCCCGGCGACCATTATCCCGTACGGTATGTAGGATTGCAAAGCGCGGACGGGAAGGGGGCCGGTGGCCGGGGTTTGGTCACGGACTCATAATCTGGTCACTCGTCATCCCGGACGGGAGGCGAGACTTGCGATCCGGGATCCATCTCTCCACCACCCCGTTGCTGGGCCCATGGATCCCGGATCACTGACTTTCCTTTCCAAATCAAAGATTTGGAGGAAAGTCGCGTCCGGGATGACATCTCAATGAGTACAGAACCTAGCTAATCCGGCGTATATCGGCCACATCACCGCCGGTGAGCGCGACCAGATCGGCGGGGCGCAGGCGGAAGACGGCGTTGGGCGTGCCGGCCGCGGCCCAGATCTCGTCATAGCCGAGCAGGTCTCGATCGATATAGGTCGGCAGCGGTTCAGGATGCCCCACCGGCGGCACGCCGCCGATCGCATATCCGGTGCGCGCGCGGACGAAGTCCGCATCGGCGCGGCCGATCGGCTCGCCCAGCCGCTCGGCCACCGCTTTCTCGTCGACCCGGTTGGCACCGCTGGCGATCACCATCACCGCCCGGTCGGTCTCGCGGGCGCGAAAGACCAGGGACTTGGCGATCTGACCGACCGCACAGCCGATCGCCGCCGCGGCCTCCGCCGAGGTCCGGGTGCTGGCCGGAAACTCGCGCACCTCCGCCGCCAGGCCGTGCGCGTCCAAGGCCGCTTGCACGCGCTGCGCGCTGCCTTTCAGGGTGCCGCTCACGACGCCAGCTCGCGGCTGCGCCGGGTCGCCGCGGCGATCGCCTTCGTCAGTAGGGGCTGCAACCCATCCGAAGCCATCAGGATCTTCAGTGCTTCGAGGGTGGTGCCGCCGGGACTGCTCACGTTTTCGCGCAAGCGGCTGGCCGGCTCCGTGGCCTGGTGGACCAACTCACCGGCGCCGGCCACGGTCGTGCGCGCCAGCCGCATGGCCAGGTCCGCCGGCAGACCGGCCTCGGCGCCGGCCTCGGCCAGACACTCGATCAGCAGAAAGACATAGGCCGGCCCGCCACCGGACACCGCCGTGACGGCATCCAACAGCGATTCGTCCTCGATCCAGGCTACCTCGCCCACCGCCGCCAATAGGGCCTCACACACCTCGCGTTGGGCCGCGTCGGTCTTGCTATTGGCGCAGAGAACGGACATGCCGCGGCCCACCGCCGCCGGGGTATTCGGCATCGCCCGGACAAGCGCCGCCGCCGCGCCCAGGCCGCCCGCATAATAAGCGATACTCTTACCTGCCGCGATCGAGAGGAAGACGGTGCCCGGCCGCACGAAGCGGCGGCATTGGGCGACCACCGCATCCATTTGCTGAGGCTTGACCGCCAGGACCACGACGGCCGGCGAGACGGACACGGCGTCGATCCCGGCAACCGGCGTGATACCGCTCGGCACCGACCCGGCCGCCGGCTTGGGCTCGACCACGGTCACTGTCGCCGCCGAAACGCCGCGGGCGAGCCAGCCGGACAACAGGGCGCCGCCCATCTTGCCGCAGCCGACAAGCAGCAGCGGCCCGCCGGTGGTGATGCCCGGAGCCGCCATCGCCGACCGATCAGGCCTCGCCGACGGTGTCCATCCGCGCCACCGTCAGTGCATCGGCAACCGAGCGGCCGCCCCAGACGACCAGCTGCAGGGCCGGATAGAAACGCTCGCACTCGACCAGCGCCACGTCGACGATATCCTCGAGCTGCTCGGCGCTCAGACCCGGCGCACCGCGCAGCGGCAGGGTGTGCCGGTACATGGGCGCCCCCTCTTCGGAGCCGAAATCGAAATGCCCGAGCCACATGTTCTCGTTTATCAGTGCCAGCAATTCGTACACGGCCGCCTTCTTGGTGTCCGGCACCCGCAGATCAAGCTGACAGGAAAAGAACATGGCGCTCATCTCCCGCTGTAGCACGAAGTGCATATGATAGCCGCACCAGCGGCCGGCGACGATAGCCATCAACTCGGAATCGCTATGCCGGTTGAAGGTCCAGTCGTTGGCGCTGACCAACTCCTCCAACACGTCGAGCGGATTAACCGAAAGGTCGAGATGTCGGCCAGCAACATTCGCCATGATACGCGCATCTCCCCTCAGAACGCTGGTGTTGGAAGGAATGCTCGTACCTCGTGCACCCTTTCGAACACCGAGATATGGCGTGTTACGAACAACCACCCACCAGATCTAGGGTGCCAAATTCGATTCGCCGTGGCAATAGGGGATTACCGGCGTATGCCCATTCGCTCCACAGGCGCCAAAAGACGCGGATCGGGGCCGTTCAGCTATCGTCTTTGTCAGCGGTTTTGGCGGCAGTTTTGGCGGCGGTTTTGGCTTCAGTCCCGCGTTTGCGGGCCGGCTTGGCGGGCGCCGCCGACAGCGCCGCTTCCAGCGCCGCCAGCCGTTCGTGCAGCGTCTCCTGCTCCGCGCGGGCCTTGGCGGCCATGGCCTTGACCGCATCGAACTCCTCGCGGGTGACCAGATCCATGCGCGAGAGGATCCGTTCGAACTGATCGCGCAGGCGCGCCTCGATCTCGCCGCGCATCCCTGCGGCGACGCCGAGCGCCCCGGTCGCCACCCGGGCGAGGTCGTCGAGCAGGCGGTTCTGTGTTTGCATCGTCGTCCCCTCCTTGAAGTGACGCCGGCCGCAGAGCCGACGGTCGAGTATCGCGCACCCTCCCGCGCGCGGCAACACGAGGGACCCTTGCCGCCGCAAGATCAGGTCTTTAATAACGGGGCGGGTAACGCCTGCCTTTTTGCCGACCGGGCGGTTGACCGTGCGGATCCGCTTCTCACAGCCGGAGACCTAGCCGATGCTCGCCGCCTTGACGTTCCCGTCCTTTGATCCGATCGCCATCTCCATCGGGCCGTTCGCCATCCGCTGGTACGCCCTGGCTTATATCGCCGGCATTCTCCTGGCCTGGCGCTATTGCCGGTGGCTGGCCAGCCGGCCGCCGGAGCAACTGAGCGCCCGCGCCATCGACGATTTCCTGTTCTGGGCGACCATCGGCATCGTCATTGGCGGGCGCCTGGGGTACGTCCTGTTTTATAAGCCGGGGTTCTATCTGGCCAATCCGCTGGAGATCATCTTTCTCTGGCGCGGCGGCATGAGTTTCCACGGCGGCATGCTGGGGGTGGCGGCAGCGATCTTGCTCTTTGCCCGCAGCCAGAAGGTTCATTTCACCGTTCTGTCCGATATTCTCGCCGCGGCGGCGCCCATCGGCCTGTTCCTCGGGCGCATCGCCAACTTCGTCAACGGCGAGCTCTTTGGCCGGCCGGCCGATGTGCCCTGGGCCATGGCTTTTCCGATGGGCGGGCCGGTCCTCCGCCATCCGAGCCAGCTTTACGAGGCCGGGCTTGAAGGCATCGTCCTGTTCATCGTTCTCTATGTCATGGTGCGCCGAGGGGCGCTCCGGGTGAGCGGATTGCTGACCGGCGCCTTTCTCACGGGGTATGCCCTGGCGCGCCTCATTGCCGAGATGTTCCGGGAACCGGACCTGCATCTCGGGTATCTGGTGGGCGGCGTGACCATGGGTCAGATCCTCTCGATTCCCATGCTGCTCGCCGGGATCGGCTTCATTGTCTGGGCCCGGCGCGCCAAGCGCTAGGCGCGGCGGCGCGAACGGACTGGGCGCGCGCCTCG
>JAJFGI010000277.1 GCA_021776215.1 Kiloniellaceae bacterium | reverse complement strand
CACAGCGATTCGATCTTCGTCAACGCCTCGACCTGGGCGCTGATGCTCACCGGCCGTGTCGTCCGCCTGGACGAACGGGTGACCGGCGATTTGGCGGGCACCTTGCGCCGCCTGGTGCACAACAGCGGCGAGCCGGTGATCCGCGGCGCCGTGACCCAAGCCATGCGGATTCTTGGGCGCCAATTCGTCATGGGCCGCACCATCGCCGAGGCATTGGACCGCGCCAAGGCCGACGAAAAGCGCGGCTATCGCTACTCCTACGACATGCTGGGCGAGGCGGCGCGGACCATGGCCGACGCCGACCGCTACTTCGAGGCCTATCGGGCGGCTATCGCGACCATCGGCAAGGCGGCGGCCGGCCGCGGCCCCATCGCGGCGCCGGGCATTTCGGTGAAGCTTTCGGCCCTGCACCCGCGCTACGAGTTCGCCCAGCGGCAGCGGGTCATCGCCCAGGTGGTGCCGCGCCTGAAGGCCCTGGCCCAGGCCGCCAAGGCGGCGGACGTCGGCCTGACAGTAGACGCGGAGGAGGCGGACCGCCTGGATCTCTCCCTCGATGTGATCGAGGCGGTGTCCGGCGATGCGGACATCGCTGGCTGGAACGGCTTCGGCGTGGCGGTTCAGGCCTATCTGAAAAGCGGCCCGCATGTCCTCGATTGGCTGGCCGATATGGCGCGCCGCCACAAGCGCCGTCTGATGGTGCGCCTGGTCAAGGGCGCCTATTGGGATTCGGAGATCAAGCTCAGCCAGATGGCCGGTCTCGACGGCTACCCGGTGTTTACCCGCAAGGTCTCGACCGACGTCTGTTACCTGGCGTGCGTGAAGCGCCTGTTCGCCGCGCCCGATGCGTTCTACCCGCAATTCGCCACCCACAATGCGCACACCTTGGCGGCGATCCTGGAGATGGCCGGCGACTCCCGCGATTTCGAGTTCCAGCGCCTGCACGGCATGGGCGAGGCGCTCTATGCCCAGGTTGTGGGCAAGGAGAAGTTGAATCTGCCGGTGCGCATCTACGCCCCGGTCGGCGGGCACGAGGAACTGCTTGCCTATCTGGTGCGCCGCTTGCTGGAGAACGGGGCCAATACCTCGTTCGTCAACCGCATCCAGGACGAGAAGCTGCCGATCGAGGAGATCATTGCCGACCCGGTCGCCAAGGTGCGGCAGCTCAGCGTTGTCCCGCATCCACGGATCCCGCTGCCGATCGATCTGTTCGGGGCGGAGCGGCGTAACTCCCGCGGGGTCGATCTCAATGATCCGCAGGCCTTGGCCCGGTTGGGCCAGGATATGGCGGCGGCGCGGCATGAGCCGGCGGCGCCAATCGTCGGCGGCGCCGCGCAAACCGGGCCGGCGCGGCCGGCGCACGACCCGGCGGATACGCGGCGCACCGTCGGCGAGGTGATCGAGGCGACACCGGCGCACGTGGAAGAGGCGCTTGCCCGGGCGGTGCGCGCCGGCGGTGCTTGGAATGCGAAACCGGCGGAGGAGCGCGCCACTTGCCTGGAGCGGACGGCCGATTTCATGGAGCAGGGCCGGGCCGGGTTGATGGCCTTGTGCGTGCGCGAGGCGGGCAAGAGCATCCCCGACGCCCTGGCCGAGGTGCGCGAGGCAGTCGACTTCTGCCGCTACTACGCGGCCTGCGCCCGCGCCGACTTCGCCCGGCCGCAGGCCATGCCGGGGCCGACGGGGGAGCGCAACGAGGTCTCGCTGCACGGGCGCGGAGTTTTCGCCTGCATCAGCCCGTGGAATTTTCCCTTGGCCATCTTCACCGGCCAGGTGGCGGCGGCGCTCGCTGCCGGCAACGCGGTGATCGCCAAGCCGGCGGAGCAGACGCCGCTGATCGCCGCCGCCGCCGTGCGCCTGCTGCACCGGGCCGGGGTGCCGGGCGATGTGGTGCACCTGTTGCCGGGCGAGGGGGGTAAGATCGGCGCCGCCCTGGTGGGCGATCCGCGGGTCGCCGGCGTGGCCTTCACCGGCTCGACCGAAACGGCCAAGCTGATAAACCAGACCCTGGCCCGGCGTGAGGGGCCGATCGTGCCGCTGATCGCCGAAACCGGCGGGCAGAACGCCATGATCGTCGATTCCACCGCGCTGCCCGAACAGGTGGTGCGCGATGTGGTGATATCCGCCTTCCATAGCGCCGGGCAGCGCTGCTCCGCCCTACGCGTTCTGTTCCTGCAAGAGGATGTGGCGGAGCACATGCTCGCCATGCTGGCCGGCGCCATGGACGAGCTGGCGGTGGGCGATCCGGCCCTGCTCGCCACCGACGTCGGGCCGGTCATCGACAGCGAGGCGCAGGCCATGCTCGAAGGTCACGCCAAGCGCATGACCGCCGAGGGGCGCCTGCTGCGCCGCGCCAAGCTTGGCCCCGGCACCGAACACGGCCACTTCTTCGCCCCGGCGGCCTTTGAGATCGACTCGCTGTCCCGCCTGCAGCGCGAGGTGTTCGGGCCGATCCTGCACGTCATCCGCTACCGCGCCGACCGCCTGGACCAGGTGATCGACGCGATCAACGGCACCGGCTATGGCCTGACATTGGGCATTCATAGCCGCATCGATTCGACGGTCGATTTCATCGGCCGCCGCCTGCATGTCGGCAACACCTACGTCAACCGCAACATGATCGGCGCCATGGTCGGCGTGCAGCCCTTCGGCGGCGAGGGGTTGTCGGGCACCGGTCCGAAAGCGGGCGGTCCGCGCTATCTGCATCGTTTCGCCAGCGAGCGGACACTGACCATCGACACCACCGCCGCCGGTGGCAATGCCTCGCTCATGTCTCTGGGAGAGAACCTGCCCGTCTAGGGCGGGGCCGCAGGATCAGGGGCGGCTTGTGTTGGACCGCGACTGGCGGGAGGGTCGATCCTGTCGCGACGAGCGGGCGATCGACTTGATGTCGCCGCGGATGGTGCCGGACATCTCAGCGATCTTGCGGTCCTGCGCCTCGATGAAGGCGCGCGCCGGCTCGTCGCCGTCCAGGCCGCCGAGATCGGTGCTCGGGACCTTGCGGTTCGAGGTGAGCTTGCCGTCGGTATAGACGACGTCGAACAGCACGGAACCGCTGTCAACAGAACGTTTTTTGCGCGCCATCGGGGCCTCCAGGCTCTTTCGCCTCAGGCGCCCTCGGGGTTCCCGGCAGGGTCGCTGGGCGCGGCTTGCGGGTCGTCCTGCGCCGCTTTTCGCTTAGCTGTGGCTTCTTCGCGGCGCTGCTGCTTTTCCAGCTTCTTCT
The DNA here is from genome assembly GCA_021776215.1 of Kiloniellaceae bacterium. Lineage (GTDB taxonomy): Bacteria > Pseudomonadota > Alphaproteobacteria > Kiloniellales > J153 > JAJFGI01. The sequence continues at coordinate 6,070 of JAJFGI010000277.1, read as the reverse complement.
GTTCCTTGGCGCGGTCGCGCTCGCGGCGGGATTGGTTGTAGTTGGGCTTGAAGGCCATCGATTCTCCTCAGTTAAAGTGAGCTATGGGCGGCGTGCGCAGCAGAACCGAGGGGGCACCGATCAAGCGGTGCCCCCTTTGTCCGAACCTGATATGGGCGGTTCAGACCGCCTTGAGATTTTCCGCGGACGTCTTGCCGCGCTTCGGGTCGCGTTGCTCCTCGTAGGAGATCTTCTGACCCTCAGCCAGATTGCTCATGCCGGCGCGTTCGACGGCGGAGATGTGGACGAAAACGTCGGGCCCGCCACTATCCGGCTGAATGAAACCAAAACCCTTGGTGCTGTTGAACCATTTGACCGTGCCGATCGGCATCGCTGTCCTCCGATAGGATAAAATGGCGCCGTATCTCATATGCGGCGCATCAGACTGACTCATGGAATGGCAGCGATCTAAGGGCCTCGCGGGCGCAGCAGGTCGGCAGTCCGAAGCAGAATGACAGGAGTTACATAGGACATTCCGGCCCTTTTCGCAAAGGCGAAAAGCCGTCGGGTCCGGTCGGCGGGGGATTCAAGCCCCCGGACGTGCCGCGCATGGCCGCCGTCCAGGTTTCAACGTCGGTCCGGCGGACGAGCCAATGTCGATACTTCTCGGCACACTTGCCGCCGTGGCGTAAAACAGTCCTAAATCAGTATATTATCACTCTCTCTTCGCATTGGAAGGCAGCCGGCGGTTGCCTATAAGGGCCAGCGAAAAGCTGACAATGCCGGCAGCCGGCAGGATCAGGGCGTGGGGCAGGTGCAGCGGCCAGGCGGATGCGCCGGCGACAATAGTCCACAGCGCCGGGATAAGCAGCAACCGGACCGGAATCCGCCCTTCCGCCAGCAGGATCAGACCCAGGGTGAGAAGGGTGGTCGGGCCGCTGGCAATCCCGGCCACCGGCGCCCGGCTCCAACCCAGTTCCGTCAGCGGCCCGGCCAGCGGGTAGGCGAGCAAGGCCAATGCCACGAGGCTCACCCCGAACCAATTGGGGCGGTCGGACCCGGCGCGAAACGCGATCCTCCCGCGCCCGGCGCCGGTCCAGGCAATGAGGCCGCCCTGACATACGAACAGCGCACCGGAGGCCCAGGCCGCCCAATTTATCGTCGTCAGGTACATCATGTGATAGACAGCGCCGGTCCAAATCCAAGCGCCGGCCAGGACGGCGGCGATGAACTTGTCGCTGCCTCTGCGCGGTTTGAAAATCAAGAAGACGACGACAATGCCGAGTACGACGGCGGCGATGTGGGCCGGCCAAATGTCGGCGTTGTAGCGCGCGAGAAGCCGAAAAAAGACGTCTTTCGTAAAAGGCAGCATCCGTGCTGCCTGTTCACAGGGTCTCGATGTATCGGATCAACCCTGCCCGCATGTCAGCATCGGGCAGGCGGCCACGGGCGGCACCCATGTTCTCCAGCATATGGTCCACCCGCGACGTCGCGGGAATGGCGCAGGTCACGGCCGGGTGGGAGACGATGAACTTCAGGAAGATCTGCGCCCAATTCGCGCAGCCGCACTCGCCCGCCCACGCCGGTAGGGGCCGATCCGCGAAGCGGTCGAACAGGGCCCCGCGCTGAAACGGCCGGTTGATGATAACCGCCAGGCCACGCTCCGCCGCCAAGGGCAGAAGGCGTTGTTCGGCCTCCCGGTCGAGAACGTTGTAGGTGAACTGAACGAAATCGATGGGCTGCGCCGCCATGATCTTTTCCAGATCCCCGTGGCGGCGGCCGTGGGAGGTGGTCACGCCGATGTAGCGCACGCGCCCTTGCGCCTTCCAGTCCAGCAGGGTTTCCAGATGACCTTCCCAATTGAGCAGGTTGTGAATCTGCAGCAGGTCGAGCCTCTCGGTGCCCCAGAGCGTCTGCGACGATTCCATCTGGAGAACGCCGTGCCACTGCAACGGTGTCCACACCTTGGTGGCGGAAAACAGTGTTTGCGCATTTTCCAAACGCGCCAGGCAGTAGCCGATGACTTCTTCCGAGGAGCCGTACATGGGCGAAGAATCGATCACCGCACCGCCCTGGGCGAAGAATGTCCGCAGCACCTCGACCCGCGCCTCGCGCAAATCCGTGTCATCGCCGACGTTGAAGGTAATCCACGAGCCCATTCCGATCGCCGGCAGCAGCTCACCGGTCGCCGGAATGGCCTTCTCCAGCACGGGTCCCGGCGCCGCCAAGGCGGGGCGCGGATCGAGCAGCACCGCCGCGGCGGCAGCGCCCATCGACCCAAGGGCCGCGCGGCGGCTCATTCCTCGCCGGTTCCGATTCATGCCATGGCCCTTGTCTGCGTTCGGCCCAGCCTATTGTCCCGCTGCCACCGATCTAGGGCAAGCCACCCGGTGTTCAACGTTGCGTGTAATCCGCGGGATCGTCTTTCGCGCTAATCGAACTCCCGGTCCTCGATCCCGGCGGGCGCGGGAACACTGGCCTCCGGGTCCGGTGGGGGCGCATCGGGGCTCAGACGGGCGGCGCCCGGGGTGACGTTGTGGGCGATGGCAAAAGCGGTGACCGGTGTATCGGCCCGGGTCGGACTGCGCCAAAGCCGAAGAAGGGCTGTGGCGACGACACTGCCCTGCAAGATGGCGAGAAGCATGAACAGACCCGGCGGCCCGAAGTGCGCGACCGAGAAGGAACCGAGGGCGGGTCCGAAGACCACGCCGGCCCCCAAAACCAGAACCAGCGTGCCGCTGGCGCTGACGATCTGGCTGGGTTTCAAATAGTCGTTCGTATGCGCCACGCAAATCGAGTAGATGGGCAGCGTCAGGCCGCCCAGCACCGTGATTCCCGCATAGAGCATGAAAAGGTTGGCGGCCGGTTCGGCGAGGGACGCCAGCGCCAGGCAGACGGGGACGGCCAGACCGGCACAGCCGACGATGACCAGCCGCCGGTCGACGCGGTCGGATAGCCGGCCGAGGGGAAACTGAAAGAGCATCCCGCCGAGGGTCGCGAATCCGACAAGGGCGCCGATGGCGCCCGTGTCGAGGCCGATCACCTGGCCATACAACGCCAAGGCGATGTAGATGGCGCCTTGGGCGATGCCATTCAGGAAACAGCCCGTCAGGCCCATGGGCGAAAGGCGAAAGAGCTCGGCGAACGATGTCCACTCGGGCGCTTCATAGACCGGGGTCGCCCTGGCCGAAACCAGGATCGGGACCAGGGACAAAGAGATCAGGACCGACACGACGATGAAAAGCAGAATGCCGTCCGGGCTGGAGAAATTCAGCAGCGTCTGTCCGGTCGCCACGCCGCCTGTCTGAATGACGAAGTAAATGGACAACAGGCTGCCCCGGGTATCGTTCGTCGCCCGGCCGTTGAGCCAGCTTTCCGCGACCACGTAAAGCCCGGCGAAGCAAAAACCGGCCAGCATGCGCATGGCCGACCAGCTCCACGGGTCGAAGGTGACGAGGTGAATAAGGGCCGCCGTACTGGCGATCGAGGCGAGAGCGGCGAACACGCGAATATGACCCACCCGATTCACCAGGCGCGGGGCGACCAGGCAGCCGAGAAGCGAGCCGACCGGGTACGCGGATTGCATCAAGCCGATGACCGACTCGCTGAAGCCGAGGCCGCTCGCCCGCAGCGTCAGCAGCGTCGCCAGTAGGCCGTTGCTGACCATCAAGAAGGCCATGCCGGCAAAAAGCGGCCAGGAAGATCGGATCGCGGCCCACATGGGATTTGTCCCTAGATTTGGCGAATAGCCACGGCGTGCGCCGGGTGACGCTACCACCCGCCATATCTATCTTTGAGGATTTCGGCAAGAGGGGTGGTGCCGCCGCGTCGGATGCGCCGGGTCCCGGTTGCGCTAGCCGTGGTCAGGCCAGGGAGAGTACGGTGCGTATGCCATCAATCATGAACTGCACCGCCAGGGCGGCGACGATGATCCCGGACACCCGGCTGACGACATTGATGCCGGTGACCCCGAGCAGGCGCATCAAATGCCCGGCCAGCAACAAGCACACCAGGGTCAGGATCAAGACCGCGACAAGCACGCCGATGATGGCCACTTGCGTGGCGATATCGCCGCGCGCCTGGCCGACCAACAGAACCACCGAGGTGATCGCCCCGGGCCCGGCGATCAACGGAATACCCAGCGGGAAGACGGCGATGTCGCTGCGCGAATGGGTCTCGGCGTCCTCGCCCGGTGTCATGGCACGCAGGCCCGACTGGCGTGCCATTACCATGTCAACCGCCAAAAGCAGCAACAGGATGCCGCCGGCGATGCGAAAGGCCGGCAAGCCGATACCCAAGGCGCTCAGCAACGGTTCGCCGACCAATGCGAAGACGATCAAGATGCCACTGCCGATGACCACCCCGCGCACTGCCAGGCGGCGGCGCTCGGCGGCGCTGGCGCTGCCGGTCAGCCCGACGAACAACGGGGCGACGCCGACCGGGTCGACGGTGACGACGAAGGTCACAAATGCCGTGGTCAAGATCTCGGTCACGGGCCGGGCCTAACGGGTGCGGACGCAGATAGCCGGGGCCCAAAACCGCCCCCAATCACGCACTATAGCAGGGTGTCGCCCGGCCGTCAGGCGGCGGCGGTGGCCTTGGCGCCAGGGGTTTTGGCTTTGGCGACTGGGCGCAGTCGCTCCCGGGCCAGACGGTCGGCGGCCTCGGAGGTGGGCACGCCCTGTTGTGCGGCGCGCGCGAAGATCTCCCCGAGGGTATCGCGGATGCGCGCCACGTGGGCCAGGGCCTCCGTCTCGTCGAAAGAGGGGCCCTCGTGGCTGATGTAGATGACGCCGCCCGCATTGATCACATAGTCCGGCGCATAGAGGATGTGGCGCCGCGCCAGCTCGGCGCCGTGGCGCGGCTCGGCGAGCTGATTGTTGGCTGAGCCGGCGACGATGCGGGCCTTGAGACGCGGGATCGTCTGGTCGTCGATCACGCCGCCGAGGGCGCAGGGGGCGAATACGTCGGCGGCCACGTCGTAGATCGCCTCGGGGTCGACGGTTTCGGCGGAAAATTCCTTGCACGCCCGGGCGACGGCGCCGCTATCGATATCGCTTACCGTCAGGCGGGCGCCCGCCTCGGCCAATTTGCGGCATAGGTGATGGCCGACGTGACCCAGTCCTTGCACCGCAACGTGCAGACCGTCGAGAGAGTCGCGGCCCAGAGCGTGGGCCACGGCCGCGCGGATACCCATGAACACACCGTAAGCCGTGGCCGGTGAGGGATCGCCGCCGCCGCTGCTCCGGGTGCCGGCCACGTGGCGCGTCGCCCGGGCCATGATCTCCACATCGTCCACGGAGATGCCGACATCCTCGGCGATCACGTAGCGGCCGCCCAGCGTATCGACGAAGCGGCCCATGGCCAGGAACAGGGCCTCCGACTTCATGGTGCGGGAATCGCCGATGATGACCGATTTGCCGCCGCCATAGGGCAGGTCGGCCAGGGCCGACTTGTAGGACATGCCGCGCGCCAGGCGCAGGGCATCGGTCAAGGCGTCGTCCTCGCCAGCATACGGCCACATGCGGCAGCCGCCGAGCGACGGCCCGCGCGTGGTGTCGTGAATGGCGATGATGGCTTTCAGGCCGCTTGCCGCGTCGTGGCAGAAGACAACCTGCTCGTGGGCGTCGAATTCCCGATGACCGAACAACGGCATGATGAAACCACCCCTGGTTCAGTTGGCCATGCTCGCGGCGGGCCGGACCACCGCCAGCTTTCCATCATTATGCCGCTGATCGTGTTTATCTTTCAATAACAGATACTTAAGTGGGCGTAAAACGACAGAAACTTAAGTCTTTGCGAGGCTCTCGGGCGGATTCGAGCGCCGCCGGCTAGGCGCCCGCAATTTTGTTACCGCCGCCGACCGGCGGTGGGCGCCGGTGCCGACAGATGCAAGACCTCATAGGACGTGCCGCTGCTGGATGTGATTGCCTCGGCAGTCCCCCAGAGGGTGAAGCGAAGGATCGACCAGTTGGCGCTGTCCAGGCTCAGAATGCCGGAGTGAAAACCCGGCCGTCCCCGAAGGGCGTCCAGGCTGGCCCGCTGCGACGCGATCGCCGCCGCCAGGTCGGCGTCGGGCGCCCCCCCGGGG
>JAJFGI010000276.1 GCA_021776215.1 Kiloniellaceae bacterium | reverse complement strand
CGGTTGATGCCGCGCACCTCGTTGATGATGCGGGTGGCTACCCCGGCGACGAAGTCGTGGTCGAAGGGATAGCTCTCGGCGGTCATGCCGTCGGTGGAGGTGACCGCGCGCAAGGCACACACGAAATCGTAGGAGCGCGCGTCGCCCATCACGCCGACGGTGCGGACCGGCAGCAAGACGGCGAAGGCCTGCCAGATGGCATCGTAGAGGCCGGCCTTGCGAATCTCGTCCAGGTAGATGGCATCGGCCTGGCGCAGGATCGCGCATCTCTCGGGGGTCACCTCGCCCGGGATGCGGATGGCCAGGCCCGGTCCCGGAAACGGATGGCGGCCGACCAGGCTTTCGGGCAGGCCGAGCTCGCGGCCGAGGTCCCGCACCTCGTCCTTGAACAGCTCGCGCAGCGGCTCGACCAGGGCCAGGTTCATGCGCTCCGGCAGGCCGCCGACGTTGTGATGCGACTTGATGGTGACCGACGGGCCGCCGGTGGCCGACACCGATTCGATCACATCCGGATAGAGCGTGCCCTGGGCCAGGAAGGCGGCATCGAGCTTGCGCGCGTCCGCCTCGAAGACCTCGATAAAGGTGGCGCCGATGATTTTCCGCTTCTGCTCGGGGTCGGTCACGCCGCGCAGCTTGCCGAGGAACAGATCGGCGACGTCGCGATGGATCAGCGGGATGTTGTAGTGATCGCGAAACAGCGTCACCACCTGCTCGGCCTCGCCGGCGCGGAGCAGGCCATGGTCGACGAAGATGCAGGTAAGCTGCTCGCCGATGGCCTCATGGATGAGCACCGCCGCCACCGACGAATCGACGCCGCCGGAGAGGCCGCAGACGACCCGGCTCTGGCCCACCTGCTCGCGGATGCGGGCGACGGCCTGCTTCCGGAAGGCCGCCATGGTCCAGTCGCCGCGGCAGCCGGCCACGTTGCGGGCAAAACTCGCCAACAGCTTGCCGCCGTCGGGGGTATGCACCACCTCGGGATGGAACATCAGGCCGTAGAAGCGCCTCTCGTCGTCGGCAAACATGGCGAACGGCGCCCCATCCGAAGTACCGACCGCGCGAAAACCGGGCGGCAGGCGCACCACCCGGTCGCCGTGGCTCATCCACACCTGGTGCCGGTCGCCGCGCCGCCACAGGCCCTCGGTCAGGGCGCAGTCGCCGGTTACCTGAACGAAGGCGCGGCCGAATTCGTGGTGGTCGGAGATGGCGACCTCGCCGCCCAACTGCGCGCACATGGCCTGTTGGCCATAGCAAATGCCGAGCACCGGCACGCCCAACTCGAAGACCACCGCCGGCGCGCGCGGCGTTTCCGCCGCGATCACCGAGGCCGGCCCGCCGGACAGGATGATGCCCTGAGCACCGAAGTCGGCGATCTTCGCCGGATCGGTGTTGAAGGGCAGAATCTCGCAATAGACGCCGGCTTCGCGAATGCGGCGCGCAATCAATTGCGTGACCTGGGAACCGAAATCGAGAATCAGAATGCGATCGGTCATTGCCGGTTTCTACAGGGGCGTTGCCGGATAAGTCCAGTTGTCATTGGCCCCGCCCATCGTCGCTCCGCGCGGCCAACCAGCCGCCCAGGTCGGACCAGCCATAGGCGGTTTCGTCCAGGAGCATGCCGGAGAACGGCTCGCGCCGCTCGGCCAGGCGCTTGCCGCCCATGGCCTCGTAGAAGAAGCGCGCCGGATTGGCGCTCAGCACCCAAATCGTCGCCTCGTTCAGGTCGTGTCCATGCAGGGTGTGAAACAGCCGGCCAAGCAGGCTGCGCCCGATGCCCCGCCCCTGCCAATCGCCGGCCACATAGAGGGTGAAGACCTCGCCCATGGCCCCGCCGTGCCGCGCCCGTCCGCAATTGCCGAAGCCGACGATACCGGCCCCTTCGGCGCTCTCCGCCACCAGGACCGTATCGGCCCCGCGGGTGCCGCGAATGCTGGCCTCCCAGAGTGCCGTCTGGCGCGGCTCGGTCAAACTCACCAGGTAGTCCTCGGGCACAATGCCAGGATACGCCGCGCGCCAAGTCTCCACGTGAACACGGGCGATTTCCGGGGCATCCGCCAACCGCGCGGCGCGCACCGTCGCCGGACCGCTCATGCCGTGCCCCCGCGCCGCTCCAGGATGGCGGCGAAAAAGCCGTCGCATCCATGACGCAAAGGGCTGAGAAAAAGATATGGACCGGCAACCGGCGCCGCCGGCGGCGCGCCCCGCGAGGCCAGCGTTTCGGCCCACACGGCGGCGGCCGGGACAACGGCGAAATCCGGCCGGCGGGCCAGAAACGCGTCGATCTGCTGCGCGTTCTCCGCCGCCACAAGCGAACATGTCACGTAGACCAGGCGCCCACCCAGTCGAACCAATTTCGCCCCTATGTCAATGGCTTCAGCTTGCATCTTTAGGTAGTACGCAAGGTCGTCCGGCGTCAAGCGCCAGCGTGCGTCCGGTTGCCGCCGCCAGGCGCCGCTGCCCGAACACGGGGCGTCCACGAGGACCCGATCGAAGCTGTCCGCGTGCGCCGTCAGCCAGGCCGCGTCGTCGAGCGGCCGGCGCTCCACGAAGCCATCGACACCGGCCCGACGCAGGCGCGCCGCCGCCCGATCCAGGCGCGCCGGGTCCACGTCCAAGGCGATCAGGCGGCCGCTGCCGCCCAACTCGGCGGCCAAGGCGAGGGTCTTGCCCCCGGCACCGGCGCACACATCGGCCACCGCCTGACCCGGCCGGGCATCGGTAATTAGGGCGACGATCTGCGAGCCCTCGTCCTGCAATTCCACCAATCCCTCGCGAACGGCCCGCATGGCGCTGAGGTTGGGACGTCCGGAGAGGCGCAGGCCGATCGGCGACAGCGGCGTGGGCACGGCCTCGACTCCCTCCTCCGCCAAGGCCGCTTGCGCCGCGGCGCGATCGCCCTTGAGGCAATTGACGCGCACATCGACCAGCGCCTCGTCCGTCAGCGCCGCCAACTCCTTCTCCGCCGACTCACCGAGCGCCTCGGCCAGATCCGGATATAGCCAGTCGGGCACCTCGGCGCGCACCGCCGGCGGTTGCTCGGGATGATCAAGAGCCTCGCCGGTCAGGCGCTCGAGCGCGGCATGCTCGTCGGCGTTCAACGGCGCCGGGTGGTAGCGGCTGCCGTCGCACAACGCGGCAATCTCCGGCGCGCTCAAGCCATCGACCAAGGCCAACGCCGCGAGCACGGATCGGCGGGGATGGTCGAGCCCGTCCCCCGGCCCGAGGCCGGCCCGCGCCAGCCACCAGTCGAGGCGCGCGCGCCGGCGCAGCAGGCCGTACACCCGGTCGCTGATGGCCCGCCGGTCCTTGGCGCCGATGTAGCGGTGGCCGCGCATGTAGGCGCCGACGATACGCTCGGCGGGTTGGTGCGCGGCCTCGATTCGGCCAAGCAGATCGATCGCGGCGTCGATACGGGCGGCAGGTGTCATGGCGGGGGTACCGGTGCACGGCTGCGCCGGCGGGGCAACCTACATGTCCGGCCGGTAGTTCGGCGATTCGCGGGTAATCGCGACGTCGTGTACATGACTTTCCCGCAAGCCGGCGCCGGTGATGCGCAGGAACCGGCAGTTACGCTGCATCTCGGCCACGGTGCCGTTGCCGGTGTAGCCCATGGCCGCGCGCAGGCCGCCGACGAGCTGATGGATCACGGCCCGGGCCGGCCCCTTGTAGGGCACCCGTCCCTCCACGCCCTCGGGGACCAGCTTGAGCTGATCGGCGATGTCCTGCTGGAAATAGCGGTCGGCCGAGCCGCGCGCCATGGCGCCCAGCGAGCCCATGCCGCGATACGACTTGTACGAGCGGCCCTGGTAGAGAAATACTTCGCCGGGCGTCTCCTCGGTGCCGGCCAGCAGCGTGCCGACCATGACGCAGTCGGCGCCGGCGGCGATCGCCTTGGCCAGATCGCCGGAGAATTTGACGCCGCCGTCGGCAATGACCGGGATATTGCTCTTGCGGCAAACCTCGACCGTGTCGACCAGGGCGGTGAGCTGCGGCACGCCGACGCCGGCGACCATGCGCGTGGTGCAGATGGAACCGGGCCCGATGCCAACCTTCACCGCGTCCGCCCCGGCATCGACCAAAGCCCTGGCCCCATCGGCGGTGGCGACGTTGCCGGCCACCAACTGGATGGCGTTGGACAGGCGCTTGATCTCCTTCACCGCGGCGATGACGCCTTTCGAATGGCCGTGCGCGGTATCGACAACGATAACGTCGGCCTCGACTTCCAGCAGCGCCTCGGCACGCGCCAGACCGTCCTTGCCGACGCCGGTGGCCGCGGCGACGCGCAGGCGGCCCTTATCGTCCTTGCAGGCATCCGGATAGGCCTGTGCCTTCTCGATATCCTTGACGGTGATCAAGCCGATGCAGCGGTATTGCGCATCCACCACCAGCAATTTTTCGATGCGGTGCTGATGCAGCAGGCGGCGGGCTTCCGGCAGGTCCACGCCTTCGCGGACGGTGATCAGATTCTCGCGGGTCATCAGTTCGCTGACCGGCTGGCGCATGTTCTCGGCAAAGCGCACATCCCGGTTGGTCACGATGCCGACCAGCTTGCCGCTGGATCGCTCGACCACCGGAATGCCGGAGATTCGATAGCCGGTCATCAGCTCCAGCGCATCGGCCAGCGGTTGCTCCGGATGGATGGTGACCGGGTTCACCACCATGCCGCTTTCGAATTTCTTGACCGCCCGCACCTCGGTGGCCTGGGCGGCGATATCCAGGTTCTTGTGGATCACGCCCATACCGCCCGACTGTGCCATGACAATGGCCAGGCCGCTTTCGGTGACCGTATCCATGGCCGAGGACAACAGTGGAATGCCCAGCTCGATGGACGCTGTCAGGCGGGTGCGCGTGTTGGTTTGATTGGGCAGAACGGCGGACTCAGCGGGCTCCAGGAGAACGTCATCGAACGTCAGCGCCTCGCGTATATCCATGCCAATCCCCTTGTTAGTGATTGGCGCCGCATCATACACATCGCCCCTCCCTTGCCAAGCGGATTGGTCTCAAGGGCCGTTGTCCGGGGGGCGGAAGCCGGTGGCGACCAGGTAAAGCTCCGCCGACTCGGCCCGGCTGGCCGGCGGCTTCACATGGCGGACCTTGACGAAGGTCCTTTTCAGCCGTGCCAGCAATTCGGGCTCGGTGCCGCCCTGAAGCACCTTGGCGACGAAAGTGCCGCCGGGGGCCAGCACGCTTTCCGCGAAATCCAGGGCCACCTCGACCAGACCCATGACCCGCAGATGGTCCGTCTGCGCATGGCCGGTGGCCGGGGTAGCCATGTCGGAGAGAACCACGTCCGCCGCCCCGTCCAGAGCCTCGCGCACCCGCGCCCGGGCCGCGTCCGTCCGCGCGTCGCCGAGCAGGGTCATCGCTCCCGGGATGGGAGCCATTTCGTTGATGTCCATGGCGACCACGCGGCCGCCGCGCCCGACGCGCTCGACCGCCACCTGGGTCCAGCCGCCCGGCGCCGCGCCCAGATCGACGATGCGGCTGCCGCGCCGCAAGAAGCGCACCTTGTCGTCGAGCTGGGCCAGCTTGAAGGCGGCACGCGAGCGATAGCCGGCCCGTTTCGCCTCGGCTACGTAAGGGTCGTTGAGCTGCCGTTGC
>JAJFGI010000275.1 GCA_021776215.1 Kiloniellaceae bacterium | reverse complement strand
CATCGCCGCCAAGGGCGCGTAGCCGCTGCCGATTGCCTTACCGATGGTGATGATGTCCGGCTCCACGCCCCAGTCGGCGATGGCAAAAGGCACCCCGACGCGGCCATAGCCGCACAGCACTTCGTCCGCGACGAAGAGCACATCATAGCGGTCGCAGATCTCGCGAATGCGCCTGTAGTAGTCGGGATGCGGCACCAGGCCCACGGCGGTGGTGCCAACAATCGGCTCGGCGAAGAAGGCGGCGACCGTGTCGGGACCTTCGAGCAGGATGGTGCGCTCCAAATCGTCGGCGCAGGCCAGGGTACAGCCGCTATTCTGCGCGCAGAAGGCGCAACGGTATTCGTAGGGCGGCGCCACATGCGGCACCGGCAGCAGCAGCGGCGCGTAAATCTGGCGCCATGAGGTGCGCCCGGAGAGCGACAGAGTTGCCAGCGTGACCCCGTGGTAGCTCTGCCAACGCGCGATGGCCTTGTACTTCTGGTGCTTGCCCTGCTCGACAAAATACTGCCGCGCAAGCTTCCAGGCGGACTCGTTGGCTTCCGAACCGCCCGAAGTGAAGTAGACTGCCGCCATGTTGGCCGGTGCCAACTCGAGGATCGCCATGGCAAGGCGCTCCTGCCAGGGGTGGGTGAAGCCGGCGTTATAGACGAAGGTCACACGATCGCCTTCGGCGGCCAGCGCCTCCCAAATCTCGCGGCGACCATGGCCGATGCCAACCACCGAGGCACTGGCGGATCCGTCGAGGTAGCGTCGGCCGTCGGCATCCTCCAGGTAAACGCCTTCGCCGCGCAGGATGAGCGGCGGCTCGCTGTTCATGTCGCGATAGAAGACGGCGGAACGATTACGCAAAGTCACACGCTGCCTTCCGCCGGCTTCGGGTCCACCTTTCGCCGGAACGGAAAAGGCCGTTGCTCCGGCTCCAGCCGCCGGATCTGCAATAGGGCGACGCCCGCCAGCAGCAGCAGGGCGATGATGTAGACGAAGGCCGGCGAAGGCCGTTGTGCCGGCGTGTAGACGGCGGCGACGCGAAAGCCGGGCTCCAACTTCAGCCTTGCGGCGTAGCTGGCAAAGTCGACCTGGGTCACCCGGATTTGATCTCCTCTGGCGGAGACGTGCAGGCCAGAATAGGCCAGGCGATCGACGCCGGACGCCTTGGGCCCGAGACGCAGGCTGGTAAGGCGTGAAACCTCGCCGCCCTTAATATTCATGCCCTCGAAACGCACGACGAGGCGCGCATCGGCGGAGGCCGCCTCCGCCATGCGCATCAGGGCGCTGGGCGGCAGAGTGTCATATTTCTCGTAGAGCAGATCGAGCCAGCCGGCGGGATAGATCAACGCAATGGACACAAACAGCAGCACCGCCGTTTCCCACAAGCGGCTCCGCACCAGCCAGTGGTTGAGGGTGGCCGCGGCGAACAACAGGCAACCGGTGATGCTGGCCACCACCACGACGAGACCGTGCCCAAAGCTTTGGATGCCGATGAGCAGCAGTTCCGGGTTGAACACCAGGACGAAGGCGAGAATCGCGGTACGCAGGCTGTAGATCGAAGCCTGCACCGCGGTCCGGATCGGCGACTCGCCGGAGATCGCCGCCGCCGCATAGGCGCCGAGGCCGACCGGCGGCGTGGCGTCGGCCATGATGCCGAAATAGAAGACGAAGAGGTGAACGCCGATCAGGGGAATGGCGACACCCGCCTCGGAGCCCAGTTCGACAATCACCGGAGCCATCAGGGTGGCCACCAACACGTAGTTGGCCGTGGTCGGCACGCCACAACCGAGAATAAGGGTGACCAGCGCGGTCAGGATCAGCACCAGGTAAATGTTGCCGCCGGACAACAGCCCCACCGCATCGGTCATCATCAGGCCGAGGCCAGTAAGGGTCACGGTACCGACGATGAGGCCCGCGGTGGCGGTGGCAAGCGCCACTCCGACCATGTTGCGGGCGCCAAGAATGAGTCCCTCGACCACGGCCCGGCAACCGTCGGCGAAGGCCTCGCCGAGCCCCCGCTGGCGCCGCAGCAGCCGCTTCAGCGGATCCTGCGTGACCAGGATGGCGATAACGCTGACCGTCGCCCAGAAAGCGGCGAGACCCGGCGAGAGGCGGATGACGATGAGGCACCAGACCAGCACGATCACCGGGATCAGCAGATGCAGGCCGCTGCGCGCCACGTCCCAACCCTGGGGCAAGGCCTCCAGCGGCTGATCCGGGTCTTCGGGCGGTAAGTCGGGATGGCGGGCCGAGACCAGGAGCGCGCCGAGGTAAAGTGCGGCGATCACGACGGCAAGGACGAAGGGTGCAAAGGCGCCGAAGCCGAGCTGGATGCCGCGCACCAGATAATAGATGGCGCCCAGGACGAGTAGCGTGCCACTGATGCCGAGGCCGTAGCGCAGCAGCAGCACCTTTGCCGGATGGATCTGCGCGCGGCGCGCCGGCTGGACGCCGAGCTTCAAGGCCTCGAGGTGCACGATATAGAACAGCGAGATATAGGAAATGGCCGCCGGCAAAAATGCATGGCGCACGACATCGGCATAGGAGATGCCGACGTACTCCACCATGATGAAAGCTGCCGCGCCCATGACCGGCGGCATGATCTGACCGTTGATCGAGGCCGATGTTTCGACGGCGCCGGCCTTGATGCCAGACATGCCGGTGCGTTTCATCAAGGGGATGGTGAAGATGCCGCTGGCAACCACGTTGGCCAGCGCCGAGCCGGAGATGAGGCCGTTGAGGCCCGAGGATACCACCGCCACCTTCGCCGGGCCGCCGCGCAGATGGCCCAGGAAGGCAAGCGAGAGCTGCATGATGTAGTGGCCGGCGCCGGCCTTGTTGAACATGGTGCCGAACAGCACGTAGACGAAGACGAAGGCCGTGGAGGCGCCGAGAGGCACGCCGAAGACGCCCTGGCTGCTGAGCCATTGATGCTCGAGGATACGCGTCACCGAGGCGCCGCGGTGCTGCAGCACTTCGGGCATGTGGCGGCCAAGGTAGCTGTAGAGCAGAAAGACCACGGCCACTGCAACGAGGAAGGGCCCCATGGACCGCCGCGTGGCCTCAAGCACCAGCAGGATGCCGAGGCCCGCGGTTAGCAGATCAACAACAGTCGGCTGCCCTGCCCGCCCCGCCAGCGCGTCGTAGAAGACCAGACCGTAGAGGCAGGCCCCGGTCGCGGCGAGGCCGATCAGCCAGTCGGTGAAGGGGACCCGCGCCGCGCCGCGCGCCGTCGCCGGCGCTATGGCGAAAGCGAGAAACAAGGCGAAAGCCAGGTGGATGAGCCGCGCCTGGCCGTCGTTGAAGATGCCGCTATCGAAGACTGAGGGCGGCGGCGACGAAAACCAGAGCTGGAACAGCGACCAGGTCAGAGCGACCGCACCGACGAGACGTCCCTCTACGCCCTGGTTGGCGCGCTGGCCGTACTCGACCCGCTCCGCGAATTCGCGAATGGCCGCGTCCTTGGCGCCGCCTGACAGCTCCCGATCCCGAAGGGTCATGCCTGGTCTCTAATCAAAGACCCGACCGCCCACCGCAACGATGGTGCGATCGAGACGAAGTGAAACATAGGAGAAAGGCGGGCGGCGGATCTCGCAAACCCGCCGCCCGCAGGCCACACTATTTAATCAGGCCTTTCTCACGATAGTAGCGTTCGGCGCCCGGATGAAGCGGCGCAGTCAAAGCCCCGGTCGCCATGATCGTGGGATCGAGCGTCGCCAGCGCCGGATGGAGCTGCTTGAACTCGTCCAGCGAGTCGAAGACCGACTTGACGATCTGATAGATCGCCTCTTCGTCAATGTCGGCGCGCGTGACCACGGTTGCACGGGCGCCGAAGGTCGGGACATCGTTTTCGGTCCCCGGATACACGCCGCCCTTTACCGTGTCGGGCGCGTAGGCGGTGTACTGCTTGAGGAAACTACCTGCCCACTTGCCATTGAGTGGCAGGATAGAGATTCCACAGGTGGCCGCCGCTTCCTGGGTCGAGCCGTTCGGCACGCCGGCCGCCCAGAAGGCCGCATCGATGCGGTTGTCGCAGAGGGCCGCCGCCTGCTCGCTCGATTGCAGTTCCGAGGTCAGGGAGAAATCCCCGTTCGTCATGCCGACATGCTTCATGATCAGCTCCATCATCACGCGGTGGCCGGAGCCGGGATTGCCGATGTTGACCCGTTTGCCCTTCAGGTCCTCGAAGGACTTGATGCCCGCATCTTTCCGCACCATCAGTTGGATCGGCTCGCCGTGCAGCGAGAAGAGCGAGCGCATCTCCGGAAAAGGCTGGTCGAAGCCGTTCTTCCCCTCGTAGGCGTAGGCCTGAAAATCCGATTGAATGATGGCCAGCTCCATCTCGCCGCGCTTCAGCGCATTGGCGTTATAGACGGAGCCGCCGGTCGATTCGACCGAGCAGCGCAGGCCGTGTTCGCTACGCCGCGCATTGACCAGGCGGCAGACGGCGCCGCCGGCCGGGTAGTAAACTCCTGTCACGCCGCCCGTGCCAACGGTCACGAATGTGGCCGCCGACGCGCCGGGCACGATGGCTGCCAGCGCCGCAGTTAAAGCGCCCGCCAATAATCCTGTCTTTAGTGCTTTCATTTCTTAGGTCCTCCTCTGTCAAAAAAATTTTAGGCTTCTTGTTCACCATGGATCGAAACCCCGCAGTCCGGCGAGGCGATCATCTCCAGATAGGCTTTCGAGAACTGCGCGAAGAGCGGGCCGGGCCGTCCGTCGCCGATGACGCGGCCGTCGATTTCGACGACTGGGACAAGGCCGCCGGCGGTGCTCGTCAGGAACACCTCCTCGGCCGCGTAGGCGTGATAAAGTTCAATGTCGCAGACGCGCAGCGGCACGCCCTGCTTCGCGGCGATCTCCATCACCGAGGCGCGGGTGATGCCCTCGAGAATGTCGTGCTCCGGCGTCAGCAGGGTGCCACGCGACACGATGAAGACGTTGTAGCCCGGCGCCTCGCAGACCCGGCCATACAGATCGAGCAACAAGGCCTCGTCGGCCTGTGCCGACTTGGCCTCGATCTTCGCAAGGACGAGATTGAGGTAGTTCAGGCTCTTGATCTGTGGTGCCAGGACCTGACCCGGCTGGCGCCGGATCGCGGCGGTCTTGAGCCGGAGGCCGGAGCGGCCGTCCGGCATCGTGCGCTGGATGTAAGGTCGGACAATAATGATCAGGTTGGGCTCGCAGCCGGCCGGATCCATCAGCGGCGTGTCGTTGGAGCCGCGCGTAACCACCCACTTCACATAGGCAGTCTCCAGCTTGTTGGCGCGCACGGCACCAATCGTCAAGTCCCGCAACACCTCGCGGCCGACCGGCGGCGGGATGGCGACCGCCGCCATGGAGCGAAACAACCGGTCGATGTGGTCGTCGAGGCGGAACAATCGCCCGTCCCAGGCGATCACCGTGTCGAAAACGCCATCGCCGTAAAGAAGGGCGTGGTCGAGGATGGAGATACGGGCCTCGGACTCCGGCACCAGGCCGCCGTTGACATAACAGACTGGCTCCGCGGTGCCTTCTCGGGCATCCCGGGTGGCCCGCTTGCCGCGGCTTTCTCCCCCGTCGACCTGCTGGCCGCAGTCTGCCGAAGACATTCTCAAGCTAGCTCCCTGACTCTTTTTGTTCCATTTTCATTAGTTTATTCTATTATTTTGGAACATGTCAATCGTTGAATCAGCTTGGGAAATTTCCCTATAGCCCGCGATGGGATAAATCTGGTGAACGTCTTGACAAGGCAGAACCAGAAGCTAAAACCAGAAATTAACTTGTGATATAATGAAAATGGAACTTCATGCCGATTGAGCAAAGCGGTGATGCGCCTCGCAGCGTGGAACGGCTCCTGGCCATCATCGAGGCGCTGTCCAACGCCTCGGCCAACGGCCTCAGGCTCACCGACGTCGTTGAGGCTACGGGACTCGGCAAGACCACGGCACATCGCCTGTTGAACGGCCTGGCTGACCAGGGCTTGGTCGACTACGACGGCGAATCCGGGCGCTACTTCGTCGGCATCAAGATCCTGTCCTGGGCCTCGGCCGCGCGAAACCGGTTCGGCGTCGCTCGCTTGGCGGAGCCAGCGCTGATTCGCTTGGCGCGCCGCCTGCAGGACACCGTCTATCTCATCGGACGGGCGGGCGACGAGGCGGTCTGCCTCGACAGCCGCGAGGGCAGCTTCCCGATCAAGGCCCTGACGCTCAACGTCGGCGACCGCCGGCCGCTTGGCATCGGGGCCGGCAGCCTGGCCATCCTGGCCGCCATGCCGGATGACGAAATCGAACGCATCCTGGTGCAACAGGCCGAAGCCAGGTCACGTTTTTCATTCGGCGAAGCGAAGCTGCGCGAAATGATCGAGGCAACGCGCCGCAGCGGTTACGGCTACAACGACATCCATATCTTCGAGCACATGAAGGACCTGACCGGCATGGCCGCGGTCGCGGTCGCCATCCGGCGCTCCGACGGCACGCCTATGGCGGCGCTGCACGTCACCTCGATCACCTCGCGCATGGCGCCGCCACGGCGGGAAAATATCGTCGCCACCCTGATGCAGGAGCGCGCTCAGCTCGAAGAGGAACTACAGCCGGCGCTGGACGCGGCACAAATCTCACGCCGAACGCTAGTCTAGATGGTGTTGTCATCTATGGACGGCCCTCTGATTGCAAGTGGTTTTGATGAATAGAGGCGGGTTGGGTTTGCAGTCATCTATCCGGCCTTTTGATGCAGCATAGTCTTTGCCGCGGGCCCTGATGGAATCCGAGGATCGACGCCCTGTC
>JAJFGI010000274.1 GCA_021776215.1 Kiloniellaceae bacterium | reverse complement strand
ACTGCGCAACGTATCCTGCCGCTGGCGGTTCTGGATATCCTCGGTCGCGAAGAACTGGGTATTAGCCAGCGCATCGCCACCCTGCGCCAGCACGAGGAATTCTTTACGTATATCGTGCGCGACGATCAGGGGCGTGTGCTGGTGCGCTCGCATGAAGCCGAGGACGCGGTCTTTCCACCCTTCGCAGGCATGGGGTTTCGTCAGACGGCGACGCACAGGCTCTACTACGATGCCGCCCTACAAGGCACGATCACCATCGCGGTCGCCGAACCGCTGAGCCACCGCGCCGAGGTGGCACGTGAGGCTTTGGCGGGACCCGCCTTGCCTCTGATCGTGATCATTCCGCTCAGCCTTCTAGGAGTACTGGTGATCGTCCGGCGCGGCTTGCAGCCCGTGCGCCGGTTCAGCGCCGTGCTTTCGACTCGCGGTGCCGCCGATCTGACGCCGGTCACAAGCGACGAACTGCCCAGCGAGATGACGCCGGTCGTACAAGCCGTCAACCAATTGCTGGGGCGGCTCCGTCGCACGCTCGAGGCGGAGCGCAGCTTTGCCGCCAATGCCGCACACGAATTGCGCACACCGCTGGCAGCGGCGCTGGCCCAGACACAAAGGCTTATTGCGGAAACCGATGACCTGGCTACCGGGCAGCGGGCAACCGACATCGAGGCGGCACTCAAACGGCTAAACCGCCTGGCCGAAAAGCTCATGCAGCTAGCACGCGCCGAAGGCGGTCGCCTGAGAACCGGGATCGCCATGGATATGCGACCGGTCCTGCGGATGATAGTTGCAGAGCTAGACGCGAGTGACAGGAGTGTCACTTTCGAAGTTCCGGTAGACCCTGTGCTGTCCGACATCGACCCGGACGCCTTCGCCATCCTAAGCCGTAACCTGATCGAGAATGCCCTCAAGCACGGTGCCAATAAGACGCCCGTGCGCGTCATCCTGACCGGTGGCGGTCTGTTTCGCGTGGTCAACGACGGCCCATCTGTTCCTCTCGATGTATTGGAAAGACTCACCGCGCGTTTCGAACGCGGCCAGACCATTTCGAGTGGTAGTGGGCTCGGTCTTGCTATCGCCAAGGCCATCGCCGACGGCACGCAGGGAACCTTGACCTTGCATTCGCCAGCGGTCGGGCAGGCGGACGGTTTCGAAGCGGTATTCCAGTTACCGCAATCTTAGGATGTCGGACGCACTGACCGCCCCTCACTCTACCGCGTTCCGGTGGAGGCCAAGGTTTCGCGCCGCCGCCACAGCTATTTCAGACCAGAGCAATGGCGAGGGGCCGCAAACGCGCTGAATAAGCCCGGCGCGTCTATTCGGCGAAATCTGGGAAACGATCCGTCGCGTACTGCGCATGGCAGGCGCTACACGCTTCAGTCATTCGGCTGAATTGCTCCTGTTGCCGCGCTCTGTCTCCGTCCCGTGCCGCCTGAGCCAGTGCCGCCGAAATCTCATGGAAGGCCCGGTCTTGCTGGACGAAGCCTTCCGGGACGGCGGCCATCAGGTCCACCTTGTCCTCCGGGGTCATCGACTGGCGCAGGATGAAGCTGTCGTGAACCTGCTGCGCCAGCTCCGCCACGCGCGCGTCGTCTCCCGTCACAAGGGCTGCTAAAATTTCCTGGCTGGCATCGTTGATGGACAGCATCTCCTTGCGCAGGAGATCCAAGAGCTTCGGGGTCAGCTTCGGCGATACCGGCTCCGCAGCTTGCGCCAATGCCAACCCGCCAAGCGCAACATAGGCCGCGACCGCGAACCCCGGCAACGTCAAGCGATTCCTTGAATACATTTCGGCCATGGTGGTTTCGTCCCTCAGGTCAGGTGTTATCCATACCGCAATCTCGGCTTCCTCGACCGGTAGCGTCAACGCGCCGCCCCCTATTCGGCTCAATCAACAGACAGGTGCGTTACAGGCCTTCCAACACATCCTTGAGCACGACTGCTTGGTTGTGCTCCGTAGCCTTCGCGGCGAATAGCAAGGTCATCGGGCCGTCCCCGGCCTTCTCGACCAAGCCGTCAAGCTCCGTTCTGCAGTCTTCAAGCTCCTTACGGTAGCGCTGCTGAAAGCCGCCCCACTTCTCCGGATCGTGGTTGAACCATTTCCGAAGCTCCGTAGTGGGGGCCAGATCCTTGGCCCAATAGTCGATCGCCGCATCTTCTTTCGACACGCCGCGCGGCCAGACGCGGTCAACGAGGACGCGGAATCCATCGTCTTTTGAGGCTGTCTCATAGATACGTTTGATTATGCACCGCATATGCATTGTCCCGATTGTTCACGCTTCTAATGACACGCCTGACGCGCCGTTTCTTGCCGGATAGGCACATTCCGCCACCGTCGTCCGGTCCAGCTCCCGCAGAAACGCCTCGCGCGCGGCGGTAAGCCGTCCCTTGAGCCGACATGTCGGGGTCAAGGTGCAGGCCCCGCCATCCGGCCGGAAACACTCGACGAGAACCTGGTCAGACTCCAGCAGCCGGACGACCTCACCGAGGGTGATGTCCTCCGCGGCGCGGGCCAGCGCGAAACCGCCACCCGTTCCCCGACGGGTAACGATCATTTCGCCATTAGCGAGCGCCTGGACGACCTTGGTGAGATGGTTGCGCGAGATGCCCATCTCGCGCGCCATCTCGTTGGTGGAGAAGACGCGCTTCGGCTCGCCGGCCAGCCGCATCAGCGCGCGCAACCCGAAATCAGTAGACGATCTCAGACGCATCCCAAGTTCCCTGAATTGCCATTGCCGAATTCCATTATTACATGTTAAATAGGTATATAAAATACCTATTAGAGGTGCCCATGACGCAGAGGCAAAGACGCCGTGCCATCACGGCTGAGATTGTCGCCCGCACCGGCATCGACGAGGCGATGATCGACCGTCTCGTGCGGACCTTCTACGCCAGGGTTCGCGAGGACGCGTTGCTGGGGCCGGTGTTCGAGGCGCGCGTCGCCGACTGGGAGTCGCACCTCCAACGCATGTGCGCGTTCTGGTCCTCCGTCGCCCTCATGAGCGGGCGCTACCACGGTCAGCCGGTGGAAAAGCACCTGCCCCTGCCGGTGGATGCCCGGCATTTCGACCGCTGGCTCGCGCTCTTCGCGGAGACCACCCGTGAGGTCTGCCCGCCTGCGGCGGCCGAGCACTTCATTGAACGCGCCGAGCGAATCGCGCAGAGCCTGGAACTCGGCATCGCAGGGCAGAATGGGTTCCTCCTGATGAAGGGAGAGCGCCTCCAACGCTCCGATGCGCAGGTTTTCCTTCCCAATGGCCGGCCTCGTGACTCCGGCATCAAACGCAAAGGATGCCGCGACATGAGTACCCCGATACGCGCCGTCCTGACCGGCAGAACCGCGCCACTGGGCCGACACGGCGTCGCGAGTGGCATTTTCAAACGGCCCCTCGACGGCGCCGTCGAGAT
>JAJFGI010000273.1 GCA_021776215.1 Kiloniellaceae bacterium | reverse complement strand
GCTTCGTCTTCCGGGGGAACGATGCCGCCGGCGACCACCGGCACCTCGCCCAGGCCGGCGTCACGCAAACCGTTCAGCACCTCGTTGATCAGCGGCAGGTGCGAGCCGGAGAGAATCGACAAACCGACGATGTGCACCCCTTCCTCCAGGGCAGTGTTGACGATCTGCGCCGGGGTCAGGCGGATGCCTTCGTAGACCACCTCGAAGCCGGCGTCGCGGGCGCGGACGGCAATCTGCTCGGCGCCGTTGGAATGGCCGTCCAGGCCCGGCTTGCCCACGAGAATCTTCAAGCGGCGGCCGAGGCGCTTGGACACCTCCTCGACCCGGCCGCGCACTTGCGCCAGTGACGCATCGGCCGCCGGCGCCGCGGCGGCGACCCCCGTGGGTGCCCGGTATTCGCCGTAGACCTGGCGCAAGGCACCGGCCCACTCGCCGGTGGTCACCCCCGCATGGGCGCAGGCAATCGATGGCTCCATGATGTTACGGCTTTCCGCCGCCGCCGCCGTGAGAGCGGCCAGCGCCGCCGTTGCCGCCGTTTCATCGCGGGCCGTCCGCCAGGCCTGCAGACGCTGAAGTTGGTCGGCCTCGGCGCCCGCGTCGGCGGCGAGGAAACCGCCGTCCGTGCCGGCCGTCAGCGGCGACGGTTCGCTTTCGGTGTACATGTTGACGCCGATGACCGGCTGCTCGCCGGCCTCGATGGCGCGCAGGCGGCGGCTGTTGCTCTCGACCAGGCGCTCCTTCATGTAGGCGCTCTCGATTGCCGCCACGGCGCCGCCCAGCTCCTCGATGCGGGCCATCTCGGCGCGCGCCGCCGTCATCAACTCCGCGACCTTGGCGTCGATGACAGGGGCGCCGTCGAAGATGTCGTCGTAGTCGAGCAGATCGGTTTCGTAGGCCACGATCTGTTGCAGGCGCAGCGACCATTGCTGATCCCACGGCCGGGGCAGGCCAAGGGCCTCGTTCCATGCCGGGAGCTGTACCGAGCGGGCGCGCGCCGACTTGGATAGGACCACCGCCAGCATCTCCAGCAGGATGCGATAGACATTGTTTTCCGGCTGCTGCTCGGTCAGGCCGAGGGAATTGACCTGCACGCCATAGCGAAAGCGCCGCAGCTTCTCGTCCGCGACACCATAGCGCTCGCGGCACAGCTCGTCCCACAAGGCCGCGAAGGCGCGCATCTTGCACATCTCGGTAATGAAGCGGACGCCGGCATTGACGAAGAAGCTGATGCGCCCGACCACTTGCGGCAGATCCGCCGCCGGCACCTGGCCGCCCGCCTTGACCGTATCGAGCACGGCGATGGCGTTGGCCAAGGCGAAGGCCAGCTCTTGCACCGGCGTCGCCCCCGCCTCCTGCAGATGGTAGGAGCAGATGTTGACCGGGTTCCACTTGGGGATCTCCCGGTAGGTGAAAGCGATGACGTCGGCGACCAGGGTCATCGACGGGCGCGGCGGGAAGATATAGGTCCCGCGCGACAGGTATTCCTTGAGCACGTCGTTTTGCGTGGTCCCGCGCAATTTGTCGCGGGCGATGCCCTGCTCCTCGGCGCAGGCCACGTAGAGGGCCAGCAGCCACGGCGCCGGGGGGTTGATGGTCATGGAGGTCTTCATGCGATCGAGCGGAATGCCGTCGAGCAGCGCCCGCATGTCGCCCAGATGGGCCACCGGCACGCCGACCTTGCCCACCTCGCCACGGGCCAGCGGGTGGTCGGAGTCGTAGCCGGTCTGGGTCGGCAGATCGAAGGCGATCGACAGGCCGGTCTGACCGCGCGCCAGGTTACCCCGATAGAGGGCGTTGGACGCCGCCGCCGTCGAGTGCCCGGCATAGGTCCGGAACAGCCAAGGCGCTTTTTCCGCGTTGCGGGATGGGTCTTCTTTGCTCACCGCAGACCCCAAAAATGCGCCTTTTTGCGTCTATTTACCGGATGTTTACGCAACATAATTCCGTTTCGAGCCCCTGTAACGTACCGAACGAAATAAATTGTGCATTGCAAAAAAGCCGACGAGTGACTAAAAGTCAAGCAAATCCGGCTACTGTTTCCGCGCCACGCCCCCGCGCCGTGGCCCAAGAGGAGAGCCCAGATGACCGATACGGCGGCAGCCGAAGCGACGGCCAGTCTACCCGCACAGAGTCTCAAAGATCTTTACGAAGTCGGCGATATCCCGCCCCTCGGCCACGTGCCGAAGCAGATGTACGCTTGGGCCATCCGGCGCGAGCGGCACGGCGAACCCGAGACCGCCATGCAGGTCGAGGTGGTCGACACCCCGGCCATCGACAGCCACGATGTCCTGGTCATGGTGATGGCCGCCGGGGTCAACTACAACGGCGTCTGGGCCGCCCTGGGCAAGCCGATCTCGGTCTTCGACGTGCACAAGGCGCCCTATCACATCGCCGGGTCGGACGCCGCCGGCATCGTCTGGGCGGTCGGCAACAAGGTCACGCGCTGGAAGGTCGGCGACGAAGTCGTAGTGCATTGCAACCAGGACGACGGCGACGACGAGGAATGCAACGGCGGCGACCCGATGTTTTCGCCGTCGCAGCGGATCTGGGGCTACGAGACGCCGGACGGCTCCTTCGCCCAGTTCACCCGCGTGCAGGCACAGCAGGTGATGGCCCGGCCGCGGCATCTGACCTGGGAGGAAAGCGGCTGCTACATCCTCACCCTGGCCACCGCCTATCGCATGCTCTTCGGCCATCGGCCGCATATTCTGCGCCCCGGCCACAACGTCCTGGTCTGGGGGGCCTCGGGCGGCCTCGGCTCCATGGCCATCCAGTTGATCGCCACCGCCGGCGCGAACGCCATCGGCATCATCTCGGACGAAAGCAAGCGCGAGTTCGTCATGAGCCTGGGGGCCCGCGGCATCATCAACCGCAAGAACTTCGACTGCTGGGGCCGCCTGCCCGAGGTGAACGATACCGGCGGCTATGGCACCTACATGAAAGAGGTGCGCAAGTTCGGCAAGGCGATCTGGGAGACCACCGGCAAGGGCAACGACGTGGATTTCGTCTTCGAGCACCCCGGCGAGCAGACCTTCCCGGTCTCCTGCTTCGTGGTCAAGCGCGGCGGCATGGTGGTCTTCTGTGCCGGCACAACAGGCTACAACATCACCTTCGATGCCCGTTTCGTGTGGATGCGGCAGAAGCGCATCCAGGGCAGCCACTTCGCCAATCTGAAGCAGGCCAGCCAGGCGAATACCCTGGTCATCGAGCGGCGCATCGACCCGTGCATGTCCGAGGTCTTCTCCTGGCACGACATTCCGCGCGCCCACACCAAGATGATGAACAACAAGCACAAGCCCGGCAACATGGCGGTCCTGGTCCAGGCCAAGCGCCCGGGTCTGCGCACCCTCGAGGACGTGGTCGCGGCGTAATTGCTTGCTGAGGACTCCGGTATGAGCCGACCCGCCGCCGCGCAGACCGGTGCATCGCAGGTACTCGCCGACCTGCTCCCCGCCTGCCGGCAGGCGCTGGGCGCCGCCGAGGACTTCGCCGCCGCCGCCAAGCGGGCGGTCGGCACCCTGGTCGCCCCCGGCGGCAAGGTGAACGCCGCCGCCCTCGAGCGCGAGCAGTTCGCCGCCCATGGCTATGCCTGGCTGGCGACCTACGTGACCGCGCTGGCGCAGATGCTGGCGTGGGCCGAGCGCCTGGAGGCCGGCGGCCGCCTGGGCGAGTTGGAACGGCTGATCCTGCAAGCCGCCTTCGGCGAGTACCTGCAGCAGATGAGCGGCGGCATCGCGCTCAGCCAGGTGGAGATCGTCCGCCCCAACGACATGGGCCTCGAGGCAGCGGCGGGGGCGCGCTTGGCGGCGCAGCCGGCCGTGGCCGGCCTGATTGCGGGCGGCAATACCGGGGCGGTGCGCCAGCGCATCGCCGAGCTGTTGGCCACCAGCCTGGACTCCGGCGATTTCGGCGATCCGGCGCTGGACGACGAGACCTTGGCGATGATCCGCGACCAGTTCCACAAGCTGGCCGACGAACATGCCGAGGCGGCCCATGGCTGGCACTTGAAGGACGAGTTGATCCCGGCGCCGGTGATCAAGCATCTGGCGGAGCTGGGCGTATTCGGCCTCACCGTGCCGGAGGACTTCGGCGGCGCCGGCCTGGGCAAGACCGCCATGTGCGTGGTCACCGAGGAGCTCTCCCGCGGCTATATCGGTCTCGGCTCGCTCGGCACCCGATCGGAGATCGCCGCCGAGTTGATTCGCCTGGGCGGCACGCCGGACCAGCAGCAGCGCTGGCTGCCGGGCATCGCCTCGGGCGAGGTGCTGCCCACGGCGGTATTTACCGAGCCGAATGTGGGCTCCGATCTGGGCGCCCTGAAGACCCGGGCGGTGCGCGAGGGCGAGACCTATCGCATCACCGGCAACAAGACCTGGATCACTCACGCCGCGCGCAGCGACGTGATGACCCTGCTCGCCCGCACCGATGCGAACGAGGCAGGGTACAAGGGCCTCTCCATGTTCATCGCCGAGAAGCCGCGCGGCACCGACGCCGACCCGTTCCCGGCGCCGGGCATGAGTGGCGGCGAGATCCAAGTGCTCGGCTACCGCGGCATGAAGGAATACGAAATCGCCTTCGACGGCTTCGAGGTGCCGGCGGCAAACCTGCTCGGCGGCGTCGAGGGCGAGGGCTTCAAGCAGCTCATGGCGACCTTCGAATCGGCCCGCGTGCAGACCGCGGCGCGCGCCGTCGGTGTCGCCCAGAACGCCCTGGAGCTAGGCCTGCGCTATGCCCTGGACCGGCAACAGTTCGGCAAGCCGATCGCCGCCTTCCCGCGCGTGGCCGGCAAGCTGGCGTGGATGGCGGTGGAGACCATGATGGCCCGGCAACTCACCTACTTCGCGGCGCGGGAGAAGGACTCGGGGCGCCGCTGCGACATCGAGGCGGGCATGGCCAAGCTGTTGGCCGCCCGCGTCGCCTGGGCCAATGCCGATAACGCCCTGCAGGTGCACGGCGGCAACGGGTATGCCACCGAATACCGCATCAGCCGCGTCCTGTGCGATGCCCGCATCCTGAACATCTTCGAGGGCGCCGCCGAAATTCAGGCCCAGGTCATTGCCCGCGGCCTGCTCGGCGGACGGAACTAGGACGCCTGCGCCCGGATCGGAACCGCAGGACCGCCGATCGCCATTCCCAAATCCTCGCGGATGATCTCGGCCAGACGCGCGACAGGTGCGGCGGGTGCTCCGGCGGCCAAGTGTAAGAAGATCTCGTAATCCGGCAGCGGCGGCAGGCCATCCTCGGCGCCGAGCACGCGCATGCCGCGGTCGACCGTGCTACGGGGCAGCGCCGCGACGGCCACGCCGGCGGCGACCGCCGCGCGCACACCGTGGACGCTGGTGCGGTTATAGGCCATCCGCCAGTGCCGTCCGGCACCGTCGAGCGCCTGCATCGCCGCTTGCCGGTAGTCGCAACCCTGGGCAAAGAGGGCGAGCGGCAGCACCGTCTGCTCCGCCAGGTGCGGCGCCGCCGTCACCCAGACCAGCGGCTCGTGCCGCACCACCTCGCCGCCGCTGCGCCCACAGCGCTGAGTGGCAAGGGCGAGATCCAGATCTCCGGCCTCCAAGGCATCGAGGATGTGCCAGCTCCGGTCACAGCGAACCTCGAGTTGCGCGCGCGGATACGACTGGGCGAAACGGGCGAGAATGTCCGGCAGGAAAACCGAGGCGGTATCGGCGGACCCGAGGCGGACCCCGCCCGCGACCGCCGTGCGGCCGAGATCGGCCAACGCCTCCTCATTGAGCGCGAGCATCCGTCGCGCATGGGCGAGCAGCACCTCGCCCTGACCGGCCAGAACCACCGCCCCCCGGCGCCGCTCGAAGAGCCGCGCGCCGACCAGTGCCTCCAGCCGCTTGATCTGCATGCTGACGGCGGACTGCACGCGGCCCAGCCGATGCGCCGCGCGGGTAAAGCTGCCGGTCTCGGTGACGGCAACGAAGGCGCGGAGGAGGTCGAGATCGAGATCCAATTGGCTGCGCATCGTTTTTCGATCACCGTTCGTGATTTTCAATATCATAGCTATTCGTTTGTGTGATGCAACGGCCTGTCATTAGACTCGGCTTGTGAGGACACGCCCGACAAGGAACCGTATGTCATGAACCGAGCCCGCTGGATCACCCCCGCCCTGTGGACTGTCCTGCTCTGCGCCGGCGCCATCCTCAGCTTGACCATGGGGATCCGGCAGAGCCTGGGGCTGTTCCTGACGCCGATCAGTGCGGATCTCGGTCTCGGCCGCGAGACATTCGCGCTCGGCATCGGTCTGATGAATTTGGTCTGGGGGCTCGGCGCCCCCATTGCCGGAGCGGTGGCCGACCGTTTCGGCGCCGCGCGGGTCGCGTTGGCCGGCGGCCTTTTCTACGCGATCGGCCTCCTGGCGATGACTGCCAGCGGCGATGGGACGCAGCTCATCCTCGGCGGCCTGCTGCTCGGCTTGGGTCTGAGCGGCGCGGGCTTTTCCGTGGTCCTCGGGGCGGTCGGCCGCGCGGTCCCGCCCGAGCGGCGCAGCGCGGCTCTCGGCCTGGCCAGCGTCGGCGGCTCGATCGGCCAGTTCCTGGCATTGCCGATCAGCCACGTCTTGATCGCGAGTGTCGGCTGGATGATCAGCCTCATCGTCCTTGCGGCGGTGGCGGCGGTGATCGCGCCCTTGGCCTATGGTCTGGCGCGGCGCGGCGCGCCAGCGCGCGCGGTGCCGGATATTTCCCTGGGCGCGGCGGCCGCCGAGGCCTGGGGGCATCGCGGTTTCTGGCTTCTGACCGCCGGATTCTTCGTCTGCGGCTTCCACCTCGCCTTCGTCGCCATCCATCTGCCGGCCTATGTCGCCGACCAGGGCCTGCCGAGTTGGCTGGCGGCCGGGGCGCTGACTCTCGTCGGCCTGTTCAATATCATCGGCACCTATGGTTGCGGCGTGTTAGGCCAGCGCTTTCCGAAGAAGTCGGTTTTGAGCCTGCTGTACCTTCTGCGGGCGTTGATCTTCCTGGTCTTCATGATCGTGCCGCTCTCGGAGGTCTCGGTCCTGTTGTTCGGCGCCGCCATAGGCCTGCTTTGGCTGGGGACGGTACCGCTGACCAGCGGCCTGGTCGCCGCCATCTTCGGGCCGACCTACATGTCGATGCTGTTCGGCATCGTCTTCCTGAGCCATCAGGTTGGCGGATTTCTGGGCGCCTGGTTGGCCGGTGTGCTGTTCGACCTTCTGGGTTCCTACACCATCATGTGGTGGCTCAGCGTGGCGCTTGGTTTGGTTTCGGCGGCGTTGCACTGGCCGATCTCGGAGCGGCCGGTGCCGCGCCTGGCCGCCGAGATTGCTGGCCGCTCCTGAGAGCGTGCCGCACGGCCGGCGGTAGATTCGCTCTGGCCGGCCGCAGGCAACGGGACTATATCAACTGGCATGAGTATGCTCTTGAACGTCCTGCTGGGCATTGCCCTGGCGGCGACTTTGATCGTGCTGCTGAGCGGCATGTACAGCATGGCCCGCGGCGGCGAGTTCAACCGCAAGTACGGCAACGTCTTGATGCGCTGGCGCGTTGCGCTGCAGGGCTGTGCGCTGTTGCTTCTGGTGCTGGTCATGCTGTTCTCGGACCGCGGCTAGGATCGCATCGATGGTCCGGTTGACACGCATCTATACCCGGGGCGGCGATTCCGGCGCGACCAGCCTGGGCGACGGTGCCCGCGTGCCCAAGCATGCCCCGCGCGTCGCCGCCTTCGGCACGGTGGACGAGGCGAATGCGACGGTGGGTCTGGTCCGCCTGCATACGGACGGCGAGATGGATGCAATCCTCGCCCGGGTGCAAAACGACCTCTTCGACCTGGGCGCCGATTTGTGCCGGCCGGAAGATGGCAAGGCGGGTGCCACCCCCTTGCGGATCAGCGCCGACCAGGTGGTCCGATTGGAAGGCGAGATCGACCAGGCGAATGCGAACCTGGCGCCCCTGAACAGCTTCGTGTTGCCCGGCGGCACCGCCGCCGCCGCCTATCTGCATCTGGCCCGCACGGTCGCCCGCCGTGCCGAGCGTGAAATTACCGCCTTGGCCGAACATGAGGCCGTCAATCCGGAGGCGGTTCGCTACATCAACCGCCTCTCGGACCTGTTTTTCGTCCTGGCTCGCCAAGCCAACGACAACGGCGCCAAGGACGTCCTCTGGCAGCCGGGCGCTAACCGTTAGACCCTGAGGCCCGCGCGCCGACCGCGAGGAGGCGGGAAAGTTGGGAATTCCGGGCATCGAGGAACCTCTCCAGGCGAAGCGGGTAGTCCGGCGAAACGGCAGCACGGATCGATGGGCGGCGGGAGAGTTCCCTGCGCCATTGCTTCGTCTTCGGCTTGCCGTCGAAGACGCCGAAATCGGCGATGTCGTCGAAGACGTCGAAGTAGCGAAATACGGGGCCGAAGACAGCATCCACTAAGGTGAAGCGCTCGCCCGCAAACCACGGTCCCGCGCCCAGCTCGGCTTCCAGGCGCGCGAACTTTTCGCCCAGCCTTTGCGCTTTCGATGCCAGCGCCCCTTCATCGGGCGCGGAATAGAAGGCGCCAATATCGTTGAGCACGCTGGAGCCGAACTCGATCCAGGCGCGATGACGGGCGCGTGCCAAGGGATCCGACGGGTGCAGCGGATGGGGCTGGGTCTCTTCCAGGAACTCCAGGATCGCGGCCGACTCGAACAAGACGGTTTCACCCCCGCCCGGCGAGCGCACCCGCAGGAGGGGCACCTTGCCGAGCGGGCTCAGGGCCTGGAACCAGTCCGACTTGTTTGAGAGATCGACATAAACGCGCTCGAACGCTACTGCCTTTTCCGCCAGCGCGATCGCAGCGCGCTGCACATAGGGGCAAAGGTGGTGACTGACCAGGATTAGCTGTGTGCCGGATGTACTCATTGATTCTACTCGGCCAAGTGAAAGTCGTAGGGAAGGTCGTTGAATGCGTAGAACACACAATCCTCGCCGGCCTCGC
>JAJFGI010000272.1 GCA_021776215.1 Kiloniellaceae bacterium | reverse complement strand
TCTTGTCGCCGAGCAACCGGGCATAGACCGATGGATGGCGCGGCATGAAGGGGGCGCCGAAACAGGTGGAGAAGGTCGCTTTGGGCTCGTTGCCCAGGCCTTTTTCCGTGCCCGCGACCCGCGCCGTATAGCCGGAGAGGAAATGATACATCGCCTGCTCGGGCGAGAGCCGGCTGATCGGCGGCAACACGCCGAAGGCATCGGCGGTAAGCATGACGATGGTCTCGGGTTGTCCGCCGCGGCTGGTCGCGCTGGCATTGGGAATGAAATCGAGTGGGTAGCTGGCGCGGGTGTTCTCGGTGTAGCGATTGTCGTCCAGATCCAGGGTCCCGGTGGCCTCGTCGAGAACCACGTTCTCGAGAACGGTGCCGAAGCGCCGGGTGGTCGCGTAAATCTCCGGTTCGGCCTCCGCCGACAGGTGGATCACCTTGGCGTAACAGCCGCCCTCGAAATTGAAGACGCCGGAGTCCGACCAGCCGTGCTCGTCGTCGCCGATCAGAAGCCGCGTGCCGTCGGCTGACAGCGTCGTCTTGCCGGTGCCGGATAGGCCGAAGAAGATGGCCGTATCCCCGCTCCGGCCGATGTTGGCGGAACAGTGCATGGGCAAAACGCCGCGCTCCGGCAGCAGATAGTTGAGCACCGAGAAGATCGACTTCTTGATCTCGCCGGCATAGCTGGTGCCGCCGATGAGGACCAGCCGGCGGGCGAAGTTGACGACCACGAACGTCTCGGACCTGGTGCCGTCGGCGGCCGGATCGGCCTGCAGGCTGGGCGCGTGCAAGACGGTGAAGTCCGGGGCGAAATCGGCGAGGGCATCGAGCCCCGGGCGGATGAACATGTTGCGTGCAAACAGGGCGTGCCAGGCGCTTTCGCTGACCACGCGCACCGCCAGCCGGTAGTCGGAATCGGCGCCGGCATGGAGGTCCTGGACGAACAATTCGCGGCTACCGAGGTGCGCCCGCACCTTGGCGCAGAGGCGGTCGAAGGCGGCCTCGTCCATGGCCGCGTTCACCTGTCCCCACCAGATGTCGTCGCGGGTCGAGGACTCGTCGACGATGAATTTGTCGTTGGGCGAGCGGCCCGTGTGAACGCCCGTGCGCACCACCAGGGCGCCGCCCGGGGCCAGCCGGCCGTCACCGCGGCGTAGCGTGTGCTCGTAAAGCGCCGGCGTTCCCAGGTTCCAATAGGCGGCCGGATAGCCGCGCAGGCCATGTCCGTCGAGACCGTGGCGGCTTACCGCGGGCCCCTGGTCGCCTGGCCGAGGGCCTGTCGCCTTGTCTGTCTTGCCATGCATGGAAGAGAGGTAGCGCACCTGGCGCCAGGATACCAGTCGTGAGTTAGCCCTGGCCCGTAGTATCCGGTGCCCCGATGACATCAGCGGCCGTCAACCAATGAATACGGCCGAACCCGGCAACAAGATGGGCCCTCTGCACGGTCATGCGGTAGAGGCGGAAATCGCCGAAACCGGCATAGGCGGCGGCACTTGGGTGGCGGGCCAGGAATCTGTCCTTGAGGGACTTGGCGGCCGCACCGGCGGCCACCGGGTCCAAGAGGCCGAGAACACTGGCGCGCGGGCCGGTCAGCGGGTCCTCGAGCCCGGCGGTGCCGTCAAAGAGCAGGGCTGCCCGGGAATCGGCCTTGAGATTGCAACTGTGATCGGCGAGATCGGAGAGCAGCAGGAGGGGGCTGCCGTGCTCGTCCAGGGCGACAAGCACCAGCGAGACATAGGGATGGCCGCTCTCGTCGCGGGCCAAGACCGTTGCCAAGCTCGCCTGGCGCGCCGTGGCCATAAGGCGGCGCACCGTAGCGCCGGGGGCGCCGGGCTGTTCGTCCATTATCCCAAGGTCCTTTCCGCCGAGAGACCACGTGCCTTCACCATGAAAGCCTCAACCATTAGGCGCAAGACAGGTCTTGAGCCCGGCTGGGACTTTTGTATAAGGTCGATTATCGGGGTGTGGCTGGGCGCGCAGGGAAGACATTCAATAGAGAACTTGGCATCGCTTTGTATCGGCCACGGGGCTGCATCCCGAATCACAGGGAAACCCATTAGCGAGCGCCGCCAGGTGACGGAGAACTCCATGACGATCGGTACCGTGAAGTGGTTTAATACCGTTAAGGGTTTTGGCTTCATCCAGCCGGACGAGGGCGGCAACGATGCCTTCGTCCATATTTCGGCGGTCGAGCGGGCCGGCATGTCCGCCCTCACCGAAGGACAGCGGGTCGAGTACGAACTGGTCCGTGGCAAGAACGGCAAGATGGCGGCCGAGAACCTGAAGGCGGCGGACGGCTGATCCAAAGGACTCGTGCCCCGGCCGGTTTCGTCGGGGTGCGGCTTAGATTTCCGCGAAACTTCTATCCGGCGGCAGGGACCCCCGAACCGTCGGCGGGACCTGCCGCCGGCCGCGGCTGAACCGGCAAGCGCGTGCTGCGCGGCACCTGCTTGAAATAGTCCCGGTAGCACTTGGCGAAGTGCGACGGGGAGACAAAGCCGCAGGCCAGCGCCACCTCGATGACCGGCAGACTGCTCTGGGTGAGCAGGCCGTGCGCCCGCTCCAGGCGCAATTGCAGGTAGTGGCGGCGCGGCGTGCGCGCCAGATATTTGCGAAACAGCCGCTCCATTTGCCGCGCCGAGATATCGGCGCGCCGCGCCAGCTCGGCGCAGGACAGCGGCTCCTCCAGGTTTTCCTCCATCAGGCCGATGATCTCGATCATCTTCGGATGGCTGACCCCCAAGCGCAGGCGCAGGGGCATGCGCTGCCGGTCGACATCGCTGCGAATCCGCTCATGCATGAACTGCTCGGCAACGGCGATGGCCAGATCGCGGCCGTAGTCCACCTCGATCATCCGCAGCATCATGTCCATTGAGGCGGTGCCGCCGGAACTGGTGAAGCGCGAACGGTCGATGCAGAAGAGCTCGGCCGACACCTCGATCTCGGGGAAGGTCTCCATGAAACCGGCCAGACAACGCCAGTGAATGGTACAGCGATAGCCATCCAATAGGCCGGCGCGGGCCAGGATATAACTGCCGTCGGAGAGGGCGCCGATGCGCGCCCCGGCGCGGGCCATGCGGCGCAGCCAGGCCAGGGCCCGCCGGTCGTCGAAATGCTGCCCGTCCAGGCCGCCGCAGACGATGACGTTCGCCAGGGGGACGTCCGAGAGCGGCCCGGCCGCCTCGATGGCGCAGTCGGCGACCATTTGGATATGATTGGACGAACGCACCGGCTGGCCGTCGCTGCTGATCACCCGCCACTCATAGAGGGTGCGGCCGCTGATGAGGTTGGCGGCGCGCAAGGGTTCCACCGCCGCTGTGAAGGCCAGCATGGCGAACTTGGGCACGGCCAGGAAGCCGAATGTCTGCGGTGAGGTCATGGTATCCTTAAGATCTCATTTGCCGTGGTCGTACTAGCCGCGGCGGCCCCATCTTAGCGCCCGCGGGGGCCGCCTGTCTCGGGCTCGTGTGCCCGGCGTGGCCGGGTGCGCTTGGATTGGCGGTTTTCCGCGGTCTCCGGCGGGGTCTGTCCGGTGCCGCGGGTGCCGTAAAAGCGCCACAGTCGGCGGCCATATTGGCGGTCTTGAAGTCCCCTGGGAAATCTCCTGGGAAACCCCATGGCCAGTCTGGTTTAATAGGGCGTGAAGGAGCGCAGGCATGCAGAACACCATCGCCCTGGTCGATGACGACCGCAATATCTTGACGTCGGTGACCATGGCCCTGGAGGCCGAGGGCTATAAGGTGCGGACCTATACGGACGGATCCGAGGCCCTGCGCGGCCTTAACGCCAGCCCGGTCGATCTGGCCATTCTGGATATCAAGATGCCGCGCATGGATGGCATGGAGCTGCTCAACCGCTTGCGCCAGGGCTCGAACATGCCGGTTATCTTCCTGACCTCCAAGGACGAGGAGGTGGACGAGCTTCTCGGTCTGCGCATGGGGGCCGACGACTACATCACCAAGCCCTTCTCGCAGCGCTTGCTGATCGAGCGTATCCGTGCCCTGCTGCGGCGCGATCGCAACACCAAGGCGGGTGCCGAGGGGGAGAGCGGCGAGAAACCGCTGGTGCGCGGCGATCTGATGCTCGATCCGGCCCGCCACTTGTGCACTTGGAAGGAGCAGCCCGTCAGTCTCACGGTGACCGAGTTCCTGATCCTCAAGGCCTTGGGCCAGCGGCCGGGCCATGTGAAGACGCGGGATCAGCTCATGGATGCCGCCTACGGCGAATCGGTGTATGTGGATGATCGCACCATCGACAGCCACATCAAGCGGCTGCGCAAGAAGTTCAAGGACATCGACGACGACTTCGGGCAGATCGAAACGCTCTACGGTGTCGGTTATCGCTACAAGGACGCATAGGAACGCGGAGACGGCCACCGTTCGCGGCACGCGCGCCCGGCAGGTGACGGCCGAGCCGTCGCCGGCCGATTCGGAGGCTACGGAGACGCCGCCGCCGCCAGCGGACGATCCGCACGCGGCGCCGGTCCCATCGTCGCAGGGGGGCGAGCGGCGGGGACTGCGCGCGCTGGGCCGATCACCGGAACAGACCAAGACGAAGGACGAGCCGAAGCAGCCGCGGCGGTACCGGCGCGGCTGGCCCTCACCGCTGACCCGGCGTATTTTGGCGCTCAATGTCCTGGTCCTGTTGATTCCGGTTCTCGGCCTGCTGCATCTCGAGGACTATCGCCAGAGCCTCATCGGGTCCGAGGTGGACTCGCTGCGCATTCAGGCCCGCGCTTTCGCCCTGTCGTTCGCCAGCACCACGGTTGTCGAGACGCAAGCCGGCGAGGAGCGTCTGCTGCCGGAAAGCGCCCGCCATCTGATGCGCGTGCTGCTGGCCGATACGCGGGTGCGGGCGCGCATCTTCGCCCGGTCGGGCGAGTTGCTGGCCGACAGCTTTCTGCTGGTCGGCCCGGGCGGCCAGGTCCAGGTGATCGAGTTGCCGCCGGCGGAGAATTGGCCCGAGGCCGGCCTGGGCCGGATCTACGACCAGGTGATGAACTGGCTCCCCAAGACCGGAGAGTTGCCGGCCTACGTCGAGGCGCCTTTCCAGACCGCCGCCGACTATATCGAGGTGGAGCGGGCGCTCGGCGGCGAAAGCCGGGGCATGGTCCGCCTCGACCGCCGCGGCCGCCTGGTGCTCTCCGTCGCGGTGCCGGTGCAGCGCTATCGGCAGGTGCTCGGCGCCTTGATGCTGTCCAAGGACGGCGCCGATATCGAGGCGGCGGTGCGCGACCGGCGCCTCGATATCCTGGTGGTCTTCGCCATGGCCCTGGGGGTGACCATTCTGCTGTCGCTGTATCTGGCCGGGACCATCGCCCGGCCCGTGCGCCGCCTGGCCGAGGCGGCGGAACGAGTACGCTATGGCCAGGGCCGGCAGCACGAGATCCCCGATTTCACCCGCCGCCGGGACGAATTGGGCGATCTTTCCGGCGCCCTGCGTGACATGACCGCGGCGCTGTGGGCGCGCCTGGATGCCATCGAGGGCTTCGCCGCCGACGTGGCCCACGAGATCAAGAACCCGCTGACCTCGCTGCGCAGCGCCGTGGAGACGGTGGTGCGGGTCGAGGACCCGGAACAGCAAAAGCGCCTGATGTCGATCATCCTCGACGATGTGCAGCGCCTCGACCGCTTGATTTCGGACATCTCCGATGCGTCGCGTCTGGACGCCGAGTTGTCCCGCGCACAGACCGAGAGCGTCGATCTGGGCCAGTTGGTCCGGGCGCTCGGCGAGGCGCACCAGGCCATCGGACGCGAAAGCGGGCCGCGCTTCCATCTGAGCGTGGCGGACAGCCAAAAACTACAGGTACAGGGAATCGAGGATCGCCTGGGCCAGGTTCTGCGCAACGTCATCAGCAATGCCGAAACCTTCAGCCCCCCCGGCGGCGCCATCGATCTGTCGGTGCGCCGCGATGGGGCCTGGGTGGAGATCATTGTTGCCGACGACGGTCCCGGTATCCCCGAGGGCAAGCTCACCGCGATCTTCGACCGGTTCTATTCGGAGCGGCCGCAGAGCGAGAAATTCGGCACCCACTCGGGCCTGGGGCTGAGCATCTCGAAGCAGATCATCGAGGCGCATGGCGGCACCATCCGGGCCGAGAACCGATATGACGCGGACGGCGACGTGCGCGGCGCCCGCTTTGTCATTCGTCTGCCGGCGGGCGAGCGGCGATGAGCGCACCGGAGACGCTGATTGCGTCCGCCACGTGCGTCGCCATCGATGGCGGCGGCGGGCCGCATGGCATTCTCTTGCGCGGCCCGTCCGGGTCCGGCAAGTCGGATCTGGCCTTGCGCATGATCGACCAGGGCGCCCGCCTGGTGGCCGACGATCAATGCGTCGTCTCGCGCCGGGGCACGGGGGCGGCCGCCCGGCTCGTCGCCCGGGCGCCGGCGGCGATCGCCGGGGCGATCGAGGTGCGTGGGGTGGGCCTGCGGGATGTGCCCAGCCTGACCGAAGCGCCCCTGGCCCTGATCGTGGACCTGGTTGCCGCCGAGGCGGTCGAACGCCTGCCCAATGCGGCAACCGAAGAGATCCTAGGGATTGCCGTGCCGCGCCTGGCCCTCGATCCCTTCGCCGCCTCGGCGCCGGCCAAGCTGCGCATGGCGCTGCACGGCACCGAGGCGACCCTGCCGCGCGGTCAGCTGCCGGCGGTCGGCTCCGAGCCGGCATCCGCCGGCGGCATGCCCTCCGGCGCCATACCTTCCGACAGCGGCGAGCGGCGGCAGGTGGTCGTGGTCACCGGCCTGTCCGGGGCCGGCCACTCGAGCGCCCTGAAGATTCTCGAGGATCTGGGGTATGAGTCGGTCGATAATTTGCCGCTGAGCCTGCTCGATGCGCTCCTCGGCGAGGGCGGGCCGATCGCCGTCGGCGTTGATACCCGGACCCGCAACTTCGCCGCCCGGCCGTTGCTCGACCGCCTCGACCGGATGCAGGCGGATCCGGGCCAGGCGGTCGTCCTGCTGTTTCTCGATTGTGCCGACGAGGTCCTGGAGCGGCGCTTTACCGAGACGCGCCGCCGCCATCCCCTGGCCCAGGACCGTCGGGTCGCCGACGGCATCGCCGCCGAGCGGCGGCTGATCGCGCCGTTGCAGGCGCGCGCCGATCTGGTGGTCGATACGTCCGGTCTCAGCGTCGCCGACCTGCGGCGGGTGCTGGGCGGGCATTTCACCCTGACCGGGACACCGGCCATGAGCGTCTTCGTCACCTCGTTTTCCTACCGGCACGGTCTGCCGCGCGAGGCGGATCTGGTGGTCGATGTGCGCTTTCTGGCCAACCCGCATTATCAGGCGGCGTTGCGGGATCTCGACGGCCGCGACAGCCGGGTCGACGCCTTCGTCGCGGCGGACCCGGCGTTCGCGCCGTTTTTCAGCCGTCTGACGGATATGCTGGAGCCGTTGCTGCCGCGCTACGAACAGGAAGGAAAGAGCTATCTGACCATCGCCATCGGCTGCACCGGCGGACGGCATCGGTCGGTCGCCGTGGCCGAAAGGTTGGCGGCCAGGCTTGCACAGGGCGGCCGCGAGGTTCAGAAGGGCCATCGGGACGTGACGCGCGGCGATGGGGGCGGCGCACAACGGGCGTGATTCTCAGGGTGTATCGCGCTAGAACGCCGCCATAGGACGCTGGAGTATCCTGCCGGGGCTGGGCCCAGGGGGCGGCAGCGAACCGGGGAGATTGGGGCACGCATATGATCGGAGTCGTACTGGTCACCCACGGCCGCCTGGCCACCGAATTCATCGACGCCCTCGAGCATGTGGTCGGCGCGCAGCGCAACATGAGCGCCGTGTGCATCGGTCCGGACGATGACATGGAGCAGCGGCGGCAGGAAATCATCGACAGCGTCGCCAAGGCGGACGAAGGCGACGGCGTGGTTCTGTTGACCGATATGTTCGGGGGAACGCCGTCCAATCTGGCCATCTCGGTGCTCGATCAGGGGCGCGTCGAAGTCATTGCCGGGGTCAATCTGCCGATGCTCATCAAGCTGGCCAGCCTGCGCGGCAGCGAACCGCTGGCCTCCGCCGTGGTTCAGGCGCAACAGGCCGGGCGCAAGTATATCAATGTCGCCTCACAGCTCCTCGCCGATAAGGCGCAATGACCGAGGCCGCCGCGCAGGCGCGGGTGACGATCGTCAATCAGCGCGGGCTGCACGCCCGCGCCGCTGCCCGCTTCGTCAAGCTGGCCACCGCCTTTCAAGCCGAGGTGACGGTGGTGGCGAATGGAACGGAGGTTTCCGGTGCCTCGATCATGGGCCTGATGATGCTTGCCGCCTCGCCCGGGTGCGAGTTGGAGCTGCGCGCCAAGGGCCCGGCCGCCCCGGCGGCGGTCGCCGCATTGGTGACTCTCATCGAAAGCAAGTTCCATGAAGACTGAAAAGCCCGCCGGCACGGCCGAGCCGCGCGCCTCGCCCGCAAGCGACCAGGGCCAGCGCGTCTTCGAGGGCCTCGCGGTCTCTCCCGGCGTCGCCATCGGCACGGCCTATGTGCGGGAAAGCGGCGATCTGCAGGTGGTCGAGTATCAGGTGGCCGCCGGCAAGATCGAGGCGGAGGTGCAGCGCTTCCAGGAGGCCGTGGCGCGCTCGCAGCGGCAGGTCGGCAAGCTGCAGAGCAAGGCCAAGAGGATACACGGCACCGCCGCCGAGGAACTGGGATTCCTGCTCGAGGCGCATATCCAGATGCTGAAAAGCACCAGCCTGATCGGCGGCATCAAGCGTCGTATCGAAAGCGACTGCTGCAATGCCGAGGCGGCCGTGATGGCGGAGATCGGCGAGGTGGCGAAGAATTTCGCCGCCATGGACGATGCGTATCTGCGCAGTCGCGGCCAGGAGGTGCGCGAGGTCGGCTTGCGGATCGTGCGTAATCTGATCCGAACCACCTACAGCAGCTTCGGCCACTTGGCGCCGGGCAGCATCGTTATCGCCGAGGAGATCACGCCGGCCGATACCGCATTGATGGACCCGCAGCAGATTGCCGGTTTCGCCAGCGTTCTCGGAGGCGCCGAAAGCCACACCGCGATCATGGCCCGCTCGCTCGGGCTGCCGGCGGTGATCGGCGTGACCGGCCTCATCGGCGGCATCAACACTGGCGATACCGTCATCATCGACGGATCGGGCGGGCGTATTATCGTCGAGCCGACGGCCAAATGTCTGAGCGAGTACGAAGCGGAGCAGCGGGCCCTGGCGCGCGAAACCAAGTCGCTGACCCGCTTGCGCGATGTGGCGGCGGTAACCCGGGACGGCGTCGAGGTCGTCCTGCAGGCGAATCTGGAGCTGCCGCGCGAGGTGGGGCAGGCGATGGCGGTCGGGGCGCAAGGCGTTGGCCTGCTGCGCACCGAGTTCATGTTCATGAACCGCGAAGATCTGCCCGGCGAGGACGAGCAATATCAGGCGCTGGCCGAGATCGTCACCGGCATGGCCGGCCGGCCGGTGACCGTGCGCACCCTGGATATCGGCGGCGAAAAGATTTCGTCGGCGTTGGGCGAACATATGGTCGAGAGCTTGAACCCGGCGCTGGGGTTGCGTGCGATCCGCTTGTCGCTGCGCGAACGCAAGCTGCTCGATGCCCAGCTCGCCGCCATGCTGCGGGCCGGGGCGCACGGGCCCTTGCGCATCCTCTTGCCGATGATCTCGACGGTCAGCGAGGTTCAGGACGTGCGCCAGGCCATGGTCGCCACCGCCAAACGGCTGCGCCGGCGCGGCGTCGAGATCGCCGATCCCCTGCCGCCGCTGGGTGTCATGATTGAAATCCCCGGCGCCGCCCTAGCCGCCGACGCCTTGGCCAACGTGGCGGATTTTTTCGCCATCGGCAGCAACGATCTGACCATGTACACCCTGGCCATCGACCGCGGTGAGGAGCAGGTGGCGCATCTGTATAATCCGCTCCACCCGGCGGTGCTGCGCCTCATTCAGTTCTCCATTCAGGCGGCCCTGCGGGCGCGCATTCCCATATCCGTCTGCGGCGAGATCGCCGGGGACCCGCGCTTTACGGCGCTCATTCTTGGCCTCGGCGTGCGCGAGCTGTCGATGACCGTCAACGCCCTGCCGCGGGTAAAGAACCGGATTCTCGGGCTCGACATGCAGGCGGCCACCCGGCGCGCCGAGGTGATCATGGATCAATATGATTCCGGGCGCATCGCCGCCCTGCTCGACGACTTCAACGAGCTGGGGGTCGGCGGGCTCTAGCTCAGGCCGGCCTAACTCAGCGCCGGCCTGTCGAAGCGGCCATGCGGCCGGTAGCGATCCAGGTAGGTCGGCAGAATCACTTCCACCGAGGTCGGCGTAATCCCGAGATCCGCCAGTGTCTGCGCGCCGTGGCTGACGACGTTGTCGTGGCGCAGCAGCCGTACCTGATCGCGGGTCAGGGGCGGCACCGGCAACAGCTCGAGCGGCCGCGCCATGATCTCGGCCGCAGCGAAGGGCACCGGGATGAGGAATCGCTTGCGATGGATTTCGCGCAACATCAAGGTCATAAGATCGGCGAAGCTGTAGACGCGCGGACCGCCGAGTTCGTAACACTGCCCCTGATGGCGCTTTGAGCCGAGGCACGCGACGATTGCCGCCGCCACGTCGCCCACGTAGACCGGCTGAAACTTGGTATGGCCGCCGCCGATGAGCGGCAGGGCTGGGGCCAGCCGGGCCATCGCCGCGAAGCGGTTGAAGAAATCGTCCTCCGGGCCGAAGATGATGCTCGGGCGCAGGATGGTGGCCCGGGGAAAGGCGGCCTCGACCGCCGCTTCGCCGGCGCCTTTGGAGCGCGCGTAGTCCGCCGCGCCGCGCAGGTTCGCGCCGATGGCGGAGACATGCACCAGGCTTTCGGCCCCGGCCGCCGCGGCGGCGGCGGCGATGGCCTGTGCCCCGCGGGCATGGACGGCGGCAAAATCTTGCGCGCCGCGCTCGTAGAGAATACCCGTCAGGTTGATGACCGCGGTGGCCCCGTGCACCGCGGCCTCGACCGCCACCGGGTCCTGGACCGGCGCGCGGATCGGGGTGATCTGCCCGACATCGCCCAGCGGCTTGAGAAAGCCGGCCCGCGCCGGGCGGCGCACGGCAACGCGCAGCACCCAGCCTTGCTTGGCCAGGCGGCCCACCAGATGCCGGCCGATGAATCCGGATCCGCCGAAAATTGTCGCAACGCGGTCTGCCATGGCTCTCCTCCAAGGCCTGCCGCTCCGGCCCAGCGCCGGCGGCGC
Organism: Kiloniellaceae bacterium; assembly: GCA_021776215.1. Classification (GTDB taxonomy): domain Bacteria; phylum Pseudomonadota; class Alphaproteobacteria; order Kiloniellales; family J153; genus JAJFGI01. Next base: position 22,308 of record JAJFGI010000272.1, on the reverse strand, counting down.
TAAAATTGGGCGCCAGCGGCGCTGGAATCCGGGCGCGCGGCTTGTCCGGGGGTGTATATCAGGGGCCGGGCCGGCTCGCCAGCCGCAAAGGCCCGCCACCCGGCCCCGGGGGCCGGCCGTATTGCCTTGACAGACTCTCACGCCTGGCGAGAATGCCAGGATTCCCGTGGCCTTCGGCCGCGCCGCGCTTGCCAGGCGGGGCCGCCGGTGCCACACGCAGCTCCGATCAGGACCATTGCGACCGCACCTTCATCAAGGCGACCTGCCCTCCGGTCTCGACTTCGGCGATTCGGTCGCCGTGGACAGCGAGACCATGGGTCTCGACCTGTCCCGCGACCGGTTGTGCCTGATTCAGCTCTCCGCCGGCGACGGCGACTGTCATCTGGTCCAGTTCCGCAACCGCTCCTACGACGCGCCGAATCTGGCGGCGGTGCTGGGCGATACGGGCATCACCAAGCTGTTTCATTTCGCCCGTTTCGATTTGGCGGCGATCCAGCGCTATCTGGGCGTGACCTGCGGGCCGGTCTACTGCACCAAAGTGGCCTCGCGCCTGGTGCGGACATTCACCGACCAGCACGGTCTGAAGGACCTGTGCCGCGATCTGCTTGGGGTCGATATCTCGAAGAAAATGCAATCTTCGGACTGGGGGGCGGAAACTCTTAGCGACGAGCAGTTGCGTTATGCCGCCACCGACGTCATCTATCTGCATAGGTTGCGGGCCATCCTGGACGAGATGCTGGCGCGCGAGGGGCGGGTTGAATTGGCCCAGGCGTGTTTCGATTTCCTACCGACCCGCGCCGCCCTCGACCTGGCGGGGTGGCCTAGTGTGGACATCTTTGCCCATTGAGGCGCGGGCCGTCCCGCCAGGCAGAGGGCCAAGTCGGGGGGCGGCGGACGTTAATTCAGGTTTGCTATCCTGGCGCGCTGGCATGGCGGGAGAACGAGTGGCTATGAAGCGGCAAGCTGACGGAGCAACGCGGACGGTGGAGACGGCCGATCGCGCGCAACCCGGTTCCCCCGGGCAGGACCGAGATTTGGCGGCGGCAACCCGCGTCCTGCGCCTGGAGTCGGAGGGTCTGATCGCCCTGGCCGCGGCTTTGGACAGTGGTTTCTCGCGGCTGCTCGATATGCTGGCGGCGGCCACCGGGCGGATCACAGTCACCGGCATGGGCAAGGCCGGCCACGTGGCGCGCAAGATCGCCGCCACCCTGTCCTCGACCGGCACCCCGGCGCAGTTCGTCCATCCCGGCGAGGCCAGCCACGGCGATCTGGGCATGATCGCCCCCGGCGATGCGGTGCTGGTGCTGTCCAACTCCGGCGATACGGCGGAGCTGAGCGACATCATCGCCTATGCCCGGCGCTTTGCCATTCCCCTGGCCGCCATGACCCGCAGCGCCGGCAGTGCCTTGGCCGAGGCGGCGGATGTGGCCATTATCCTGCCGCAGGTGCCCGAAGCCTGCCCCATGGGCTTGGCGCCCACCACCTCGACGACCATGATGCTAGCCCTTGGCGATGCCGTTGCCATCGCCTTGCTCGACCGCAAGGGATTTTCGGCGCAAGACTTTCGGGTCCTGCATCCCGGTGGCTCGCTGGGCCGCAAGCTGTTGCGCGTGGCCGATATCATGCACGGGGCGGAAGAGCTGCCGCTGTGCCCGCCGGAGACGCCGATGGCCGAGGCGATCCTGGTGATGACCAACCGCCGTTTCGGCTGTGTCGGTATTGCCGGCGCCGATGGCCGGCTGCAAGGCATCATCACGGACGGCGATTTGCGCCGCCACATGGCCAAGGGACTACTGGATTTGCGCGCGGCGGACGTGATGACCGACTCGCCCATGACCATCCGTGGCCAGGCGCTGGCCGCGGAGGCGCTGGGAGTCATGAACGGCGTGCGGAACACGCGCCCGGTCACCAGCCTGTTCGTGGTCGAGGATGGGCGGCCGGTTGGCATCCTGCATATCCACGACTGCCTGCGGGCGGGCGTGGTCTAGGCGCATACGGATGTTGGAGAAACGCGAAGCCGCCATCGTCGCCGAGGAGCCGGCGCCGCCTGCGTCGCCCCCGCCCGCCGGGGAGCCGAATGCCGACCGTCAGCCGCCGCGCTTTTCGGGCCGCAATCGGTACAGCCTTTTCGTCGGGATGATGAAAGTGGTGCTGCCGGCGCTGGCCGCGGCCCTGATTCTGCTGGTCTTCGCCTGGCCCCAGCTGACCTACAAGGACGAGCGGTTTCGCCTCGGCATGGCGCGGCTGACGCTGGATCAGGCGGAGAATCTCACCATGCTCAACGCCCGCTACGACGGGGTCGACGAACGGCGGCAGCCCTATTCGGTGACCGCCGACATGGCGACCCAATCGAAGCAGGACGAGAACCTGATCGATCTCGAGCTGCCGAAGGCGGATATGACCCTGGAAGACGGCGCCTGGCTGGCGCTGACCGCCCGCGCCGGGGAATACCGCCGCTCGGTCGAGCTGCTCGATCTGGCCGGGTCGGTGAGCTTGTTCCATGACCGGGGCTTCGAGTTGCGCAGCGAGTCCGCGCGCGTCGATCTTGGGGCCGGCACCGCCGAGGGGCTGGAGCCGGTGGAAGGGCAAGGGACATTCGGCACCATCGATGCCGAAGGATTCCGCGTGCTCGATCGCGGCCAGACCATCATCTTCACCGGCAAGAGCCGGCTGGTCCTCAACCCCGACGCGCAGGAGGCAATGCGATGAACGCCCGCATGCTTGTTGCCCCCATGCTTGTTGCCCCCATGCTTGTTGCCGGTGTGCTGTTGGCCCTGCCGGTTCTGCTCGCCAGCCAAGGTCCGGCGCTGGCGCAAGGGATTACCGGGCTCACCGATGGCGACGAGCCGCTGGAGATCAATGCGGACGACGGCATCGAGTGGCGGCGCAACGAGCAGACCTATGTCGCCCGCGGCAACGCGCGCGCCGCACGCGGGCGGATCTCGGTCTATGCCGACGTCCTGATTGCCCATTACAAACCGGGCTCCGGCGGTAACTCGGAAATCGATCGTATCGATGCCGAGGGGAATGTGCGCATCGTCTCGCCGACGGAGACCGTCTACGGCGACCGCGGCGCTTACGACGTGGTCAACGGCGTGCTGGTTCTCGTCGGCAAGGATTTGCGCCTGGTAGGCGAGAAGGATGTCATCACCGCCCGCGACAGCCTCGAGTACTGGGAGAAAGAGCAGATCGCCGTGGCCCGGGGCGATGCCGAAGCGGTGCGCGAAGACAAGCGCATCCAGGCCGATGTGCTGACCGCGCATTTCGAGCCAGGGGCGGACAAGAATTTGGAGATAACCAAGGTGGATGCCCTTGGTAACGTGCGGGTGGCGACGGCAACGGAATTCGCCAGCGGCGACAGCGGCGTCTATTATGTGGCGCGCGAATTCGCGACATTGAGCGGCTCGGTCAAGATCACGCGCGAGGAAAACCAGTTGAACGGCGAGTATGCCGAGGTGGACATGGCGACCGGTGTCAGCCGCATCATGGCGGGCCCGCCGGGCACCAGCGGCTCGACCCGCGTGCAAGGTCTCATCGTGCCAAAGCGTAAACCGGTCGAGGAGCCGAAGTCTTGAACAAGGCGCAATCATGACCGACGGCCCCAAGCAGCAGGATCGGAACGGATCACCGACGCCGGCGTCGCCGCGGTTGGTGGCCGCGAACGATGGCTTGGTCGCCGACAATGTGGGCAAGAGCTTCAAGAAGCGCCCGGTCCTGCGCGGCATTACGTTATCGCTGCAGCGGGGCGAAGCGGTCGGCTTGCTCGGCCCCAACGGCGCCGGCAAGACCACCTGCTTCTACATCATCACCGGTTTGATAACACCCGACTATGGCTGGGTAACCCTCGATGGCCATGATATCACCGATATGCCCATGTACCGCCGCGCGCGCATGGGGATCGGCTATCTGCCGCAAGAGGCATCGATCTTTCGCGGCCTGACGGTGGAGCAGAACATTCGCGGCGTGCTCGAAGTGATCGAGCCGGTGCGCGAGCGGCGCGAGGCCATGCTCGACGATCTGCTCGCCGAGTTCTCGATTACCCATCTGCGGCGCACGCCCTCCCTGGCGCTCTCCGGCGGCGAGCGGCGGCGGGTCGAGATTGCCCGTGCTCTGGCCTCGCAGCCCAGCTTCATCCTGCTCGACGAGCCGCTGGCGGGGATCGATCCTATTGCCGTCAACGACATTCGCGATCTGGTGTCGCACCTCAAGGACCGGGGGCTGGGGGTGTTGATCACCGATCACAACGTGCGCGAGACACTCGAGATCGTGGACCGCGCCTACATCATCCACGACGGTGTCGTTCTGATGGAAGGCGAACCGGCGGAAATTGTCGTCCACAAGGACGTTAGGCGTGTTTACCTGGGCGAAAGATTTAGTCTATAGGGATTCTCCGCATGGCGGTGACCCAAAGGTTAGATCTACGCCAGCATCAGTCCCTGGTCATGACGCCGCAACTGCAACAGGCCATAAAGCTGTTGCAGCTTTCCAACCTGGAACTCGCGGCCTATGTGGAAGACGAGCTTGAGCGTAACCCGCTGCTTGAGCGTGACGAGCGTGATGAGGGCGATGGGGGCGGCGATGAGGACGCAAGCGGCAGCCGCGTCGACCGCGATGCCGCGCCCGAAGCCGTGCGCGCCGATGCGGACACCCACGATCTAACCCGCTCCGACAATCTGCCGTCGAGCAACGACGCGCCCCTCGATACCGATTTCGAGAATGTCTACGACAACAGCCGCGCCGACGACGGTCTGGCGGGCGCCGATATGGGATCGCACATCGGCGGCGTCGGCGGCACCTTCGAGGGTGACGACCGCGGCCTCGAGGAGCGGCTCTCCGAGAAAACCACCCTGCGCCAGCATCTGCTGGATCAACTCAATTTGGACCTACGCGACCCGGCCGAGCGGATTATCGGCCTGCATCTGGTCGAGATGCTGGACGATTCAGGATATTTGACCGGCGACCTGGCGACCCTCGCCGAGCGCCTGGGCTGCGATGTGTCGGCCATCGAGGCGGTGCTCGGCAAGCTGCAGCGGTTCGACCCGGCCGGCGTCTTTGCCCGGTCCCTGCGGGAGTGCCTGGCCCTGCAGTTGGCCGAGCGCGATCGCCTCGATCCGGCCATGGCCGCCATGCTCGACAACCTGCCGCTGGTCGCCAAACGCGACTTCGCGGCGCTGCGTAAGCTGTGCGGCGTCGACGACGACGATCTGGCCGAGATGATCGCCGAGATCAAGGCGCTCAATCCGAAGCCGGCAGAGGCCTACGATTTCGACGTTGCCGAGCCGATCGTCCCGGACATCCTGGTGCGCCGCGGCCCCGGGAACAAATGGCTGGTCGAGCTGAACAGCGACACCCTGCCGCGGGTTCTGGTGAATGCCCGCTATTCGACCGTCGTCTCGGCGCGGGCGCGCAGCAAGGCGGATCGGGAGTACATCAGCCAGCAGCTGCAATCGGCCAACTGGCTGGTCAAGTCCCTGCATCAGCGGGCGACCACCATCCTCAAGGTGGCCAGCGAAATCTTGCGTCAACAGGATGCGTTTTTCCGCAAAGGCGTTCGGCACCTACGGCCATTGACCCTGCGCGACATCGCCGAGGCGATCGAAATGCACGAATCGACGGTCAGCCGGGTGACCACCAATAAATACATGGCCACCCCGCGCGGCATCTATGAGCTCAAATACTTCTTTACCGCGTCGATCAGCGGCGCCAATGGCGAAACTCATTCGGCCGAGGCGGTCCGGGATCGGATCAAGGCCCTGATAGACCGCGAAACAGGGGCCAAAATCCTCTCCGATGACACCATCGTCGGGCTGTTGCGCAAGGATGGGGTGGAGATCGCCCGCCGGACGGTGGCCAAGTACCGCGAGGCCATGCGGATCCCCTCATCGGTGCAGCGCCGGCGCGACAAAGCGGTGCGGGTCTAGATGCTTAATATGCTGAAAAATAAAGAATTTTTGCACCTCACGAGGACTCGGCCGGTTGTGAAAAAAGGGGCCGATGGCACTATTGACTCACCCTGCGGGGGGCCTCTATGGTGCCCCCCAATCGACGACCCGGGCGGGCCTAGAATGGCGAGCTTTCCGGTAGATCCGGACGGGAATCCTGGCAAAAAAACACTCAGGCGAATGCAATTATCCGTTAAGGGCAAGCAGCTCGACGTCGGCGACGCATTGCGGGCTCATGTGGACGAGAGTCTCACCCGTATCCTGGGCAAGTACTTCGGTGATGCGCTGGATGTGGGGGTCACGCTGTCGCGTGAGGGTTCGCGCCATCGGGCCGCGGTGGCGGTCCACATTGGCCGCGGTATGCAGATCCAGGCGCAGGGCGAGGCGGAGGGGGCCTATCCCGCATTCGATATGGCCGCCGAACATATGGCCAAGCGCCTGCGCCGGTACAAGCGCCGGCTGCGTGATCACCGCAAGGAAGCCGAGCCGATCCACGCGGCCATGCAGGCACAGCAGTACGTTCTTGCCGGCGACGACGACTCCGAGGGTGACGATACCGAGGATGACATAGCACCGGTGGTTATCGCCGAAATGGCCATGGAGATTCCGAGTCTGACCGTCAGCGAAGCGGTGATGCGCCTGGATTTGGGCGAATTGCCCGCCTTGATGTTCCGCAACGGCTCGCATGGCGGCTTGAACATGATCTACCGACGGCCCGACGGGCATATCGGTTGGATCGACCCGCACGGCAATCTGGGTCAGTGACTCGCACACCGCACGGATAGCGATTGATATGGATGACTTGATCAACCCCAAGGGGATCGTCGCCAACCTCAAGGCGAAGAGCAAGAAGCAGGCGCTGCAAGAGCTTGCGAAGAAAGCGGCGGAGCTGACCGGCCAGCCGGAACGGGCGATCTTCGAGGTGCTCATCGAGCGCGAGCGTCTGGGTACCACCGGGGTCGGCCATGGCATCGCCATTCCGCACGGCAAGCTGCCCGAGCTGGATCGGCTTCATACGCTCTTTGCCCGTTTGGAAACACCCATCGATTTCGATGCCATCGACGAGCAGCCGGTGGACCTGATCTGTGTCCTGTTGGCGCCGGAGGCCGCCGGGGCCGACCACCTCAAGGCCCTGGCCCGGGTCTCGCGGCTGCTGCGGGATCGCGCGATCTGCGAGAAGCTGCGCGGCGCCGACAGCGCCGAGGCCATCCACGCCGTTCTCACGGAATCGGCGGCAAGTCACGCCGCCTAGACGGCTTAGTGGATGCTCAGCGGCTCCAGCTCGTTTTGCCGGATCGCCGCGACGGCGACGTCCCGGCTCGCCATAACCGCCACTTCTCGGCCGTCCGCCGCGTGGACGGCATACACCGTCTCCCCTTGGACGATGACCGGCTTGACGTAGGCCACCTCTTGCAGGCCGAGGATCATCAGATCCTGGGGCGAGATTTGTTCGATACGTTCGGTCTGATCCATTGTCTCTTTCCCATCTGGCCCTTGCGGGCGATTAGGTCCTACCGGACCATGCTTTCGCCGCCCCAGGCGGCAGTTCCGGTCATGCGTTAACGAGAGGCCTTGCGGTGGGTCTGCACGCCAGGCCCGACGTCGCCAGGCCCGACATCGCCAGGCCCGACATCGATGGTCGAGCGCGCAGCGCTCGCTGGGTGCCGCGTTTCGATGGCGATACTGCGCACCTGTGGCTCGCTCCGCGGCCGCTCCAGGTCCACATGCAGCAGTCCGTTTTCCAGGGCCGCTCCCGCCACCTCGATGCCGTCGGCCAGGACGAAATTGCGCTGGAATTGGCGGGTGGCAATGCCGCGGTGCAGATAGACGGCCTCGGGGCCGTCGTCGCGCTTGCCGGCGATCACCAGCTGATTGTCGCGAACCTGCACCTGCAGATCGCCGGCGGCGAAGCCGGCGACCGCCAAGGTGATGCGCAGGCGCTGCTCGTTGATCTGGGCAACGTTGTAGGGCGGATAACCGTCGGCCGAGGCCTTGGAGATTCTCTCCAGGGCCTGCTCGAAATGCTCGAATCCGAGCAGAAAGGGGCTATTGAACAGAGACAGTCGGCTCATCGCCAGCATCCTCCTCGTCCATGAGCAAGGGCTGCCGTTTCCGGGATCCAGGCCCGCCTTTGCGGCACCTGGGGCTCATGACGGCCCGTTGGCGGCGGCACCGTCTGGAGCCTATTTGGGGGGCCGACCCAGGAAAATCAAGCCGGCGCCGGGCCGCCCCTCTGGCCGGCGTTGGGCAGGCGGGCACATAAATAAAAAGACGGGAGCCGTGAGGCCCCCGTCTTCTTACAAATTACAAACGTACGCGCGTGGCTTACATGCTCGCCACGGCGCCGTTGCGCCAGGTGATGGCAGCTGGCTTCGCCTTGAAGCTCGTGCTGCGCCGCTTGGCGGTCGAGCGCTTTGCGGTACGACGCTTGGCGGTCGAGCGCTTCGCGGTACGGCGCTTTGCCGTCGAACGCTTCGCGGTACGACGCTTGGCGGTCGAACGCTTCGCGGTACGGCGCTTGGCCGTGGTGCGACGCTTGCTGCTGCTGGTCTTGCGCTTGGCAGCCGCTTTCTTGGCCGCAAGCCGCTTGGCCTTCAGAGCCTTCGCCTTGGCTTTCACCAGAGCCTTCTTGGTTGCCGCCAGCTTCTTTGCGGCAGCCTTCTTCGCAGCCATCTGCTTCTTCACCAGACGACGCGCCGCATTCACCTTCTTCGTGGCGCTACGAACGGCCTTGCCGGCCGTCTTGACCTGTTTGGTCAGCATCGCGGGAGTCTTCGCTTTGGTCGACTTCCGCTTTTTCTTCTTCGTGGCCATGTTCCAATCCTCATTAGTCCTGAAAAAGCGATAGCGGTGACAACACCGCTAGTAAGTCATGTAAACCCTCACACTTAAGAAAAGGTTACCAAAAGCGCCTTTTACCTGGGCCATCATGTTGCGACTCGTATTGGCGAATGGAATGGCATGGCGAGTCATCTATGACGGTTGTTCTCGCGCAAGAATTCGCAAACCTGTTTTACGTGCGAGAGACTTCCAGGTGGCCCGTCGGCACCAGTCGATTACAGACCACTAGCGGTTGGCCCAAGATCTCAAATATGAAGGGTTGGTTATCCTTGCTAGACCTTGCGGCGACCTTCCGAGGCCAGTTCCGCCGCCGAGAATCGCCCCGCCGGCTCTGCCGGCCGGATAAGACGCTAGTCGGCCGTTGGCGGGCACAAGGCGGGCCGCCCAGCGCCGGCGGTCTCCGACCCGCCCACCGGGTCGTCCACCAGGTCGCAGGGCAGGGGAACCCGGACCAGCTCGGGAGAGGGGGTGCTGCGCAGGAAAACCCGGACCAGGTCGAGGGAGGGGGCGGGCTGCAAGAAGAGCCACGGCGGCCGCCGGCCGCCGGGGCCGGCCGGCGCGTCCATGCCGCCTTGGATCAGGGCCCGCGTCAGATCCTGCAGGGAGGCGGGCCGCGGGTCGTAGCCGGGCGTGACTCCCTGCGCCTTGACCGCGTAGAGGGCGAGAAAGGCATCGCTATAGTCTTGCGGGACCAGCCAGGGCCGATTCTCGATCCCTGGCTCAGCGCGGACGATCCGCGATCCGTGATCGCCGTGAACGACGATGATGGCGTCGTCGTAGAGACCGCGCTCCTTCAACGCGTCCAGCAGCTCCTGGACTTTCCGGAGGGCGCAGCGGATTTGCGGGATATAGGCCTCGTAGCGGGCCTGCCGTGAGGCATCCGTATTGGCGTGTCCGGAGCTCGGCCGGTCATCCTCGTCAAGGGTATTATTTTCCCAGGTCATGATCGGGCGCCGGATGCGGCAGCGCGAATCGAGGGAATAGGGCGAGTGGGGAATCAGCAGATGGGCGAAGAACATCGAGCCGCCCCGGGCCGCCGCCACGTCCCGGATCAGCGCGTCGAAGGTCGGCATCACCGGGATCGGACCCAGTTTGTCCGACCATGCGGCCCATTCCGGCAGGTTCGCGCCGAGCGCCGCGGCGGCGGTCCGTACCTTGCCGTAGGCCGCGAGCGCCACGTCGCTCAGGGTGGCGAGGCTGGCGTACATGCTCAGTATGACCCGCGACTTGTCGGCAATGCTCAGATTGGCCAGCGAGGCGCTCGTCGGGCTGCGGTAGTCGTAGGTGACGCAGTTGGCGATATCGACCGAGGCGGACCGGCAAAAGTCCATGAAGGTGGACTGGTAGACGTTTATGCGGTAGCCGCGCGACTGGAGGTTCTCGAAGTACCGGTTCCGGGTGAGGGCGAAGTAGAGGCCGTCCGTTTCGTGAAATTTCCCGGTCTCGTTCGTTTCGGTCATGTTCAAGGCGGCGGAGATCGAGTCGTGGGAATAGAAGTAGGGGCTGTAGGCCCGGCCGAACAGGCGGAATCCCTCCCCGGTGAAGTAGGACGTGATCTCGCGCTTGATGGCCCGTTGGCTGGGAACGGCCGGGTCGAATCCCTCAGGGCCCATGAACTCGTCGAGAATGATATGCACATAGACCGGCAGATCGGGCCTGCCGCCGGCCGTCCGCGGGCGGGCGTTGGAATCGCTGACCAGGGTTCCGTCCCAAACAATCAGCACGACGGTCGCCGCAACCATGGTGCCAAAGACGGCCGACATGAAGAGACTCAGATGGCGTCGGCCGTGCCAGGACAGGCGGCCGAGAACCAGGGCGCCGATCGCCAGTTTTAAGATCCAGCTATGAAACCAGAACAGCTGGATATCGAGAAACAGCAGCAGCAGAAAAGCCAGAACGGCGACGCGCAGCAGATCGGAGCGGATCCAGTGCAGCAGTGTCGCGAGACCCGCGGCGACGGCGAAAAAGACGCCGATGACGGCGAGGTTGACGATCTCGTACAGGCTATCGTTGCTGTGAACGAAGTTGAGATAGGGTGCCAACAGGACGAAGAAAATCGCCAGGAAATCCAGCAGATATTCCCACTTCCGCGCACCCGCGCCGGTTTCCTGGGGTTTCGTCGCCACGGCTCTACCGCCCGAATCCCGGCCGCTGAAAGCGGATTAGGGTGCGCCCGACGCGGGTAAGCGGTCGGGTTTCGACGATCTGCGCCCGTTGCGACAGGCAGTATTGGAAGTGCTCCAGCGTATAGTCGGGAAAGATGTCGTCGCGCAGGGCCAGCAACCGCTGAACCATGGGGTCCTGTTTCGGGACGAACTCGACCACGCCCTGTGGCGCCAGGCTTGTGAGCCAGGCGGCCAGGTCCGGCAGCGGAATATTGCGGCCGATGGCGAGGTGGTGGACGAAGGCCAAGGCAATGACCGCATCGGCGGTTGCCCGGCCGGCCAGGCCCTGTCGCTCCTGCTCGTTCCAACCCTGACTGGGCGAGGGGTTGGCCCCGTCGAGATAGAGCGGCGTGAACGGCAAGTCCGCCGCGGCGGCGCGGGCGAAGGCCCGCTCCAGCGCCCCCTGATCCATGTCGAAACCGATCGCATACCGGGCCCCGTTGCCCAGCGCGATGGCGGAAAAATCACCCGTGTTGCACCCGAGGTCCCACAGCAACGCCGGTGTCACGGCGCGTGCGAATTCGGCGATGAAGTCTCCTTTCGCGGCGATCTCGTCACCGGCATAGCTGTGCGACGTCGCATAGTCCTGCCAGACGGTCTTTCCGGTATCCGCGGGCTGCAGCGTCTCGATCCAGCCGCGCAGGTTGGTAAGCATCCGGCGATAGGAGGCAGTGGGAAACCGGGTCTGCAGCAGCGCCGTTCCATTTGTATCCGACGTCATGGGCGCTTTCTGAAAGGCAGATTGGGCGACGACATGAAGCAGGACGTTGCGCGACAGCTTGCTGGTCCACGGCAACAGCCGTCTGAGATCGCCGGCGGCGATCCCCTCCTGGGTGCCCCGGTACCAGGCGTTATGGGCGACGCCGCACTTGGCGCGCAGCAGCAGGGGATTGAGAAACTGCTCGCAGAACTGGCGATGTCCCGTCCACATCTCGCCGGCGCGATACCGGCGGAAGGACAGCAAATCGATGAAGACCGGTCGCGCGCCACGGAACTGAATGTTGAAGGCGCTGGCATCCGACAGCGCGACGCCGGCATCCAAGGCATCGATCTGTATGTCGAGGTGCAACAGCGCCGCCGCCTTTAGGGCCGGGAACGGCCATTCATACGGATAGGATATGAACGGGAGCCGCGGATGCTCGACCACATGGGCGATGTCTTCCGCTAGACCATGGGGGAAACCGTCGACTGAGATCGCCTCGCCAGCGATCACCCGGCCGGTGCGGACCAGGCGATCGATCAGGCCGGTATCGCGCACGAACTCGAAATCATCCCGCGCTTGCCCGGTGACCGTTCGGTACACCTTGCCGCCACTGTGATAGATTCTGCCGCTGGGATCCCGAAAGGAGCCGGGATCGGGGACCGGTCGGTTCATCAGTCGTCCTGGCTAGGTACCGGCGAGGCCGTTCCCTTTCGACTGAAGAAGCTCTTGAACCGCTGCCAATAGAGCTTGCCGACGACCAGAGCGCCGGCAATGCCGCCCAGAAGCAGTTGGACAATCATGCTGCCGGTTCCCGGATCGAGATAGGCGACCGCGGGAGTGACCAGGTCGGTCGGCCACCATCCCGGCAGTAATTGCCACAGGCTATCCGGTGTCATCATGGTTCCGCTCCCGCCGTTATCGCCAAACCCTGGAGGCCTCGCGCGCTCGGGCCGGCCCGGGTACAGTTTTGCGCCTGGCGATGAATAGAACGTTACCAACGGCCACGGATGAATTCAGCGGCCGGCAGTATCTGGGAATTTGCACCTAAAAAAGGCGGTTCCGGCCCCTGACCGGGCCGCCTGCCGGCAGAAAATGAACAAGGGCTCAGCGACCAGACGCTAAGCCCTTGAAATCTTGGTGGAGCCGGACGGAATCGAACCGACGACCTCTACAATGCCATTGTAGCGCTCTCCCAACTGAGCTACGGCCCCACAAGAAGCGACATCCCGCCCGGGCGGGCGGCGCGCGGCGGAAAGTTAGGAAGCCTCCTGCGGCGGCGCAAGGGAAAAATCGGCCATCCCTGATCGCGGGCGTATCGGGCTTTCGGTTATTCGTCACCCTTGGCCGGGTTGACGACCTTTGACACCTCTTCGTCGTCCTCGCCCAGCTCCGAGGCGTCTTCGAGAACCGCCTCGTCTTCGTCGTCATCATCGGGCAGATCGGCCAGATCGTCGTCGCCAGCCAAGGCATCTACATCATCGTCCTCGTTGTCGCTGGGAACCGTTTTTTTGGCGACCACGACCGGCTTGGCTGGCTTGGGCGTCGGGGCCGGGCGGCTGCGACGCGACTTCAGGAGGGTTTCCGGATCGAAAACGGTGCTGCACTTGGGGCAGACAATCGGCGACCGGCCGAAGTCGTAAAACTTAATGGCGCAGCTCTGACAGATGCGCTTCGTGCCCCATTCCGGCTTGCTCAACGGCAGACCTCCAATTTGCAACGCCAGTATGTAAACATACCTAGGCTCGGGCGAGCCAATTGCCACGTTCACTGGACGCTGTCAAAAGGTAAATCGTCTCTCCTGGCCGACGCCGCCAGGCATCTCGGGGTGGTGTGCCGGGCGGCGGCTGTTGTCAGGCGGCGGGGATATGTTACAGACAACGGGCCTGTCCGCTTCCGAACCGAAGGACCGCGACCGTCCGTGCCACCGCCTGCGCGACCACTGACCGCAACGCCTTGCGAGGCCCTGACCGGCACCGCACGGGTGCCCGGCGACAAGTCCGTCTCGCATCGGGCCTTGATGATCGGCGCCCTGGCGGTCGGCGAAAGCGAGATCCACGGGCTGCTCGAAGGCGAGGATGTCTTGCGCACCGCCGCCGCCATGCGGGCGTTGGGCGCCGAGATTGTCCGTGACGGCGATGGGGTCTGGCGCGTCTGGGGCCGTGGCATCGGCGGGCTGTCGGCGCCCGAGAATGTGCTCGACATGGGCAACTCGGGCACCGGAGCGCGCCTGCTTATGGGTGTGTTGGCCGGCCATCCGTTCACCGCGGTGCTGACCGGGGATGCCAGTCTGCGCGGCCGGCCGATGGCTCGGGTGGCCGCGCCGTTGACCGAGATGGGGGCTCGCGTCGTTGCCCGCGAGGGTTGCCGATTGCCGTTGACCGTGGTCGGTACCGGCGATGCGGTGCCTATTCGATACCGGGTGCCGGTGCCCTCGGCGCAGGTCAAATCGGCGGTCCTTTTGGCCGGCCTCAACGCGCCCGGCCGGACCACGGTGATCGAGCCGCAGGCGACGCGGGATCATAGCGAGCTGATGCTGCGCCATTTCGGCGCCGATCTGGCGACCGAGGAAACCGAGGACGGGGTGGCGATCACCCTGACCGGACAGCCGGAGCTGACCGGTCGCCGCGTGCACGTGCCGGCCGATCCGTCCTCGGCAGCCTTCGCCGCCGTTGCCGCCCTGCTGCTGCCGGGATCCCAGGTATGCCTGCCGGGCGTGGGCACCAACCCGCATCGCAGCGGTCTTTTCGAGACCTTGCGCGAGATGGGCGCCGATCTGAGCTTCACCCAGCGGCGTCAGGAGGCCGGCGAGCCGGTTGCCGATCTGCTGGTTGCCGGGGGGCCGCTGACCGGTGTCGAGGTGCCGGCGGCCCGGGCGCCGTCGATAATCGACGAGTATCCGATCCTGGCGGTGGCCGCCGCGTGCGCGCAAGGGACCACGGTGATGCGTGGCTTGGGCGAGTTGCGGGTCAAGGAAAGCGATCGGCTGGCCGCCGTCGCCCGCGGTCTGGCGGCATGCGGGGTTGCGGTCGAAGAAGGCGCGGACAGTCTCGTCGTGCATGGTGTGGGGGGCCGTCCGCGTGGCGGCGCCACCATCGCCAGCGGTCTGGATCACCGGATCGCCATGAGCTTCCTGGTCTTGGGTCTGGCGGCCGAGCGGCCGGTCGGCATCGACGATGCCACGCCGATCGACACCAGCTTCCCCGGATTTGTCGACCTGATGAACGCCCTTGGCGCCAAGATCGCACCGGGCGCAGGCGACTCATGATCATCGCCATCGACGGGCCCGGGGCCGCGGGTAAGGGCACCCTGGCCCGGCGCCTTGCCGCGGCGCTCGATCTGGCCTTTCTGGATACCGGGCTGTTGTACCGGGCGGTGGCGGCGAAAGTCTTGGCCGATGGCCACGATCCGGCGGTGCCGGCGGTGGCCGAGGCAGCCGCCCGGTCGGTCACCTTTGCGGACCTGAATCGGCCGGATCTGAGGCGGGAAGGCGTCGGCCAGGGCGCGTCGCAGGTGGCCGCCATTCCGGGGGTCCGCGCCGCCCTGTTGGACCTGCAGCGCCGTTTTGCCGGACAGCCGCCGGATGGCAAGCGGGGCGCCGTCCTGGACGGCCGGGACATCGGCACCGTGGTCTGTCCCGGGGCCGATGTGAAGCTGTTCGTGACCGCGAGCCTGGATTCCCGCGCCGCCCGGCGGCAGAAAGAGTTGCGGGGGCGGGGAGAGGCGAGTATATACGCGCGCGTCAAGCAGGAGATGCAGGAGCGGGATGCCCGCGACAGCGCCCGCGCCACGGCGCCGCTCAAGCCGGCACCCGACGCGGTGGTTCTGGATACCAGCGAGATGGACGCCGACAGCGCCTTTCGTGCCGCGATGGATATCATTTCCGCCCGCACCGCCGCACCTCCAGCTTGACGGACGCCGCTTGCGGCGACGAGAGAAGACACGACTGCGCCCGGGATGGTCCTGGGAAGACCGCCGGAAACAACCGGCCGGCCCGTAGATCATGATGCAAGGAAAGGAACGACCCCATGGCCGATCCAGCCGCTCAAACGACCGAACCCGCAACCTCCGGGCACGTAGCGACGGAACGCTTCGCCGACCTGCTCGATGAATCCCTCGGCACCTCCGACGGCTTGGAAGGCACCGTCCTCAAGGGCACGGTCATCGCCGTCGAGGGCGACAGCGCCATAATCGATGTTGGCTTGAAATCCGAAGGCCGGGTGGCCCTCAAGGAATTCGCCGATGCCGGCCAGCCGTCAGAGATCAAGATCGGCGACGAGGTCGAGGTCTATCTCGAGCGGATGGAGAACAAGAACGGCGAGGCCATGCTGTCGCGCGAAAAGGCCAAGCGCGAGGAAGCCTGGACCGTGCTGGAGAAGTCATTCAACGACAGCGGCCGCGTGACCGGCGTCATTTTCGGCCGGGTCAAGGGCGGTTTCACGGTCGATCTCTCCGGCGCCGTGGCGTTTCTGCCGGGCAGCCAGGTGGATATCCGGCCGGTGCGCGACATCGGCCCGTTGATGGGCACGCCGCAGCCGTTCCAGATTCTCAAGATGGACCGCTCGCGCGGCAACATCGTGGTCTCGCGCCGCGCCGTCCTCGAGGAGACGCGGGCCGAACAGCGCTCCGAGCTGATCGCCGGCCTGAAGGAGGGCCAGGTGCTCGACGGGGTGGTCAAGAACATCACCGACTACGGTGCTTTCGTCGATCTCGGCGGCGTGGACGGCCTGTTGCACGTCACCGACATATCCTGGAAGCGTATCAATCATCCCACCGAGGCGCTGTCCATCGGCCAGCAGCTGAAAGTCCAGGTCATCCGCTTCAACCCGGAGACCCAGCGCATCAGCCTGGGCATGAAGCAGCTCGAGGCGGATCCCTGGGAAGGGGTGAGCGCCAAGTATCCCGTCGGCACCAAGTTCACCGGCCGGGTGACCAACATCACCGACTACGGCGCCTTCGTCGAGCTGGAGCCGGGAATCGAAGGCTTGGTGCATGTCTCCGAGATGAGCTGGACCAAGAAGAACGTGCACCCGGGCAAGATCGTCTCGACCAGTCAAGAGGTCGAGGTGATGGTGCTCGATGTCGACGAACAGAAGCGGCGCATCAGCCTGGGGCTGAAGCAGTGCGGCCCCAACCCGTGGGGTTCGTTCCTGGAAAGCTATCCCGCCGGAACGGAGCTCGAGGGCGAGATCAAGAACATCACCGAATTCGGCTTGTTCGTGGGACTGCCCGGCGATATCGACGGCATGGTGCATTTCTCCGATCTGGACTGGAGCCTGCCCGGCGAAGAGGCGGTCAAGCAGTACCGCAAGGGCAGCACCGTCAAGGTCAAGGTGCTCGACGTGGATACCGCCAAGGAACGCGTCAGCCTGGGCATCAAGCAGCTGACCGAGGATCCCTTCGCCGGCTCGCTCAAGGACATGAAGAAGGGGACGGTGGTGACCTGCACCGTGCGCCAGATCACCGACAACGGTATCGAGGTGACTCTGGGCGAGGGCGCCGTCGGCTTCATTCGCAAGGCCGAACTCTCGCGCGAGCGCAGCGAGCAGCGGCCGGACCGCTTCGCTGTCGGTGAAAAGGTGGACGCCAAGATCGCCGCCGTCGATCCGAAAACCCGCAAGATCGCCTTGTCGATCAAGCAGCGCGAGGCCGACGAAGAAAAGAAGGCCATGGCCGACTACGGCTCCGCCGAATCGGGCGCCAGCCTCGGCGTGATTCTCGGGGCCGCCATCTCCAAGGCCGCGCAGGAACGGGACGAGACGCCGTCCGAGGATGACGCGGCTGAGGGTGACGAGGATCAGCCGAAGGCCGCAGAGAGCAAAGCGGCCAAACCCAAGGCCGCCAAACCCAAGGCGACCAAAGAGAAGGTCAGCAAGCCGAAGGAAACAAAGGAAAAAGCCACGAAGGCAAAGCCGGCGAAGGAAAAGCCGGCGAAGGCGAAAAGCGCCGCCAAGAAAAGCAAAGATGACAAGGAGGCCGAGTCCAAGGCCGATTCCGACGGCGACGCCTAGGGCCGCGGTACCGCCGGATCCGCTGGGTATGACAGGCCTTAACCGGCACGTGGGGGCCATTTTCGACGGCCCTGCGCGCCGCCGCTGCACACGTGCTTCGGGCCGGCCTTGGTGCACTGCAGAATAAACGTTTGTTCTGAAAGGCTTATCCTTGACGGCTTGGAATCAGTCTGGCACGCTATTGGTTTGATACCGGGCCCGGATAAAAATGTCGCTTGTGTGGACAAGGGTGGGGGAGGCAACCGGGCCGCGTTTCCTGCTCGACCGCTGCCGGCCGGCCGTTGGCACCCGGGAGTGTCTTGGCCGGTCATAAATCATGGGAAGGGGCGCCATGACGAAGTCCGAACTCATCCAACGCATAGCCGAGCTGAATCCGCATCTCTATCACCGCGATGTGGAACGCATCGTAACCACCATCTTCGAGGAAATTTCCGGCGCGCTCTCACGGGGCGACCGGGTGGAGCTGCGGGGTTTTGGCGCCTTTTCGGTGAAGCGCCGCGACGCGCGGGTCGGGCGCAATCCGCGCACGGGCGATGCAGTGCATGTCTCGGAAAAGCACATTCCCTTTTTCAAGACCGGCAAGCTCTTGCGCGAACGTTTGAACGCCTCATAGTCGTCCGCCGGGCAGGGCCTCCAAGCTCGCGGGCCGCGGAGTTCGGGTTATGAAGCGACTGTCCTGGATCTTAACTCTGCCACTGATGGTGGTGGCCGTGGTCTTCGCGATCGCCAATCGCGAGGCGGTCATGCTCGACCTTTGGCCGCTGGCGATGACCATTCAGGCGCCGCTCTTCATCCTGGTGCTGGGCAGCGTCGTCGTCGGCTTGCTCATCGGCGCCGTGATCGCCTGGTTTTCCGCCGGTGCCACACGGCGGCGGGCGCGCGAGGCGCGGCACCATGCCGACGAGCTGGAGCGCGAGGTCGCGCGCCTGCGTGAGGCCGCTGAACGGCAACGCTTGACCGACCCGCCGCGCACCGGCGCCGGGTCCACAGCCGGCGTGCCGGCCGTGCCGCCGAGCCATCCGGCCCCCGGTGGCGGCCCACGGACGATGCTCTAGGGGCATAGGCGTCGGCCGCCGCCGCCATGCGCATTATTCCAGCTGCCGAAGTCGATGCGGCGCTCGACTACGAGAGCTTGGTCGAGCGTTTGCGCCAGGCCTTTCGCCGCGACATTACCGTGCCCCTGCGCCACCATCACAGCATCGCCGGCGACGGTGGCGAACCGGCGACGCTGTTACTCATGCCGGCGTGGCAGGCGGGCCGTCATATCGGCATCAAGATGGTGACCGTATTCCCCGAGAACAGCGCCCGCGGCTTGCCGGCGGTGATGGGGGCCTATCTGCTGCTCGACGGGCGGACGGGCTCGCCGCTGGCGCTGATCGACGGCCCGGCGTTGACCGCCCGGCGCACGGCCGCCGCCTCGGCGCTGGCCTCGACCTACCTGTCGCGGCCCGATAGCGAACGCTTGCTGATGGTCGGCACCGGCGCCCTGGCGCCGCACCTGATCGCCGCCCACGCCGCGGTTCGGCCGATCCACAACGTGCTCATTTGGGGGCGCACCGAGGAGAAGGCGGTCAAACTGGCCAAGCGCCTGGACCGCCCTGATTTTCGCGTGGCGGCGACGACCGATCTCGAAGCCGCGGCGCGCGGTGCGCAGATCATCTCCTGCGCGACCCTGAGCACCACCCCGCTGATCGCCGGCGATTGGCTGCAGCCGGGCCAACACCTGGATCTGGTCGGCGGCTTTCGCCCGGATATGCGCGAGACCGACGATACCGCCATCCGCCGAGCCCGGGTGTTCGTGGATACCCGGACCGGCGCCGCCGCCGAGGCCGGCGACATCGTGCAGCCGATCGACTCCGGTATCCTGGACCCGGCGGATATCGCCGCCGATCTGTTCGAGCTGACCCGTGGCGAGCGGGCCGGGCGCCGCTACTACGATCAGATCACCCTGTTCAAATCGACGGGCACGGCAATCGAGGATCTGGCGGCCGCCGAGCTGGTGGTCGAAAGGGTCTAGACCGTTGAGGGCGGCGTGACCGCGTCGGCGCGGGGTGATATACCCGCGTCATGAGCAAAACGTCACCAAAGGACCGGGTCTTCGTGGCCCTCGATACCCCCGATCTAGCGCGCGCGGTGAACCTGGCGACGGCGTTGTCCGAGGTCGTCGGCGGCGTGAAGATCGGCAAGGAATTCTTCACGGCGCACGGGCCCGAGGGGACACGGGCCGTGGTCGGTGGCGGGCGGTTGTTCCTCGACCTCAAGTTTCATGACATTCCCAATACGGTGGCGGGGGCGGTTCGGGCCGCCGTGCCGCTGCGCCCGTTCCTGATGACGGTGCATGCCGCCGGCGGTCCGGCGATGCTGCGGGCGGCGGTCGAGGCGGCGGCGGTGACCGCCGGGGACGCGAATGTGCCGCGGCCCCGGCTGCTCGGCATCACCATCCTGACCAGCTTGGACGACGACGATCTCGCCAGGGTCGGTCAGCAGGGTCCCATGGCCGAGCAGGCGCGCCGGCTGGCCGCCCTGGCGCGCGAGAGCGGTCTGGACGGCGTCGTGTGCAGCCCCCACGAAATCGCCGACCTGCGCCGCCTGTGCGGTCCCGATTTTCTGCTCGTGGTCCCGGGTATCCGGCCGGCGTGGGCACTGGCGGACGATCAGAAACGGGTCCTGACGCCGGCCCAGGCCGTGGCCGAAGGCGCCGATTATCTGGTCGTCGGACGGCCCATTACCGGCGCCGCCGATCCGGCGACCGCGGCCCGGCGGATCACCGCCGAGTTGAGCAACCCGCGGTGCGTCCGCGCGTGAGCCAGTCTAGCCCACCACCGGCAGCGGTGAGCCGCCTACCCGTCCTGCGGACCGTGCGCCAGGCATACGGCATCGTCCTCGGGCAACCGGGGCTACTGGCGCGCGCCATCGCGGCCCCTTTTCTGCTCTCGATCCTGATTGCCGGCTTGACCATTGCCATGCCGGCCTATCCCCTGGTCTCCTTCATATTGGCGATCGCCGGGTTGGTGCCCTACGCGATCTTCGGGGTTGCCTGGTGCCGGCTGACGTTGCTCGGGCCGGACGCCGGCCGGCCGGCCCTGATCCCGTCCTGGGCGCCGCGGCACTGGCGGTACTTCGGCTACCTGGTTGCCCTGGCGATCATCGCCTTTGGCCTTGTCGTCCCGCCCTTGCTCATCGGGACGTTCCAGGCCCTGATGGCCGCCGGCGCCGCGGACTCCAATGCGGCGATGGCGGCGTTCCTGTTGGGCGAAATCGCCGTGATCATTGCTGTGGTATATCTAACGGCTCGGCTGAGCTTCGTCTTTCCGGCAGCGGCGGCGGGCGAGATTTATACTTGGCGGCATGCCTGGACGCATACTCGGGGCCAGGGCTTGCGCTTGCTCGGGACCATTGTGCTGAGCATGGTGCCGGCGGTGACGGTCCTGTGGGTGATCGCCCAGGCGCTAGGAATATTCGCCCTCCCCGAGATCGACCCCACGGCGGTGCCGGATGGAGCGGATCCGGAACAAGTAATTAAACAGTATCTCGCCGATAATGCGGGCCGGCTGGTGACCGCCCAAATCGCCATGACCGCCATGAGCTATCTGGTTATGGCCGTGGCGATGTCCGCGATCTCGATCGCGTTTCGCGTCAGCACCGGCTGGATCCCGGCGACGGCGATGCCGACGAAGGTGTAAGAGCGCGTGCCATGACCATCGACGTCAAGATCTGCGGTATCAACAGCCGCCCAGCCCTGGCCGCCGCGGTCGACGGCGGCGCGGCGTTTGTCGGCTTGATCTTCTATCCGCCGAGCCCGCGCTATGTCGAAATCGAGCGGGCCGCGGCGCTGGCCGCGGCGGTACCCGACGGGATCAAGAAGGTCGGCCTGCTGGTGGATGCGGAGGATGCCATGATCGCCGGTATCCTGGCGCGGGTGCCGCTCGACATGCTGCAGCTGCATGGCGGCGAAACGCCCGCCCGGGTGGCCGAAATCCGCAGCCGCTTTAACCGGCCGGTGATGAAGGCGGTGCGGATTGCCGCTGCCGACGATGTCGCCCGCGCCGAGGCGTACTGCGGGGCCGCCGACCGGCTGCTATTCGATGCCAAACCGCCGAAGGGCATGACCGGGGCCTTGCCCGGCGGCAACGCCATTTCCTTCGACTGGCGCCTACTAGCTGGGCGCCGGTGGCCGCTGCCGTGGATGCTCTCGGGCGGCTTGAGCGCCGGAAACGTCGCCGAGGCGGTGGCGGTTTCGGGCACACCGGCCGTCGACGTCTCCTCCGGCGTCGAGGATCGTCCCGGCGTGAAGAACCCGGATAAAATCCGCGCCTTCCTGAAGGCCGCCCGGGTGCTCTAACCTAACCGTTCGATGGCCGTTCGTATGGCGAGAAGCGCTGACAAGAATTTGCAGCCTACGCCTCAAAGATCACTTCAAATCCGCCGAAGATCATCCGCTTGCCGTCAAACGGCATGGCCATGTTTTCGGGCTTCATGCGCTCATCATCCATCATCTTCGCCCAACCTTCGTCACGCGCCGCCTTTGATGGCCAGATGACCCAGGAAAACACAACCGCTTCGTCCGGCTCCTTCTTCACGGCCAGCGGAAATGAGGTCAGCTTGCCGTCCGGCACGTTGTCACCCCAGCATTCTACCTGTTTCGACGC
>JAJFGI010000271.1 GCA_021776215.1 Kiloniellaceae bacterium | reverse complement strand
TGGTCAGTTTTGTCGAACGCCTGCTGGCCGGTGCCATCGGTGCCGCCTCGGCGCGGGTCATGGTCGCCTCGGTCGCCAAGGGCGAAGTGGTCGGTCTGGAGGAGGTGATGAAGATCCTCGACGAGACCTCGCAGGTCATCGAATACAGCCACGGCCTGGAGCAAAAGTCGCGCGAGCTGCAGGCCACCACCGCCGAGTTGCGCGCGGCCAACGAACGTCTGAAGGAGCTGGACCGTTTGAAGGACGATTTCCTCTCGACCGTCAGTCACGAGCTGCGCACGCCGCTGACCTCGATCCGCTCGTTCAGCGAGATCCTGGGCGACAACCCGGACTTGGATCTGCGGCAGCGGGAGAAATTTCTCAAGATCATCGTTAAGGAAAGCGAACGGCTGACCCGGCTGATCAACGAGATTCTCGATCTCGCCAAGATGGAGGCCGGGCGCATGGACTGGCAGATGGCGGATATCGACCCGCGGCCGGTGATCGACGATGCCCTGGCCGCCACCTCCGGCCTGTTCGCCGAGCGGCCCATCCGCCTCGATGTGGACTTCATCGGTCCGCTGGCAATCGTGCATGCGGATCGCGATCGGCTGATGCAGGTGATCGTCAATTTGCTCTCGAATGCCGTGAAGTTCTGTGATCAGACGGACGGGCACGTGATCGTGGCGGCCACTTCCCGCCATGGCCGTCTGCAAATCCGGGTCACGGACAACGGCCCGGGCGTGCCCCCGAACGACCGCCAGCTCATTTTCGAGAAGTTCCAGGAATCCCGCGAAAAGCTGGCTGACCGGCCGCGCGGCACCGGCCTGGGCCTGGCCATCTCGCGGCAGATCGTCGAATACTTCGCCGGCGCCATCTGGGTCGAGGACGCACCCGGTCACGGCGCCGCCTTTTGTTTCAGCATCCCCGATACCAGCGACGCGCATGCGGCGGCCCCGGTCGGCCAGCGCGAAGAGGTGCTGTAATGTCGCCGGGTCCTCGCCTGTTCGGCGAGCCTTGAGGCATCGGCGGTCCCGTGCAATCGCAGACCAAGATATTCTCCCGCCTCGTGCGCGACTATATGCGGACACCTCCGGTGGCTGTGCCGGACGATACGGATGTCGAGCACCTGCTGGGCCGCATGGCCGCCGCCAAGGCGACATCGGCGCTGGTCATCGATAGCGATGGCCGCTTGATCGGCATCATCACCGAGCAGGACATCACCCGCCGAGTCGCGCTGCGCTGCGTCGGTTCCGAGAGCGTGCGGGCGGTCATGACAATGCCGGTGGAAACGGTTGCCGCCGACGACTATCTCTACGCGGCCATCGCCCGCATGCGGCGTTTCGGCTGGCGGCAAATGCCGGTCATCGACGCGGACAACCGGCCGGTCGGCACCATCACTCTGAACGACGCCCTTGCGGTCGCCGCCGAACAGATCGTTCGGCAGATCGACCGGATCGCCCATGAAGGGACGCTGGACGGCTTGCGCGAGATCAAGGCGGCGCAGGTCGATGTCGCGGCAGATTTGTTCGCCGATCACGTCCCCGCACCGGAGATCCTGGCGTTGTTGACCGACATCAATCGCGATTTGCACCGCCGCGTCGTCGAGGCATCGGTCACCGCCATGCGGGACGAGGGGCTTGGCGACCCGCCGGTGCCGTTCGCCTTGATCATTATGGGCTCGGGCGGCCGCGGCGAGAACTACCTGTTTCCCGACCAGGACAACGGCTTCATCCTCGATGACTATCCCGATGCCGAGCACGACCGGATCGACGGATACTTCATCGAATTGGCCGAGCGCATGACCCGCGACCTGGACACCATCGGCTTTCCCCTGTGCAACGGCTACGTGATGGCGACCAACCCGCTGTGGCGCAAGACCCGTCGCCAATGGCGCGATCAGTTACGGCTGTGGGGGCGGCGGCGAAGTACCGTCGCCATTCAGCTATCCGACATCTTCTTCGATTTCGTCGGTGCCTATGGCCGCGCGGACTTTGCCCGCGAGCTGCGCCAGCATGCCGCGGCCTTGATCAAGGGCAATCCCGCGTACCTGCGGGAGATGGCCCACGAGGTCCAGGAGTACGGGGTCGCCCTCGGCTGGTTCGGCCGCTTCCTGACGGAGACGGAAAAGCCGGAGCACAAGGGGGAAATCAACCTGAAACATGCCGGGACCATGCCGCTGGTCGGCAATATCCGCCTGCTGGCCCTGCGTCACGGCGTGCCGGCCACGTCGACTCTCGAACGCATCGCCGCCCTGCACCGGACCGGCGTGCTTTCCGACGATGAGGAAGACTACCTGAGCGGTGCCTATCGGCACATCTCGTGCTTGTTGCTGCGCGAGCAGATTGCGGATTTCCGGGCCGGCCGCACCGTCGGCAACCATGTTCACCCGGATACCCTGTCGGAGCGGGAGAAGGACATCCTGGTCGACTCGCTGCGGGCCATCGATGCGTTGCGGAAACGGGTGCGCGCCGAGTTCACCGGCGACGTGTTCTAGGAAGCGGTCGGCATGTTGCGGGGCATTCTCATCAGCGTGGTGATACTGGCGGCGGTGCTGATTGCCTTTGTTGCCTGGACGGCCATGACATCGCCCGGCATGGGCTTGCGCCTCGGTACCGGCGAAATCGTTTTCGCGGGACTCCTGGCGGTTGCCGGCTTGGCCCTGGGACATGCCGTGGCGCAGCTCCGGCGCCATCGGCGGGAATTGCAGCGCCTGCGCGGTGCGGTCATGACCTTGGTCGGGGATAGCCGCGCCGTGCCGCCGCGCTGGGACGACGCCGAGGTGGGCGCGGAAGTCGGCCATCTCTATGCCGCGGTGGCCGATCTGGCCGCGGCGCGGGCCGATGAGCGCGCCGCCCCGGATCGCCGGCTCGGCGCGGTTCTGGCCTCCATTTCCGACGGCATGGTGGTAATCACCGACCAAGGCCAGGTGAGCCTGGTCAACCATGTGGCCAAGGCGTTGCTGGGGGCGGACCGGGTGCGCGTCGGGACGTCGGTATTCGCCGCCCTCGAGCGTGCCTCGGTCACCGACGCGGTGGAGCAGGCGCGGCAATCGGGACAGCCGGTGGCCGTGGATCTGCGCACCGTGGCCGGCGCCGCCATGCCGGCCAGGGTCGCGGACCTGGATGGCCATGCCGGTGCCATTCTCATGTTTCCAGGCGAATGCGCCGAGCACCGCGCGGAAGTCGAGCACGACCTCGAACTGCACGACCAGCCGCCGCCGCCGGTGCCGCTGACCGCCTCGACGTCGCTCTTGGACCTGCCGGTCACCGTCCTGGATACCGAAACCACGGGCTTGGACGTGACCAAGGACCGGATCGTCTCGGTGGGGGCCGTGCGCTTGCACGGTGCCCGCATGTATCGCAGCGCCGCCCTCGATCGGCTGGTTCGGCCGGGCATCGCGATCCCCGCCCGCTCGACCGCCGTGCACGGCATCACGGACGCCATGGTCCCCGACGCGGAGGATTTTCCGGCCGTATTCGCCCGCCTGCAGCCCTTGATCGAGGGCACCGTGCTGGTGGGCCACAATCTGCCGTTCGACATTGCCATGTTGCGCCGGGAATGCGCGCTGGCCGGCATTCCATGGCCCGAGCCACCGGGCCTGGATACCCTTCAGCTGTCGGCCGCCCTCGATCCCGAGGCCGCCGAACACAGCCTCGAAGGGCTGGCGGAGCGCTTGGCCGTCGATGTGCGCGGGCGCCATACGGCGCTGGGCGATGCTTTGGTGACCGCCGAGATCTACATCCGCATGTTGCCGCGCTTGGCCGTTGCCGGGGTGACCACTTTCGGCGCCGCCCGGGCGTTCGCCGCGAGGTCGAAGCACATCGCCGCCCGGCAGCGCGCGGCCGGCTGGTAGACGGCGCACCGTTTTCGTGTGGCCGGCTTTGCGTCCACCCCGGCTTTAGGCTAGAACCTTGCCGCCCGGCGGGTTGCCGGCATCACCCGTTTTTGCACGCAGATGAGGGGTATATGGCCGCCTATCAGTACATCTATACCATGGACCGGGTCGGCAAGACCGTTCCGGGCGGCAAGCAGATCCTCAAGGACATTCGTCTCAGCTTCCTGCCTGGGGCCAAGATCGGTGTGCTGGGCGCCAACGGCGCCGGCAAGTCCACCCTGATGCGGATCATGGCCGGCATCGACACCGAGATTACCGGCGAGGCCCGGGCCGCCGAGGGGGTCAGGATCGGCTACCTGCACCAGGAACCGGTCCTCGACGAGGCAAAGGACGTGGCCGGCAATGTCTATGAGGGCGTGGCCGAAACCAAGGCACTGCTTGACCGCTTCGAGCAGGTGAACGCCATGTTCGCCGAGGAAGATGCCGATTTCGACGCCCTGAGCACCGAGCAAGCCGACTTGCAGGAAAAGATCGATGCCGCCGGTGCCTGGGATTTGGAGCGGACGGTGGACATCGCCATGGACGCCCTGCGCTGCCCGCCGGGCGACGCGGACGTGAGCAAAATCTCCGGCGGCGAGCGGCGCCGGGTGGCGCTGTGCCGCCTGCTGCTGCAGAAGCCCGACATGCTGCTGCTGGACGAGCCGACCAACCATTTGGACGCGGAATCGGTGGCGTGGCTGGAGCGGTATCTCGAAGAATATCCCGGTACCGTGGTGGCGGTCACCCATGACCGCTATTTCCTGGACAATGTCGCCGGCTGGATCCTCGAGCTGGACCGGGGCGAGGGGATTCCCTTCAAGGGCAATTACACGAGCTGGCTGGAACAAAAGCAGACGCGCCTGGCGCAAGAAGAGCGTGCTGAATCCGCGCGCCAGCGCGCGTTGAAACACGAGCTGGAGTGGGTGCGGCAAAGCCCCAAGGCGCGGCAGGCCAAATCGAAGGCGCGGCTGCAGGCCTACGAGACGCTGCTCGCCGATGCCGCCAAAAAGGTGCCGGAGCCAGGCCAGATTTCGATCCCGCCGGGGCCGCGCCTCGGCGACCTGGTGATCGAGGCGAAGGGCGTGTGCAAGGGCTACGGAGACCGCATGCTCATCGACGGGCTCGATTTCAAGATCCCGGCCAATGCCATCGTCGGCGTCATCGGCCCCAACGGCGCCGGCAAGACCACCCTGTTCCGCATGATCGTCGGCCAGGACAAGCCGGATGCCGGCACCTTGCGCCTCGGCGAGACGGTCAAGCTGGGCTACATCGACCAGTCGCGCGACAGCCTGCGGGCGGGCAAGACCGTCTGGGAGGAGATATCCGAGGGTCACGACGTCATTACCCTGGGCAAGCACGAGACGCCGTCGCGCGCCTACGTGGGCGCCTTCAACTTCAAGGGCGCCGACCAGCAGAAGAAGGTCGGCCAGCTTTCCGGCGGCGAGCGCAACCGGGTGCATCTGGCGAAGATGCTCAAAGAGGGCGCCAACGTCCTCCTGTTCGACGAGCCGACCAACGATTTGGACGTGGATACCCTGCGCGCGCTCGAGGACGCGATCCTGGATTTTCCCGGCTGCGCCCTGATCATCAGCCATGACCGCTGGTTCCTGGACCGCATCGCCACCCATATGCTGGCCTTCGAGGGCGACAGCCGGGTGGTCTGGTTCGAAGGCAACTACCAGGACTACGAAGCCGACCGCCACCGCCGCCTCGGCGCCGAAGCCGACCAACCGCACCGCATCAAGTACAAGCCGCTGACGCGGTAGGGCGCCGCTTGGCACCAACGAGCGGAACTTGATCCAACTCAATGCCTTTTCGGGATGGACCGGGTAGGGGTTTCATTGAAAAGATCTACGGATCTCATCCCGATGACCGTTGGGGGCCGATGAATGCACATGGCGACGATCGTTTCATTCGCGTCCCGTCTCGCGATCCTGTGCGTCTTGGTCCTCGGGGTCAGCGTCTTCCCCGGAAGGGCAGCGCAAGACCTGCAACGAGAGCTGGTGCCGGGCCTGGACCTGTGGACTCAGCAACGCAAACCCGCACCGTACTGGGACTCGAAAGAGGCCATGCCGGATCTGCTGTCCCGAGCGGCACGGCACCGTGAATTCATCGAGGCCGGCGTGCCGGTCGAGTATCGGAGCCTCACAAGCCCCTATCCAGCCGCGACGAAGGTTATCGATGATGGCCGCACGCTCTATACGTCTCACTGCGCCACGTGCCATGGCCCGAAAGGCTTGGGGGACGGCATTGCCGGTAGAGACCTCACGCCATCCCCGGCGCTTCTGGCTCACATGATCCAGCGGCGGCAGTCCGTCGACGAGTACCTCCTGTGGACGATCTCCGAGGGCGGCGCGCGGTTCGGCACCGAAATGCCGGCCTACAAGGAGATCCTCACAGAGAAAGAAATCTGGCAGATCGTCACCTACATGCGCGCGGGTTTTCCCGTTGCCGGCGAAACCAAGCAAGACTGAAGCCCGAAACCGGCGAAGCCCGAAACCGGCAAGGACGGCGGATTGACCACGCGCGCCCGGGGTGCTGCAACTCGGCGAGGACCCGGCCGACTACCCCACGCTGCCTCGCTCTGCTATGGTTCCTTCTGCCGAGAGCCCTGTCCAAGAAAGGCCGGAATTCGTGAGTAAGCCCAAAGTCATCGTCACGCGGCGCTGGCCGCAAGAGGTCGAAGCACGCCTCCAGCAGTTGTTCGACGTGACCCTGAACGTCGAGGACAAACCCTTGGGCCAGGCCGCCCTGCACCAAGCGTTCCGGGACTACGATGCGGTATTCCCCACCGTGACCGACCGGATCGACGCCGAGGTGATGGCGGCCGAGCCGCTGCGCGCCAGGCTCATCGGCAACTTCGGGGTCGGCTTCAACAACATCGACGTGGCTGCGGCCAAGGCGCGCGGCCTGGTTGTCACCAACACGCCCGAGGTGCTGACCGATGCCACCGCCGATTTGGCCATGACCTTGCTGCTGATGACGGCGCGCCGCGCCGGCGAGGGCGAGCGTCATGTCCGGAGCAAGTCCTGGAGCGGCTGGCGGCCGACCCATATGATGGGCACCCAGGTCACCGGCAAGACCCTCGGCTTGATTGGCTTGGGGCGCATCGGCCGGGCCGTGGCGCAGCGGGCACGGCACGGCTTCGGCATGAGGATCCTTTTCTTTGATCCCTATCCGCCGGCTGCCGACGTGCTGCGCAGCCTGGGTGCCGAGCGGCGCGATACGATCGAGTCGATTCTCGCCGAGTCCGATTTCGTGTCGCTGCACTGCCCTGCGACGCCGGAGAACCAAAAACTGATGAACGCGGCGCGCTTCGCCGCCATGAAGGATGACGCCATCCTGATCAACACCGCGCGCGGCGACGTGGTCGACGAGGCCGCTCTGGTCAAGGCCTTGGCCGACGGCCAGATTGCCGGCGCCGGGCTCGACGTCTTCGCGAAGGAACCGGCGGTGACGCCGGCACTGCTGGAGATGGAGAACGTGGTCCTTCTGCCGCACCTGGGCAGCGCCACCCGCGAGACCCGCGCCGCCATGGGCTTCCGCGTCATCGACAACGCCGAAGCCTTCTTCGCCGGAAAGGAGCCGCGTGACCGGGTGGCCTGACGCGCGGCCGCCAGCCGCCGCCCAATCCCGTAACTACCTAGAGGGAGGACCACCATGAGGCGCACCACTGGCCGCAATTTTCTTTTCGTTCCGGGACCGACCAACGTTCCTGACCGGGTGCAGCGCGCCATGATCGTGGCGATGGAGGATCACCGCTCCTCGCGGTTTCCGGACTTGTCGATGAGCGTGCTGAGCGACCTGAAGAAGGTGTTCAAGACGGACGAGGGGCAGGTCTTCATTTTTCCCTGCTCCGGCACCGGCGCCTGGGAGGCGGCCCTGACCAACACCCTCTCGCCGGGAGACAAGGTCCTGGCGTCAAGCTTCGGCCAGTTCAGCTATCTGTGGATCGACATGGCGCAGCGTCTCGGCTTCGACGTCGTGGTTCAGGAGGTCGAGTGGGGCGAGGGCGTGCCGCTCGAGCGCACCGCGGAGGTGTTGCGCGCCGACAGCAAGCACGAGATCAAGGCGGTTCTCGCCTGTCAGAACGAGACCGCGACCGGCGTGACCAGCGACATCGCCGGGCTGCGCAAGGTGATGGACGACGTCGGCCACCCGGCCCTGCTTTGTGTGGACGCGGTGAGCTCGCTCGCCAGCATCGATTTCCGCATGGACGAGTGGCGTGTCGACCTCGCCGTCAGCGGCTCGCAGAAGGGCCTGATGCTGCCGGCCGGGCTGGGCATCCTGGCGGTCAGCCCGAAGGCCCTCGCGGCGAGGAAGAGCGCCAAATCGACGCGCTGCTACTTCGATCTCGCCGACATGATCGCCGCCAATGCCAGCGGTTACTTTCCCTACACCCCGGCACTGCCCATGCTCTACGGGCTGCGCGAGGCCCTCGACATCATCTTCGAGGAGGGGCTCGAGGACATTTTCTCGCGCCACCACTATCTCGCGGAAGGCGTTCGCGCGGCGGCCACCGAGGGCTGGGGACTGTCGCTCTGCGCCAAGGAGCCCAAGTGGTATTCCGACACCGTGAGCGCGGTGATGGTGCCGGCGGGGATCAACGGCGCCCATATCATCGACGTGGCGTTCCGGCGCTACAACCTCGCGCTCGGCGCCGGCCTCTCCAAGGTCGCCGGCAAGCTGTTCCGCATTGGCCATCTGGGCGATCTCAATGAGCTCATGCTGATGGGCGCCATCGCCGGGGCGGAGATGGCGATGCTCGACGTCGGCGTTGACGTGCGGCCGGGCAGCGGAGTCGCCGCGGCCTCGAACTATTGGCGCAGCCACGACCCGGTCCCCAAGCGCAAGGTCTCGAAGGAAGAGCAGTTCTACGAGGCCCACTCGACGGGCTCGGTTCAGGGCTGACCGCCCCGGTCGCGGTTCCCGTGTCTCGGGGACCGGCGGTTAGCCGGCTTTCGCCGTGCGTTCGCGCAACATGGCGATCAGGGCGTCGATCTTGCCGCCCGAGCTTTTCAGCACCGAGGCGTATTCGGAGCGCAGGGTCAGGGCCATGCTGACGCCCTGGGCGACGACGTCCAGGACCTTGAACCCGCCGTCACCACTACGCAGCCGCCAATCGACTTCCACGACCTCGGAATTCGGCGGGGCCACGGTCGAGTTGACCATGAGCTGATTGTCTTCCTTGACTTCGCGAATAGCGCCGATCTTGAATTTCGTGCCGGCATAGCCGGCGAACTGGGGCGCAAACCGATCGACCATGACGTCCTCGAACACCGCCAGGAATTCGCCGCGCTCGGCTTCGTCGGCGGGTCGCCAGTAGCGGCCCAGGACAAAGCGGCCAATGGCCGGGATATCGAAGTTGTCCTTGAATAGGCGGCGGAACCGTTCCTTGCGTTGGTCGGCCGGGATCGATTCGTCGGTCAATTCGGCCATGGACCGATCGGTGAGCGACATCAAGAAGGCGCCCGCGGCGTCCGCTTGATCCGCCCGCCCCGATGCCGGCAGCCAAGCAAGCGCCAACACGCCGGCGATCCCCCCATTTATCCATCTCAGGAGGGCGCGGCGGCTTAGGCTGGTCTCAGTCCGTTGTTTTCTCTGTGCTGTCCGCATCGTCGCCAAAGTCAATTTCGCTGCTATAGAGGCCTGGTACTTGGTCGCCGGCGCCGGCTCCATTGCGGATGTCGTTCGCCCGCGACTGCCGATAGAGTGAACGTATGCGCGCATAGAAGTCTATCGAGTCTTTTTGCAGATCCTCGAGCGTCTCGATGTTGCGCGAGCGTGTGTCGATACCGCCCACCGCCGGGCGCGCCAACAGCTCGTCATCCACATCGTAGGCCTGTCCGACATATGTAAGCGGATCGAGAAGGATGTCGACCACCAATCCGAAGCCATCGCGAAGCGAGGAGGGGCCAAAAATCGGCAGCACCAGGTAGAACCCTTCACCGGCCCCATGGACCGCAAGGGTTTGCCCGAAATCCTCGTCATGGTGGGGATAGCCCCAGCCATCGGCAACGTCGAATATGCCCAGCACTCCGACGGTGGTGTTGATGAGGAAGCGCATGGTGGTCGTTTCGGCGCGCTCCATTTCGCCCTGGAACAGGTCATTGGCCAAGACCACCGGCGTGCGCAGATTACGAATCACGTTGCGAACCGAATCGCGGACTTCAACCGGCAGCAGGAAGCGATAGGTCGCCGCCGCCGGCTTGAAGATGAATACGTCGAGCGTCATGTCGAAAGCGAAGATGAACCGGTTGACGATTTCCAGCGGATCGTTGTCGTCATCGATCTCGTAGATATCCGCGGTCGCGCTGGGCGTGCCGGCGACTGGCGCGTCCGCGTTCCGGTTGGCGCAGGCCGCCAGAACCAGTACAACCGCCAGCACCGCCCCAAAACGGCGGCAGAGGCCGATGTCCATCAAAGAGCACACCTTAACTGGCACGATGCCCTGCCTTCATTGCCTTATACATTGATACGCGTACCGCGCCGGCACCATCCAACTCAACGATAGGATACGATCGATTCCTTCGCTACCGCAACCACTGCCGCCGGCCAGGCCGAATCAGCCTAGGACCCTGGCAAAACAGCCTTAATGGAGCCTTAAGCGACGTGGTATTCACGCGGCGGCCGTCGGCGCAGGTCGTCAGGAACTGCTCGCAGTTTCACCCTAACAGCAAATCACGTAACACACCGCGTCGAGAAACGCTATAAAGCTCGAAATTGCGGTGAGGGGCGGCAGGCCGGTCTGTGGCATAAATGTCGCAGTTGACGATCTTCTCCGTACGCCCTTGCCACGTCCCATCAATGGTTTATCGTGCCCGCCGCGCGCTACAGGAGCCCTGATGCAAGACCCGTCGCCACTGGATCTTCCTCAGGACGTGGTGCGGCCGGAATGGATCGACTACAACGGCCACATGAACGTCGCCTACTATCTGCTGGCCTTCGATCACGCGGCGGATGCCTTTTTCGATGTTCTCGGCATCAACGAGACCTACCGGCGGACCGCGCGGAGCACCACCTTCGCGGCCGAATGCCATATCACCTATCAGCGCGAGGTGGTCGCCGGGGACCCCTTGCGTTTTACCGTACAAATCATCGGCTTCGACCCGAAGCGGATCCACTTCCTGCAGACCATGCATCACGCGGTGCAGGGATATGTCGCCGCGACCAGTGAATGGCTCAGCCTGCATATCGATCTCGACCGGCGCCGGGTGACCCCGATGCCCAAGCCGATTCTCGACCGCCTGGACGAGATTTATGCGGTCCATCAGCATCTGCCGCGCCCCGTGGAAGCGGGCCGCGCCATCGGTTTAGCCTCCCGGACTTGAGATGTGCGCTTGAGGATTCGCATTGCCGTTGTGGCCAGGATCGACAATGCTAAGCCGATGATTCGCCTTGCATCCGCATGGCTCGGGGCTTTCGCCGTCGGGCTCCTCGTGATGATTGCCGGCTCCGGCTCGGCCCGTGCCGGCTGTACCGACCCGCCGGCGCCGGGGGTGAATTGGCAGCGCTGCATCTTCGACGGCCTGGATATCAGCCAGGCCGACCTCAGCGGTGCCCGGCTGCGTGATGGCAGCTTTTTTCGTGCCGATCTGGCCGGCAGCGACCTGTCCAATATCAATGGCTTCAAGGCGAAGTTCGTAAATGCCCGGATGCTGGAGACGGTGCTTGACGGGGCCAAGTTGTCCGAAGCCGACTTCACCAAGGCGGATCTGACCAAGGCGTCGTTTCAGGGCGCCGATCTGCGCCGGGCCCGTTTCTTCGATGCGGTGTTGCGGGAGGCCGATTTCAGCGACGCGCAGCTGGATGGTGCGGACTTCACCCGCGCCGATCTCACCGGCGCTACGTGGATGGACGGTCGACGGATTTGCGGCGAAGGGTCGATCGGGCGCTGCAATTAGGCGGCGGGCCTAGTCGTTGCCTTCCTGTGCCAGGGCGCGCAGTGCCTCGCCCTCCAGCCGATACGGCAGCCAGTCGGCGGATTGACGGAACGCCAGGCGCTCGTAAAAGGCCCGCGCCGGGTTCCAATGCAGCACCGACAGGTCGAGACGCGGGTAGCCGCGCTCGCCCGCCAGCCGCGCCAGGTGGGCCATGATGGCGCGCCCGACCCCTAGGCCGCGCGCCGACTCGGCCACGTAGAGGTCCTCCAGGTACAAGCCGGCGCGGCCCTCGAACGTCGAATAGCTGGGGAAGAAGAGGGCGAAGCCCACGGCTTCGCCATCCACCTCCGCCAGCAGGCATTCGAACCGCCGGTCGGGGCCGAACCCGTCGCGGCGGATGTCCGCCTCGGTCGCGCGCACGGCATCGAGCAAGTTCTCGAATTCGGCCAGGGCCCGGATCAGATTCAGAATCGTCGCCGAATCCTCGGCCCGGGCCATACGGATGACGGGCACCGCCGGTTGGCTACTGCTACTGCTTCTGCTCATGGGGGCTAGCCATAACAACCGCCAAGCGGGTGCACAACGGTTGTTGCCGGGGACTGTTGCCACGAATTTGCCGCCGGGGGCGGCCGGCACGCTGTGCTTAATGGCGGATTCATTTGCCGCGTGCTACCACGGCGGGTATGTCCCAACCAGCCGATTCGCTGACCGATGTTCTGGCTGCGGTCAGGCAGCTTGGCCGGAACGTGCAGGTGATCCTTTCGGTGCTGGCAGTGGCCATCGGGGCCGCGGCCGGTGTCGCCGCCATCGGCTTTCGCTCTGTGATTGATCTGGTGCAGCGCCTCGGCTTCGGCTTTGGCGGTGAGAGCGTGGCCACCCTGGCCGCGGGGTTGCCCTGGTGGCACCTGATCCTGGTGCCCGCCGTCGGTGGCCTGGCCGTCGGCGTGTTCGTCCATTTCTTCATGCCCGGTCGGCGGCCGCACGCCGTGGCCGACGTCATCGAGGCCAATGCCCTGCGGGTCGGCCGCATGTCGGCCACCGTCGGGCTCAAGGCGGCCGTGGTGAGCGCCGCTTCCATCGGCGTCGGCGCCTCGGTGGGGCGCGAGGGGCCGGTGGTGCATTTGGGCGCTTCCATCGGCTCGTGGGTGGCGAAACGGCTGCATCTAGGCCGCACGCCGGCGCGCACCCTCCTGGGCTGCGGGGTTGCCGCGGCGGTGGCGGCCTCGTTCAACGCGCCGATCGCCGGGGCCTTCTTCGCCCTGGAGGTGGTGGTCGGGCATTACGCGCTGACCGCGTTCGCCCCCATCGTCATCGCCTCGGTGACCGGCACCATCATCAGCCGCATGAACTATGGCGACTTCCCGGCTTTCGTGATGCCCGCCATGCGCGCCATCACCTCGTTCTGGGAGCTGCCGGCTTTCGCCTTGCTGGGCGCCGTCTCGGCGATCATCGCCATCATTTTCATGCGCGCCGTGTTCTTCACCGAGGATACGGTTGCCCGGCTGCCGGTACCGCGCTGGGCGCATCCGGCCCTGGGCGGGCTCGCCGTTGGCCTGATGGCCATTGCTTTTCCGCAGGTCCTCGGCGTTGGCTATGAAGCCACCGATTCGGCCCTGTCCGGGGTTTTTCCGTTGTGGCTGCTTCTCGCCCTGGTGGTCGCCAAGACGGCGGCGACGGCGATTTCCCTGGGCTGTGGTTTTGGCGGCGGCGTCTTTTCGCCGTCACTGTTTATCGGCGCCATGGTCGGCGGCGCCTTCGGTGTTATCGCGACGAGCGCCTTCCCGGAATTGTCCTCTGGTCCGGGTGCTTACACCATGGTCGGCATGGGGGCGATGGCTGGCGCCGTCCTTGGCGCGCCGATCTCCACGGTGCTGATGATCTTCGAGCTCACCACCGACTATTCGGCGACCATCGCGGTGATGATCGCCACCGCCATCGCCAGCGTCATCACCCATCAGACGCAGGGCCGTTCGTTCTTCGGCTGGCAGCTGCTGCGCCGCGGCGTGGTGGTCCGCGGCGGTCAGGAGATCGGCCTGCTGCGCGCCATTCGGGCCCGCGACGTGATGGACGGCGGCTATGAGACGGTCACGCCGGAAACACCGATCGCCATGGTGCGCGCCCGGTTGCAGGCCGCGGCGTGCGGCGAGCTCTTCGTCGTCGATTCGGATGGCCGGCTGACCGGCGTCATCGCCTATTCCGACATGCACGAGGCGGCCTTCGACACCAGCCACGATGCGGAAATGACCGCCAAGGACGTGGCGCGTGGCCGGCCGACGGTCCTGCAAGCCGATGATGACCTCGAAACCGCGGTGAAAGCCTACGCGGCCAGTGGCGAGGTGTTCCTTCCCGTGGTGGACCACCGCGATACCCGGCGCATCATCGGCGTTGCTCCCGAGCACAAGGTGATGCTCGCTTATCACCGTGCCCTCGATCAGGCCCGCGCCGAGGAACGCGGCGAGCTCTGAGCCGCCCCTGCCTTAGTCGTCGAGCAGATAGGCGCCTTTCCGCTCGGGCAAGGTCTCCGTGCCCACGACTTTGGCGATGGTCATGCCAGGCAGCGCGAATTTATGCAGCCGGCGGCTGAGCACCAAGCCGTCGGTCCCGGCGTGTACGGGCCGGCGCGCCGCCGCGGGATCGTCGGCCCCGGGGTCGATGATCCAGGCGACAACATCGCCCTTGCGCACCCGATCACCCAGCTCCACGGCGTAGCTCAGCACGCCGGCCGCCGGCGCCTTGATGGAATCGCAGGCATCCAGGCGGGTCGCCTCGCACAAGGGTTCGGGCAGCGGGCCCGGGTCGCCGGCGATCACGCCGTACCGTTGCAGGGTGCGGAACAGGGCCGCGGCATCCGCTTCGGCGAACGTGTCGCCCACATCCGCCTGCCCGCGCAACTCCACGGTGCCGGCCAGGCAGGCGGCGGGAATGGGGTGTTTGGGGAAGCGCGCGGCCAGGCGCAGCCACGGAGTGGAATAGGCCTCGTCGAACGAGTTGCCGCCCGATTGCTCGGCCAGCAGCACGGCCTGGCAGCCCAGCTCGGCGGCGAGATCGTGCGCCTCCGGCCAATGGGCCGGGGTGACGAAAAGGTACATCAGCGCCTCCTCGTCGCAGTGCAGATCGAGGACCATGTCCGCATCGACGGCCTCGCGGGCCAGGGCCAGGCGTAGGCTGAGCAACTCGTTGTGGACCGGCTGCGCCGCGATGGCCGCCAACGCCGCGCGCAGCGCCGCGCGGATCAAGGCCACGTTCTCGGCCGGCGAGTCGGTCAGCTTGCCGTCCACGGTCTCGGCAACGGTCGGAAAAAGGTCCGGCCAGTTGCGATTGAAATTCCCGCCCCCACGCAATTCGTAGCGGCCCAACTGCTCGGCGTTGACGAACTGGCCAAGGCCGATTGGGTTGGCATAGGGCACCAGCACCACCTCGCCCTCGATGGTTCCGTCCGCCTGGGCCTGGTCGAGCAGGTGCGCCAGATGATGGGCGACCAAGAGGGCCGGCGTCTCGTCGGCGTGCAGGGAGGCCTGCACATAGGCCTTCGGCCGCGCCCCCGCCACGCCATAGCGGCGCAGGACCACCTCCCGGCGGGTGCCGGGCGTCGTGCCGCGTAGGGGGATACGCTCGATCTGCCGTGTCATGTTTGATTCTGCGTTCCACGATTACTGTGGCGCTAGTCATCACCCGGCGACGCCGGTTTGGTCAAGCGGCGGCGGGTAGCGTGCTGGTTAGAGACGCGATCCGACCGTGCGGCGTCAGTCGGCGGCATGAGGCTGACGTAGCCGGACATTCTGGAGGCCGATTCGCCTTAGGCTGATCGCACCAACGTCCGAATTGGCGATCCGCACCCTTTCTGGTCCGTTTTTTTCACATCTTCGGCGGCCTCGACCAACGCGTTTGCGATGAAATCCAGGTCATTCTTGCGCAATCTGGCCGGTAGACGGACATCGCACGCTCTCATCAACATGGCGCGGGTCTGCTTTAGATCGGATTGATGCCCGATGAATTTCCAATTCCAGAACGCCCGCGCGTTGTCCTCGGAGAGCCCAAAGACCTGAACCATAACCCCTTTCTCATTCGCAGACCGCTGGAACGCTTCGGCTTCCTCGTCGGAGTCGAAGCCACGAAGGTTGAACTGGATCGAATCGGGCGCGCGGAGCTCCAGATCGAGAGGCGCCGGCACATTCAGCCACGGCGACGCATTCAGGATCCCGGCAACATAATCATGATTGGCCCGGCCATCGCTTGCTCGCCGCGGCACTTCATGGATCTGAGACCGCAGGACCGCCGCCGAAAGATTATTCATGCGCATGTTGTAGAGCGGGAGCTTGTTTTGCCAGAAAATACACCGGTCATGGGCGACCGGATGCTTCTTCCAATTGTGTTCGTAGGCGCCGGACATAATGATCGCCCGAGCAATGATATCGGGATCGCGCGTGATAAGCATCCCGCCTTCGCCGGCATTCATCAGCTTAAACGATTGGAACGAGAAGCATCCAATCCGGCCGATCGTGCCGATTTTTCGGCCTGACCAAATGGTGCCAAGGGAGTGGGCCGCATCCTCGATCACCGGAATTTTCCGGGCATCACAGAGCGCCATAATCGCATCCATGTCCGATGTGTGGCCGCGCATATGGCTGATGACCACAGCCTTGATATTTTGGGAAAGCTTGGCTTCGAAATCGTTCAGGTCGATCCGATAGTTCTCGGCAACGTCGACAAGGATCGGTTCGCCGCCCGCGTGGACGACGGCCGAAGGTACCGCGGCGAAGGTGAAAGCCGGGATTAGAACCCTATCACCAGGTTCTATGCCGATCGCCTTCAGCGATAGGAACAGGGCGGCCGAGCAAGAGTTCACCGCCAGCGCGAAGGGAACGCCCATGAATTCCGCGAATTCACTTTCCAGTTCAGCCACAGGCGAGCCCGACGCCGCCGTGTAGCGAAACAAATCCCCGCTTGCAAGCAGCGCATCAATTTCCGCTCGCGCTGCCGCCGGAATTGGCTCCGCATCATAGACACTCGGCGAGGAAACCATCTTCGCGTTTTTCTTTGCTTGCCCCGAATGCTGGCTGAATCCCCCGAATGGTCCGAACGCATTGACAAGCTTACGCAGGTTCTCGAGCACCTTGCGACCATTGGGGCTCGTATTGCCTTGACTGCGTTCAACGGGTGATCGGTGCATGGTTTGAACCCTCAAAGACCGCGGGACAGACTTCGGAGCATGGCAACTTGGGACGGTTCGGCGAAGGCTAGTGCGCGATCAAAGTCTTTGGTATCCGCACGTTCGAAAG
The DNA here is from genome assembly GCA_021776215.1 of Kiloniellaceae bacterium. Classification (GTDB taxonomy): domain Bacteria; phylum Pseudomonadota; class Alphaproteobacteria; order Kiloniellales; family J153; genus JAJFGI01. The sequence goes on along the minus strand of JAJFGI010000271.1, from coordinate 4,147 downwards.
AAATCGCGGACCTCGTCCGTGAGGAAACCCATTCCGCTAGCGAGCTGTGGCAAGTCGAATCCGCCGCCCGTGTTGATTTCGATCAGAACCGGCCCTTGCTGCGTGATGGCGATGTCCATGGACTGATATCGCACGGGCTGAAATATCGGCGCGCATGCATGGGCCATGTCTATTACGCGATCCCACATTGGAACAATTTCACCAAGGAGGGGTTCGCCGGATTCCGGAAGCGCCGTGTGGTCTGTCGTGCCGAAGCGGTCCTTGGACCGGACGGTCAGAATCTTGCCACTTCGGATATCCAAGTTGCAGGCAAGATTGCCGGGCCGCCAGAAGCTGTCGGCCACGTTATCGCGCGATGGCAATTTCAGGACAGCGAATGGAATCTTGATTCCGTCTTTGCAGATCAAGATACAAACGCGGACCGTGGCTAGGGCGTCGGTATACCGGTCAAAAAAACTATGGTTGCTCTCCAATCGTTGGAGCAGATACGGCGTTGCTCCAACGAATTGGTCCATGCAGGTGTCGTATCCAAGCCTACCCTGCCCCTTCAGGAGCATGGCGTTTTCATCGACCTCCTGGACCAGGAAAGCGCCGAAGCTGCATATGCCGCGATTTTCCTTTCCGAACAGCGGCAGGACATCCTGCGACGTCATGAAGTCGCGCAGGTGCTCGGCCGTCGATATCTTGTGCGTCTCGGGATAAATTCGGTCGGTCTTGTCGATTACAGCCAGCGTTTTGGGCACCCTGATCGTCGATCGAGCGAGAATGTGCGAAGATAGCCATTTATCCTCAGTCGTCGACTGCCAGGTCATGTCGCAACAAGCATGCGTAATTGGCCAGTGCAACGTGTTGGTGAGAAATTGCGATTGGTCCTCGGGGCTGTGGCGGGTCTTGTCGTAGACGCCGTACTGAATGTACTCGGGCCACGTCAACTTCCCACGACCACGATGCAGGCGAAAAAATTCCCGCGCTATGTCCACCGGGTGCCGGCCGCTTTTCTTTTGAGCGTGGCGCAGCAAGTCGACCATGGCGGGATTGGCCGTGTTTCGATCGACCTGATCGCGCGTGACGGCGTGGCTGCCATTCACGCGCGGCACCTTGTGTTCATGGCTCGCCGCACCATCAATGTTAGCCCGTTGTAGGGACAAATTTATCGCGCTTTTGCGGGTCGCGAAATCGGCGTCCATCTGGGATATACGGAGTTATGCGACGACCCGACCTGTGGCTTGGGCGCGATGCCCCGGCGCCGACGCGGGGTCGTCGATTTGCAGCCGGCGCCGCGTGACCGATCCATTTAATGGGGTTCGTCTTAACAAAAGGTGAAACGGCCGAATCCGGCACCACAGGATCACGCCCATACAGCCTGGCCGGAACGGCTGCCGCGGCAAGGTGGTCGCCCGCGAGGTAATGCCGCAACAGCGCCTTTCTGCCCGTGCCGGGGCGCACGCAAATATCAGCTAAAAGGCCACCGTTCATCCATTTCGATAGATGTAGCTATACGCGTTGATCGCTGGCACACCGCCAAGATGGGCATAAAGGATCTTCGACCCAGCTGGGAAGAAGCCCTTGTGGGCAAGATCGATCAGGCCCTGCATCGACTTTCCTTCGTAGACCGGGTCCGTCATCATTCCCTCCATGCGGGCACAGAGACGGATCGCTTCATTTGTCTCGTTTGATGGGACGCCATAGCACGGATATGCGTAGTCCTCCTTGAGGATTACATCATCGGCTGTGATGTCCTGGCCGAGTTCAACAAGGTCGGCCGTCTTTTGAGCAATGTCCAGCACCTGGGCTTTGGTCTTCGAGGGCGTGCCCGAGGCGTCGATACCGATGACATTGCGGGTGCGGCCATCCTTGGCAAAGCCGACCAACATGCCGGCATGGGTCGAGCCGGTCACCGTGCACACGATGATGTAGTCGAATCTCAACCCCATCTCGGCCTCCTGCGCGCGCACTTCCTCGGCAAAGCCGACAAAGCCGAGGCCGCCAAATTTGTGCACGGACGCACCGGCTGGAATTGCGTAGGGCTTTCCGCCCTTCGCCTTGACGTCTTCGAGGGTTCGCGTCCAGCTCTCGCGGATTCCAATGTCAAAACCTTCGTCGATCAGCTCGATCTGCGCGCCCATCACGCGACTCATCAGGATGTTGCCGACCCGGTCGTAGACGGCATCCTGAATCGGCACCCAGCTTTCCTGGACAAGGCGGCACTTCATGCCGAGCTTGGCGGCCACCGCTGCGACTTGGCGCGTGTGGTTCGACTGGATCCCTCCGATGGTGACCAGCGTGTCCGCTTTCGCCGCAATGGCGTCCGGCACAAGGTATTCGAGCTTGCGGATCTTATTGCCGCCGAACGCGAGTCCGGAGTTGCAGTCCTCTCGCTTGGCGTAGATTTCAATGCCGCCGCCGAGGTGTTCGGACAAACGGCTCAATTTCTCGATCGGTGTCGGGCCGAAAGTGAGCGGATAGCGGGCAAATTTTTCGAGCACGTCAGCACTTTCCGATAGTGGTGAGGGGTAACACAAAGTAGCTTAAAAGTGCCGGAAGGTGCTCCCGTATTTCTGTCCGAGATTTTGCCCGGGCGCCGTGGACGCCGTTGCTGGCCGCAGACGCGCCGACCCTGGGCCGCGCTGGCACAGGGTCACCTTGACTTGGCGGTTTGCGAAGGCCTACCGTTTACCTTCGGGCTCTCGCAGGCGCCCGATGAGGCGATAACCGCCCAAGTTCTGCTTCTCCACGTATTGGAGGCAAACATGGGCAATTCCCCTGGTTCAAAAAGACTGAATTCACCCGCCAAGGTGATCGCCGCGCCCGGCGCGCGCGAAATCCTGATATTGAATGCGTCCGATCTGCGCGAGATTTTGTCGCCGGCCGTTTGTCTTGCGGCGCTAGAGGACGCCTATGCGGACCTTCACAAGCACCCCGAGGATCGCAGTCAATCGATCGGCTTCAAGACGCGCGACGGCAAGTTCCACGTGAAGGCCGGCCTCACGCCGCGGACGCATCGGTACTTCGCCGCCAAGGTGAACGCGAATTTTCCGGAAAACCCCCGGCAATTCGGTTCGCCCACCATTCAAGGTCTTGTGGTTCTGTGTGCGGCCGACGACGGCCGCCCGGTCGCGATCCTGCACTCCGGTGAACTGACCGGCCGGCGAACGGCCGCGGCCACGGCGCTGGCGGCAAGCCGTTGCGCCCGGCGCGATTCCCGCACGCTGGCGATTATCGGCTGCGGCACCCAGGCCAGCTACCAGGCGGCGGCGCTCCTCGGCCTCTTTCCGCTCGACCGGATCGTCGCCTTCGACAGCGAGGACACCAAGGCGCAGTCGTTTGTTTTCTGGGTGCAGGAGACGCTCGGCGTTCCGGCGGAAAGCTCGTCGTCCCTGGCAGATACGGTGCGGCTCGGCGATATCTGCGTCACGTGCACCCCATCGCGGCGCGCCATCGTCGACGCCGGCATGGCGCCGAAGGGGTGCTTCATTTCGGCGGTCGGCGCCGACAATCCCGACAAACAGGAAATAGATCCGCAGCTATTCGCCCGGGCGCGACTCATCGTCGACGACCTGGAGCAATGCTCCGTTTCGGGCGATCTGGCCCATGCCTTGCGCGCGGGCGCGATCCGGACGGAGAATGTCGCCGCGACCTTGGCCCAGGTCGTGGCGGGGGCGATACCGGGTCGAACCCACGACGACGAGATCGTTTTATTCGATTCGACGGGAACCGGTGTCCAGGATGTCGCCGTCGCCGCGGCGGGATATGAACTGGCCCGGCACCGCGAGAATCGAAAATTCTGCTATTTGGATCAGTAGTATTCCAGCGGAGTGCCATCGACCCTCTCGCAGCCGCCGCATTCGCCCTATATAAAGGGTCGTTCCATGACACATCCATCCGCAAGCCAAAGCCCCGATGTGACCCATCCGCATCTCGCTGCCCTCAACCCGGCGCAGCGGGAGGCGGTGCTGGCGCTCGATGGGCCGGTCTTGGTGCTGGCCGGGGCAGGGACGGGCAAGACGCGGGTGTTGACCACGCGACTGGCGCATCTGCTGCTCACCGGGAAGGCGCATCCGGGGCAGGTGCTGGCGGTGACCTTCACCAACAAGGCGGCGCGGGAGATGAAGGACCGGGTGGCCGGCTTGCTCGGCCGTCCGGTGGA
>JAJFGI010000028.1 GCA_021776215.1 Kiloniellaceae bacterium | reverse complement strand
CGCTTCGCGCTGGCTCTCGGCGCGCACCGTGCCGCCCTCCACAACGACCTCGATCACATACGGCGCGACCACGCGCACGGCCTGCGCCGGTTGCTCGGCAATATGCAGAAGCTCCGCCGCCGATGCGTCGTCGTCGGCGACGCGCGCGTCGGCAAGCCGCTCGCTCCAACTGCCGGCCGCGTCCAAATAGACGACCATGCCGTCGTTGAGGCGGTTACCGGTGACCACTTTCGCCGTCATCGTTCCAGACTCCTCAACCGGCCAGAGCGCGGGCGCCGCGCGCCGCCGCGTCGGCCCAGGTTGCGCCGGCATCGGCCTCGGTCACCACGTCGCCGACGACGATCACCGCCGGGCCGATGATGCCGTTGTCGCGGATCAATTCAGCCAGCGCGCGAAGGCTTCCAATCACGGTCTTTTGCGTGGCTAGGCTGCCGTTCTCGATCACCGCCACCGGCGTTTCCGGCGCCAAGCCGTGGGTGATCAGGCGCTCGGCAATACGTCCGGCCGTGGCCACCCCCATGTAGATGACCAAGGTGTGGCGCGAGCGCGCCAGCGCCGTCCAGTCCACGTCCGGCTCGCCATTGCGGCCGTGCCCGGTGACGAAGGTCACCGCCGCCGCGTGCGCCCGGTGGGTCAGCGGGATGCCGGTGGTCGCGCCGCAGCCGACCGCCGCCGTGATGCCGGGCACCACTTCGACCCGGATGCCGTGGCGACGCACATAGGCTTGCTCCTCGGCGCCGCGGCCGAAGACGAAGGGATCGCCGCCCTTGAGGCGGAGCACCCGCTTGCCGAGACGGGCGTGCGCAACGAGCAAATCGTTGATCTGCGCCTGAGTGCGGGCGTGATTGCCCCGGGACTTGCCGACGTAGATGCGCTCCGCATCGCGGCGGGCATATTCGAGGACGGCGGGACCGACCAATTTGTCGTAGACCACGACGTCGGCCCGTTCCAGAAGGCGCAGGGCCTTGAGAGTCAGCAGCTCCGGATCGCCCGGCCCGGCGCCGACAATCGAAACCAGCCCCTCGGGCGCACCGGCGGCTCGGTTGACCAGGCTCAACATTTTTTCGCCCCCTGCCCGCCCGCGTCCGGCCAGCACGTCCTCGGCGACAGGGCCGTCGAAGAAGCGCTCCCAGAAACGCAGGCGGGCGGCGGGCGCCGGCAATAACGCGGCGACCGAAGCGCGGAAACTTTCGGCAAAGCGGGCTAGTACGCCCAGGCGCGCCGGCAACCGCACCTCGATTTCGGCACGCAACCGGCGGGCAAGCACGGGCGCCGCGCCGCCGGTCGAGATGCCGACCACGACCGGGTCGCGATCGACAATGGCCGGTACGATGAAACTGGAGATTTCGGCCCGGTCGACCACGTTGACCGGCACGCCGGCGCCACTGGCGGCCTCGGCGACCCGCGCATCGACCTCGGCCAGCCCGGTCGCCGCATGAACTACGGCGCAACCGCGCACGTCGCCGGCGACAAAGCCGCGCCGAACCAGGCTCAGCTCTCCGCGTGCGGCCAAGGCGGCGAGTTCAAGACCGACCCGTGGGGCGACCACGCGCACCGCGGCACCGGCCTTGCGCAGCAGCCGCACCTTGCGCGCCGCCGCGTCACCGCCGCCGACCACCAGACAGGACCGATCCGCCAAATCCAAAAAGGCCGGGAAGTACCGCATGACGTGTGCTCCTTGGCATCCACGCAACGGGCCCACGGAGCATCTCCCCGTGGCGCTTTAGCGATTGTTGGCGCGGTCGCAAGCTGCCCACTCAAATCCCGCGGGTCCGATTGAGGCTGGACCAGGCCGATCAAGAAAACCGCCGCAGCATGGCTGGGCGGTTTGATCCGACCCGTCGCTTAGCTGCATTTTCCCGAGCGCCCGCAAGCCGACGGTCAAATTCGGCGCTCGTTCTTATGAAATACGGCGAACTAGGGAGTTGTCAAGATAAATTACACAGCTTGACTGCTATTATTTCTATTTTACGATATTCTACTGTGTTTTATGTCTGGCCGAATACCGGCAGGGAACGCCGACGAGCGGGCTCTACTCGACGGTGACGCTTTTGGCCAGATTTCGCGGTTGATCCACGTCGGTCCCTTTAATCACTGCCGTATGATAGGCGAGCAACTGCACCGGTATGGAATAGAGGATTGGTGCCACAAAGGGGTCGATGACCGGGATCTCGATGGTATGCACCGCCTTGTCGCCCAGCTTCTTGATACCCTTGGCGTCGGAGATGAGGATCACCATGCCGCCACGCGCCGCGACCTCGGCCACATTGGAGGCGGTCTTTTCGAACAGCGGACCGGACGGGGCGCAAACGATGACCGGCACGGTCTCGTCGATCAGCGCGATCGGCCCGTGCTTCATCTCCCCGGCGGCATACCCTTCCGCATGGATATAGCTGATTTCCTTCAGCTTGAGAGCGCCTTCCATGGCGATGGGAAAGACGTTGCCGCGGGCCAGGTAGAGCACGTCCCGCGCCTCGGCCAGGACGTGCGCGATGTCCTGGATATCTTCGTCGTGGTTGAGAATCTCGGCGACCCGCGCCGGCACTTCGATCAACGCGCCGGTGAGCACCGCCTCGGCCTTGGCATCGATGGCGCCGCGCGCGCGCGCCGTGGCAATCGCCAGGCAGGCGAGCAACGATAGCTGGGTCGTGAACGCCTTAGTGGAGGCGACGCCGATTTCTGGCCCGGCGAGCGTCGTGAGCACCGCATCGGATTCGCGGGCGATCGAGCTTTCCGGCCGATTGAGAATCGACAGGATGTTTTGCCCCTGCGACTTCGCGTAACGCAGGGCCCACAGGGTATCGATGGTCTCGCCCGATTGGGAGATGAACAGGCCGAGGCCGCCCTCGGGCATCGGTGCCTCGCGGTAACGGAATTCCGACGCGATGTCGATTTCCACCGGCTGGCGGGCGATCTGCTCGAACCAGTACTTGGCAACCATGCCGGCGTAAAACGCGGTGCCGCAGGCGCTGATGGTAATGCGCGGGATGCCGGCCAGATCGAACGGCAATTCCTGCATTTCGACCGTGCGGCGCAAGGGATTGATGTAGCTCTGCAGGGTGTCGCCGATCACCGCCGGTTGCTCGAAAATCTCCTTCTGCATGAAGTGGCGGTACTGGCCCTTGCCGATCAGGGCGCCGGACAGCGCGGTCTGTGTCACCGCGCGCTCGACCACCGCGCCGGTGGCATCGTGCACTGTCGCCGTACCGCGGCTGAGCTCGACCCAGTCGCCTTCCTCCAAATAGCAAATGCGGTTGGTCAACGGCGCCAGCGCCAGGGCGTCCGACCCCAGATACATCTCGCCGTCGCCATAGCCGACGGCCAGCGGACTGCCGCACCGGGCACCGACCATGAGGTCGTGCCGCCCGGCGAAAATGATCGCGAGGGCGAAGGCGCCCTGCAAGCGGACCAGGGCCTCGGCCACCGCGTCCTGTGGTGTCATCTGCTGATCCAGATAATCGGTGACGAGGTGAACCACGACCTCGCTGTCGGTCTCGGTTTCGAACTTGTGGCCGCGGGCCGTCAGCTCCTCCCGCAGTTCCTGGAAGTTCTCGATGATGCCGTTGTGCACGATAGCGACACGCTGGTTGGCATGCGGATGGGCATTCGACTCGTTCGGCTGGCCGTGGGTGGCCCAGCGGGTATGGCCGATACCGGTCGTTCCCGCTAGCGGTTCGCGCTCCACTAGGGCGGCCAGGTTGACCAGCTTGCCCTCGGCCCGGCGCCGATCAATGTGGCCATTGCTCAGGGTCGCGATTCCCGCCGAGTCATAGCCGCGATACTCCAACCGCTTCAGTCCGTCGATCAGAAGCGGAGCAACCGGGGCGTTGCCGAGAATGCCGATAATGCCGCACATGGGTCTAGCCGTCCTTCCTGCGCTTGAGTGCCTTCTTTTTGCCCGAGGAACCTTTCTTTTTCCCTGCCCCCGCCTTTTGCCCGGTTCCCACCGATTCCCGCCGTTGGCGAAACCGCTTGGCGGCGCCGGGGTGGGCCTTCTGCGGACCGCGCCCGACCGCCAGGGCGTCGGCCGCCACATCCTCGGTGATGGTGCTGCCGGCGCCGACGATGGCGCCCTTGCCGATACGCACCGGCGCCACCAGGGCGGTGTTGGAGCCGATGAATGCCCCTTCGCCGATGCTCGTCAGATGCTTGCCAAAGCCATCGTAATTGCAGGTGATGGTGCCGGCCCCGACGTTCGCCTTGGCGCCGACCTGGGCATCGCCCAGATAGGTCAGATGATTGGCCTTGGCCCCGGGGCCGAGCACGGTGTTCTTGGTCTCGACGAAATTACCGATCCGGGCACCCGCCCCCACCACGGTACCGGGGCGCAAGCGGGCGTAGGGACCGATCACGGCGCCGGTCTCGACCGTCGCCCCCTCGAGGTGACAAAAGGCGCGGATCTCCACGTCGTCGCCCACCACCACACCCGGACCGAAGAAAACGTTTGGCTGCACGGTCACATCGCGGCCCAAGCGGGTGTCGGCGCTGAACCACGTCGTGGCGGGATCGACCAGGGTCACGCCGTCGGCCATGGCCTCGGCGCGCAAGCGCCTCTGCAAAACCGCCTCGGCGGCGGCCAGCTCGGCGCGCGAATTGATGCCCAGCACCTCGGCCGGGTCGGCCTCGCCCACCCCGGTGCGGTGGCCGGCGGTGCTGGCCAGGGCGAACAGGTCGGTGAGGTAATACTCGCCCTTGGCGTTGTCGGTGCCCAGGCGTTCGATCAAGGAGAACAGCACCGGACCATTGCCGAGCAGAACGCCGGCATTGCACAGGCCAATGGCCCGCTCCGCCGGGCTGGCATCCGGATATTCGACGATGCGCAACACCTGACCGTTATCGTCCAAGACAAACCGACCATATTGCGCCGGGTCGGCGGGCTCGAACGCCAGGCCCAGCAGATCGGGAGCATCGGCCGCCTGCCGGCGGGCGCAGAGGGCGGTCAGGGTTGCCGAGGTCAGCAACGGCGTGTCGCCAAAAACCACCAGCACGTCGCCCGATCCGTCGGGCCCGTGATAGCCGGTCAGTGCGTTCTTGGCACAGGCCACCGCATGGCCGGTGCCAAGCTGCCGGTCCTGGATCGCCGTGCGCACGCGCCCATCGGGCCGGGCGGCGACAGCCTTGGCCACCGCGGGCATGTCCGGGGCGATGACCACCACCACCCGCTCGGGTTCCAGGCCGGCGACGGCCTCCAGCACGTGGTCGAGCATGGTCCGCCCGGCCACCTGGTGCAGGACCTTGGGGCGCGTCGATTTCATGCGCGTTCCCTGGCCGGCGGCCAGCACGACAACGGCAAGCTTGGAGAGGGTCATGAGCGCTCTAGCGGAGGAAAATCTTGTGGTTGGGGCCCGTCCCTGGCACAACGCCTGGGCATGGCAGGCGGACCATGCCACAGGCCCGGTCCGCCCTGCAAATCAACAATTGTTGCCGGAAATTACATGTCTCACCAGGGGCTTAAGCCTGTCCGGATCCTCATCTGCGATCTCGATGGCACCCTCGTCGACAGCGCCCCGGATTTGACTTCGGCGGTCAACGACCTGCTGGCCGAAGCCACCCGCCCGCCCCTTTCCGAGGCGGCGGTGCGCCGCATGGTCGGCGATGGGGTCGCGAAGCTGGTCGAGCGGGCCCTGGCGGCAAGTGGCGGCGTGCCCGATGCCAGGACCCTGGCGGACTACGTGGCGCGCTACCTGGCCTTCTACGAGGGGCGCATGACCGAGCTGACCCGGCCCTACACCGGCGCCGTGGAGACTCTGAGCGATCTGAAGAGTGCCGGCTGGCGCCTGGCCGTGTGCACGAACAAGCCGGAAGCGCCAAGCCGGCACCTCCTCGCCGCCCTGGGCCTGGGCGGCCTGTTCGAGGCGGTCGCCGGCGGCGATACCTTCACCGTTAGGAAACCCGACCCGGGGCATGTGCAGGGAGTGCTGGACATTCTCGGCGCGGCGCCGGGCGATGCCGTCATGTTGGGCGACAGCCTTAACGACGTGCTGGCCGCACGCGCGGCCGGGCTGCCGGTCATCGCGATTGCCAGCGGCTATGGCCCGGTGCCGGCGCACGAGCTTGGCGCCGATGCGCTGATCCACACCTTCGCCGACTTGCCGGCGGCCCTGGCCACGGTGGGCCAGCCTGAAACAGGGCCGTTCGCTTGACAGCCGGCGCGGCCCTGCCCTACATCATGTGGCCCGCCGCCGGCCGGAGCATGGGCGCGTAGCTCAGCGGGAGAGCGCCTCGTTCACACCGAGGAGGTCACTGGTTCAATCCCAGTCGCGCCCACCATGTTTTTCAATAGGTTATCTGACAAAAAGGGCGGACTCTTTGCCTTGTATTTTGATTTCGGGTGACAACTGGGGTGACAAAAATTATAGCGGATTGCCCCATGGTCCGGTGACACAGCGGTGCACTCTCACCCCCCATCACCTCACGCGCACGCACGCGCGAGGCCAGCCGGTCCGGGCGAAGTTCTGTGCGGGCTTCGAGGCTAGTGCTGGCGGAATTCGGAAATGCGGCCAGTAGTCGCACCTGTGTAGCCGGCCATATTCAATCGGTTTTTCCGAGACCTTTCCTCCACAAGCTCGATTTCTTCAACGGCTTGCGCTCTACCTGATGACCTGAGCTACTTTTTGCGGGGTGGTGGTTGGCGGCCGGTGAGGGCTAGACGGGCGCCGCACCAGGCGGCAGCCAGCGCGCCGGAGAGGGCGGCGCCGTCGCGGCAGAGGAAGCGCGTCCAGACAAGGCCGCGTTCCGGCAGAGCATTGACGCCGGCGTAGCAGGCCGCGCGGTCGAGGCCGGCCTCGGCAATGCCCCGCTTCACGGCCGCCGCCACCTCGTCGCAGGGGCAGTCCGATATGACTCCCAGGCTGCCATGGCAGCCATAGCTCGGCAGCGACAAGGAGCCAGCTGCCGGCCAGTCGGTCGCGGCAAGGTACTGACGCTCGATGAGGAGCGGCAAGTCCTCGCCGCGGCGGCGGATCACGATGTCGTTCTCGAATCGCTCGAAGATTGAGGTTCCCGCGCCAGGATCGTGGACGAGAAAGCTGTCGGCGAAGATGAGGGCGGCGCTGCGGTCGAGCTGCGCGGAGAAGCGTGCGCGCAGCCTTGCCCCGGCGAAGAGGATCAGCGGGTCGGGCAAGTATTCAAGCAGGCTCTCCTTGCCGCAGTCGAGTACCACGCTCTGCTGCGTGGTGCCGCCGCGCGCCGCGTGTACGATAGTCGAGGCCTGGGTGGTGACGTGGGCGCCGGCGCCTTCCTCCAGGGCAATGTGCAGACTTAGGTCGTCGTCACCGTAGAGGCCGCCGGAGGAAGACTGCAGATAGAGCGTCGCCATCCCCTGTGGGTCGCCTGGGAGGTAGAAAGGTCGTGTGAGATGAAAAGGGTGCGGCGTATGTTGGTGCGCCAGGAAGCTGCGGCTGCCGTGCCGGCGGAAAGTGAGCTTGGCGGCGACCTGCCGCGGCGCCGCCGGCCCGCGCGTTGGGAGTTCCACCGGCTTCAGCGGCGTCACCAGGTTCATGGCGCCGCCCCGCGCGCGGTGAATAACACGTCATGGCCGATCGCCTCGACTATGGCATCGAGGCCGGGGTCGCTGTCGCCGCCGCGGCAGCGACAGGCAATGGTCGGTCTGCTGTCGCGAATCTGCAAGGCCTCGGCGAGGACTGCCTCGGCATCGACACCGACGTACGGCGCCAGGTCGGTCTTATTGATGACCAGCAGGTCGGCTTGCAGGATCGCCGGACCGCGCTTGCGCGGAATATCGTCGCCCTGGGCGACATCGATCACAAACATCCACCAGTCGACCAGATCGAGCGAGAAGGTGGAAGCCAGATTGTCGCCGCCGGATTCGATGATGATCAGGTCGAGGTTCGGGAAACGCCGCTCGCATTCCTCGGCCGCGGCAATGTTGAGGGTCGGATCCTCGCGGATCACCGTATGGGGGCAAGCGCCGGCTTCGACGGCCATGACCCGCTTCGGGTCGATAAGGCCGCTGCGTTGCAGGCGCTCGGCATCCTCCTTGGTCACTAGGTCGTTGGTGATGACGGCGAGGTCGATGCCGACGGCCTGAAAGCGCGGGATCAGGCATTCGATAAGGGCGGTCTTGCCGGATCCGACGGGACCCCCGATGCCGATCCGCGCGGCGTTCGGCGCCGCAGGTTTTATCCCCAGGGCCGTCATCGCAGCATGTACCTCTGGGTCAGTGGCAGCTCGGCCGCCGGCTCGCAAGTCGCCAGCACGCCGTCGACGAAGACGTCAAAGGTAGCCGGATCCACCCGGATGCTGGGGCACGCATCGTTGTGCAACATGTTGCCCTTGCGCAGCTTCCGGGTGCCCTGCGCCGGTAGCAGCGGCTTCTTCAAGTCGAGGCTGGCGGCGAGATCCTTGTCGATGGCCAGAGGGTGCACGAAGCAGGCGCTGAGCGCCTGCTTGGCGCGGCCGAAGGCGCCCCACTGCGGGCGCAGCCGCATCGGCTCGCAGGTCATCAGGCTGGCGGCACTGTCGCCCATGGCGCCCCATGCGATGAAGCCACCCTTGACCACCAGTTCCGGTTTGATGCCGAAGAAGGCGGGGCGCCACAGCACCACGTCTGCCATCTTGCCCGGCTCCAGGCTGCCGACGTAATCGGTGATGCCGAAGCAGCGGGCGGCGTTGACGGTGTATTTGGCGATGAACCGCTTGATACGCGCGTTGTCGCCCTTGGCTGCCGTCTCTTCGGGCAGGCGTCCGCGCTGCACCTTCATCTTGGAGGCTAGCTGCCAGGTGCGGCAGATCACTTCGTTGATGCGCCCCATGCCCTGGCTGTCGGAGCCCAGCATGGAGATGGCGCCGATATCGTGTAGCACGTCCTCGGCGGCGATGGTCTGAGCGCGGATGCGACTTTCGGCAAAGGCGACGTCTTCCGGAATTGCCGGGTTCAAATGATGGCACACCATGGTCATATCCAGGTGTTCATCGAAGGTGTTCACGGTGAAGGGATTGGTCGGGTTGGTGGAGGACGGCAGGCAGTAGTCTTCCCCGGCCACCCGGATGATGTCCGGCGCATGGCCGCCGCCCGCCCCCTCGGTGTGGTACATATGAATTGTGCGCCCGGCAATGGCCGCCAGGGTATCTTCGACGAAGCCACTTTCGTTCAGAGTGTCGGTGTGGAGCTGGACTTGGAAGTCGAGATCGTCGGCGACCTGTAGGCAGCAGTCGATAGCGGCCGGCATGGCGCCCCAGTCTTCGTGGATTTTGAGACCCAGGCAGCCGGTCTCCATCTGCTCGACCAGAGAGGCCGGCTTGTGGGAGTTGCCTCGGCCGAGAAACCCGAAGTTCATCGGCCACGCCTCGGCGGCCTGCAGCATCTTGCCGACGTTGAAGGGTCCACCGCTGTCGATGCCGACGGTGATCGGACCAAGCGAGCCGCCGATCATGGTGGTGATGCCCGAAGATATGGCGTGCTCGACCAACTGGGCGCTGTCGAAATGGACATGTACATCGATGCCGCCGGCGGTGGCGATCAGGCCCTCGGCGTCGCGCACGGTGGTGGCAGCGCCGACCAGCAACTTGGGATCGACGCCATCCATGGTGTCCGGGTTGCCCGCCTTGCCGAGGCCGACAATCTTGCCGTCCTTGATGCCGAGGTCGCCCTTGACGATGCCGAGGACAGCATCAATGACCACCACGTTGCAGATTAGGAAATCGAGGACGCCCTCCTTGCTTGTCGCGCCGGCCACCGTCCCCAGGCCGTCGCGCAGGGTCTTGCCGCCGCCGTGCAGACACTCGTCGCCCGGCACCGCGTGGTCCTTCTCGATCTCCGCCCAAAGCTCGGTATCGCCGAGGCGGATCAGGTCTCCGGTGGTGGGGCCGTACATGGCGGCATAGGCGGCGCGGGTCATCTTGGCCATGACGCTTAAGCTCCCTTGAATCCGGCGGCGCGGGCCCGCTCCAGGGCTGCTTTCTTGGCATCGGCGGAGGCTGTCTCGCCGTTGGTGAGTGCGTTGAGACCGCCGACCACGCCCTTGCCGCCAAGGGGTATCAGGGTGACCTCCTTGCTTTGGCCGGGCTCGAAACGCACGGCAGTGCCGGCGGGAATATCCAGACGCTTGCCGAACGTGGCAGAGCGGTCGAAACTGAGTGCCTTGTTGACCTCGAAGAAATGGAAGTGGCTGCCGATTTGCACCGGACGGTCGCCGGTGTTGAGCACCTTCAGCGCCGTCTTTTCACGGCCAGCGTTGAGTTCGATGTCCCCATCCATGGCCACAATGGCGCCCGGAGCAGCGGCCGTTTCATCGAGGGCTTCCTCGCCGGGGCGGATCGGGTCATGCACTGTCACCAACTTGGTGCCGTCCGGAAAAGTCGCCTCGACCTGGATCATTTGCATCATGTCAGAGATGCCCGGCATGACGTCATCGGTGGTGAGGATGGTCGAACCGAAGGAAATGAGGTCGGAGACGCTGCGCCCCTCGCGGGCGCCCTCCAGGATCTCGTCGCTGATCAGCGCAACGGCTTCCGGGTAATTCAGCTTCAGTCCCTTTTGTCGACGCCGCCGCGCCATCTCGGCGGCGGTGTAGATGGTCAGCCTTTCCATTTCCGTCGGAGTAAGAAGCATTGGTAATGTTCCCTCTAGGCAGCGAAGAGACGGGTTGCATGGTCGCCGTGGCGCATCGCGGCAATGTCGGCCAGCGGCGTGAAGCTATGCGGCACTTCCGGCAGGGGCGCATCCAGCAGGTCAGCTATGGCAGGGGTGAGGGCGGTGTGGATGACCTGGGCCTGCAGGGCGCCGAGTTTGCCGAGGCGTATCGCCGCCGACAGCGCGCCGACAATCAGTTGGTGCACCGCCGAGACCTCCGCGATGTTCCGGGGCAGCCCGAGTCCCGCGGCGACTAGGCCTTGCGCGACGGGAAGGTGACCGAGGGCGGTCTCGTCGCGCATCGCCGCCAGATAAGCGCCTGCCTGTGGCATACCAATTCGCTCATGGCTGGAGAGTATGGCACGGCCCATGCGACGCGACGCCACGGAGAGGCTATGCACGTTGTTCTGGGCATCGCAGAGCCAGTCCAGTTCGCTGAGCACGGGAATTTTACCGTCGGCTTCAAGCGCACGGCCCAAGAACCAGCGGTCAAAGGTCGCCCAGCGGGTCAACAGTTGATCGCGCAGAAATCTCTCGACATCGTCGGCCGTGGCCAGTGCGCTTTCGCTGGCTAGAGTTTCCAGACCGTTCGAGAAGGCGAAGCCGCCGGTGGGAAAGCTACTGTCGGAAATTTGTAGCAGACGCAGCATGTTAAGGAAATCGTCGGTCATCCCTATTCTCCTTGCGCTGCCACTGCTGGCGGCTCGATGGAGACTCGGCCGTCCTCGATGAAGGTGTGTAGCCGTTGGACGTAGCTTTCGACGGGGGCTTCCAATGCGACCTGTAGCACCGCGCCGTCAAATCGCACGCGCCAGTGCAGATTTCCGGCGTGGTAGCCTAGGGCGAGCGCGGCCGCCTGATCGTGGGGCTTGAGGCAGAGCCAGTTTTCCGCCTCGACCCGCAGCACCACGGCCTGATTGTCGCTTAGCACTAGCACCGCCTTGTCGAACAGGGAGACATCGCGCGGCAGCGCAACGGCGATTTCGCTGCCCTGGTCCGTGACAGCGCGTAGGCGTCGGCGCGCCATATCGGCGCGGGGCAGCACCAGCCACTCGACCCGCCCGGCGTGTTCGAGGCGGTGCAGCACGTCATGAAGCTCCGGGTCATCCGCGTTGCCGAGTAAGGAGGTGACTAGGTGCATGTATACTGTTCGTTGTCAGAGCAATTGAGACTTTAGATGCGGTTGTTTAGCGAAGGTTCTAGCTCATCTGGTTGTTGAGTTTAAGAGGCGGCGTTTTGGTATTGCAAGCGCCATTGGGCGATCGCGTCCCATTTGATCTTTTCCCGTTGCATGAGGGAGCAATGGCGACGGTCATGATGGCCAAGTGCAACGCGCGGCCGTAGCGGTCGGCATAGTCGCGAGTACAACTGCGCTTCCCGGAGTCAAGCGCTCCATCTGACATCTCCTTCGGGCTGCGGCGGCGCGGCGCGCTGCAGAAGGAGATGAGTCATGAGGGCACGAAGCTTCGCGGGTCGTACCGGCTTGAAAAGCACGCGATAGCCCAACTCCGAGATTTCCTTGATCTCCTCGGTCTGGACCTCGCCGGTGATGATGATCGCCGGGATAGCGACGCCCAGCGCGAGCTGAACCCGGGTTATCGCGTCAGTGCCGTTGAGTCCACCAGGCAGCCGGTAGTCGGCCACTACGATGTCAGGCGTCGCGGCCGACTCAGAGACCTTTACCAAAGCCTCGTCAAGGGATCGTGCGGGAAGAACGCGGCAGCCCCAGAAATTAAGCAGCTGCTGAGTGGCATTGAGGGCAGGTAAATCGTCTTCGATCAACAGCACGACGATATTGCGCAGATCCCGGAGGAACTGCTCGAACTGCTCCTCCTCTTCATTCGCCACCGCCGTCTTTTCCGCAATGTCAACCAGCACGGCGAAGCGAGATCCTTGACCAACCTTCGAATCATGCTCGAGTCGGTGGCCCAAGCAAGTCACTAGGCGCCGCACAATAGCCAACCCCAGGCCCAATCCTTTGTCTCGATCGCGCTCCTTGTTATGCAACTGGTGAAAGTCCTCAAAGATAGCGGTCGCCTGGTCGCTGGGGATTCCAGGTCCGGTATCCCACACCTCGATGGCCAGCTGTCCGCCGCGCAACCGGCAGCCCAGTAAAACAGAGCCTTTGTCGGTGTACTGCATAGCGTTCGAGGCGAAGTTGCCGATGATGCGCTCCAGAAGCACGGGGTCGCTGCGCACGAAGGCACTGGATGGCACGACGCGCAGTCTGAGGTTCTTGCGGTAGGCCAAGGGCTTGAAGGCGCGCGCCACGCGCCGCATGACTTCCTGCACGGGGAAGTCCACGAACTGAGGTTTTACCGCACCGGCCTCCAGCTGGGAAACATCGAGCAAGGCATTCAGCAAACGTCCCGTGGAGATCGAGACAGCATCGATGTCGGCGACGATGGAAAGCGTATCCTTGTCGTGAAGCTTGTGCCTGAGAGCGGCGATATACATCTGCATGGTATGCAGGGGCTGCCGCAGGTCGTGGCTCGCCGCCGCGAGAAAATGCGACTTGGCCCTGTTGGCCCGCTCTGCCTCTTCCTTGGCCGCGCGCAGGTCATGTCCTTGGGCCCAAAGGTCGTGCTTCAACTTGTTGAGGCTTCGGCTTACCATGCCAAGTTCGTCGCCGCGTCCCATCAGGTCACGCTCCGACTCCGTTTCGCGCACCTCCGTCATCGCATTGAAGGAATTGATCGCGTCCGTAAGTATGTGCAGCGGTTTGGATATATTCCTCTTCACGATGTAGAAGAAGATCGCGATAACCACGCAAACGGTGATGATCGACGCGAGAATGGTGAAAATCGATGCCATCTTCTCGACGTTAATCGCATAGTCGACTGACGCCTTCTTCAGTTCCTGCAAGTAGGAAACCAGATTGTCCAACTCTCTGTTCAGGACGGCTTCGCTGGCCGACATCTCGTCGACCATCTCCATGCCCATGAGGAAGGATCCGTCCTCCACGTGCCGGAAGATCTTCTCCGCCCTCTTGTTATGTATCCGGCTGGCCTGCTGAATGTTCGAGAGCTGGGTCAAAAGTCGCGGGCTGTATTGTTTAATCAGGCTGTTGCCGTCGGTCGACTGACGGACAGACTGTCCGATCAGATTCTCGGCCCAACTGATCTGATACGTGATGTCTCTGTTGCCGTCCTGGTATCGGACGCGCGCCGCGATGTAGGTTTCCTCGGCATCCTTGTCGTAGACGACCCGGTCGCCAACGAAGATGATTTCGCGCAGATTGAGCCTGCCTTCCTGAATCTGCTGCCTAATCGATTCCGTGGAGGAGAACAGCGGTAGGTAGAGGTCGGACATCTGCTTGACCTCGGTGCCGACTGCATGGATCTGCATAAGAGCTATCGTCGTGACCATCGTATAGGACATCACCTCGACGATGATTACGGTCATGACCTTCTGGCCTACGGAGAGGCGATTTATGAGCTTTCTGATGCTACCCACTATTCAAACCTCGAAACTGACGGTGACAATTTGCCTCATGTAGCTAGGAAGCCGCCTTAACGACCTTGCCGCCCGGCAGATGCAGCCCGTCTTCTTCGCACCGCCCGCGATTGGGATAGAGCAGGTAAGGCAGCGGCGGAATCTTGTGCTTTTGCTCGAACAGAACTTCGATCTGACCCTTGCCCGTGAAGCGTCCGATCTTGGGCGTAAGCCAGCTATTGAAGTTGTTGGCGTCGAGATGGACCGCTCCCTCGGGAGATTCGTCCGCCGTCAGCTTGAGGTCTGCGGAATAACGCCTGACGTTGGCCGGCGTAAGGGCCGGCGGCCCCTCCGCCATTACGATTCTTTCGACTGCTTTCTGGAAGTACAGAAAAGCCAGGTAAGTCTCCTCCATATTGTAATGGGTCACGCCGCTCTCGCCGTAAGGGCTGTCGAGGAATTTTTCGACAAACCTCTCGTTGGCGGGATTGCTCAGGCTCTGAAAGTAAGGCGCCGACAGAATGTGCCCCTCGCCGTACTCGAAGCCCATCATCTTGACCTCCATCTCGGAGGTCGTCAGCGATGCGGTCGGCAGCTTGTCGGGCGTGAAACCCGCCTTGATGTACTGCTGGCGCAGGTAGACGTCGGAGTCCCCTATGACCGTGGAGAAGATCCAGTCGGGATGCTGCCGTTTCACATCCCTGAAGATCGGATCGAAGTGATCTAAACCCAACGGCATGTAGGCTTCGCCGACCAATTCGCCTCCAGCGTCCTTGAGCCAGCGGCGGGCATTGCGATTAGACTCCTTGGGCCAAACGTAGTTGGAACCGATGAAGTAGGCGCGCGGACCGTAGTTCTCCACCATGTAGGGTATCAGATCGAAGGAATGCTGATTGGCTATCGGACCGGTACAGATGATGTGCTGCCAGCATTCCCGCCCTTCGTAGCAGGTCGGGTAATAGAAAAGGCCGCCATTGAGCGTGACCAGCGGCATGACGGCCCGACGGCTGGCCGAAGTGTAGCCGCCAAAAATGGCCAGCACGTTCTCCTTCAGCATCATGTCGAGGACACCTTGCCGATAGGTCCTCATATCCGACATTGCGTCGATCACGATGGGCTCGATGAGAATTCCGGCTATGCCTCCGCCTTTGTTGATGGAGTCGATCCAGAACAGCCCGACGTCGCGGGAGGGCTTCTCTATCACCGACAGATGTCCGGTCAGAGACCAGAGCAAGCCGATCTTGATCGTTCCCCGTCGCGTAATCCAAGGCGACCTCGGAGTGGAGTGCGCGCCAAAGGGCAATCCGGGCAGCCAAGCCGAGGCCGCCAGAGCCGATGAGGAACGAACGAAGCCGCGTCTGCTCAGCGATGGGGCCCCTCGACCGGCAGAACTGTCCTTGCCCGGGTCCGTTCGCTGGGCTGTCTTTTCGCCCCTGGAGCCTTTATCCCCACGCATTCTCCTGGTCTCACGCTCATCCGACAGTAGAATCGGAGACAATAGTAACTATCTGAGCAGGCACTCTCCGCTTTATATCTGGCCATATGGACGAAGAGTATGGCAACTTTAACATTCTCTACTGCCATTTGGTAGTATAGAGATCGCGCCCGGACATGATGGGACCGCAGTGCGGCGGCGCGGCGGAGGAGCCCGGGCTGGCTGGCGCCCCGGGCTTTCTATGGAGGGCTCGGCTGCCCCTTGTTAGGCACGATGACGAAGTTGGGAGCATCAATCGGGCCGTTGACAAGAAACTGCGTGGAGGGCGCCAAGGAATCCTGGATTTCTGTGCCGGAAGCCAGGGGGGCGTCGATTGCCACGTTCTTGTCGCCGTACGAGATCCGGCCTTCTCCTTGAAGCTCGCCCCGTCCGATATCGTAGCGTCCCTCGAAGAACAGCTCCGTGATCTTTCGATCGCCTGCCTGCCGGTCCGCGCTCCGTACCAAGACATTGTTAAGCTGCGAGAACCAGCGCGGCACCAGTGCTGCCAGAGTGGTATCGACGGCAACGAGCCTCGTCGTCACCGTTAGGATCTGACCGCTTATCGACAGCAGACCACTCATGACAATCTTGGCGCCGTCGAAGTTGAGTTTCAGTTCGGTGAGGTTCAGGCTCTTGAGCCCGTTCGTTGCTCTGCCGCTGGCCGACAGACCCCGCAGGTAGAGGTTGAGGCCGCTGTAATCCGCCAACTCCAGGCTTCCGGGCCCGCCGACCAGGTCGAAGTTGACGCTCGACACGTTGAAGAACTTGTCGAGCTCAAGCAATATGGTGCCCGAGAGCGGCACCTCGAAAGGCGCCAGAAAGCCCATGCGTGGTAGGATCTCGGCCAGGATGGCCGGTCGGATACGGTTGAGCTCCAACGTCAGATCGATCCGCTGATCCGACGTCTTGTAGAGGCTTTCCGCGGAGAGCCGCAGCCGCCCGCCGCTCGTCTCCACCTCGAGATCGTAAGTGCTTCGCACGCCCTGTGAATCTGGCGCCAAGAGAATGTCCGCTGCGGGCACCCGGAGATAGGCGCCGGAGACCTCGTCGCCCAAGGTAATATCCGCGGCCAATAGGGAGACTTTGGGAAAGACGGCGTCGGCTCCAACGGCCGCGTCCGCGACCGCAATATCTATCAGGAGGTTTTGCAGGATCTCGCCCGCAGCGCCCTCTTTACCTATGCCGACGTCGAACTTCACCGCGCCACCCGAGGTTCGATAGAAGCCGAGCCGAGCGTCACGCACACTTACCTCTTGGAGAATCAAGTCGCCGCCGAGAAGCGACGTAAAGGCAACGCCGACCAGAACCTCGGGAACCTCGGCAATCACGTCGCCGTCGAAGTCGACGGCCCTTACGCCCCGGAGCTGGACATGCAGCGAATCCTCAAGCAGCAGCCAGCGCAGGCGGGCCTCGTCGAACTCGACTTCGTAGGCATGGTACCGCTGGTCCAGGATCCTCTGCAGATAGAACGACAAGAAGGGCAGAGGCAGGGGCTTGAGAGTGATCGCCACAAGCAAGAGCGCGACCGCGGAGAGAGCCATCAGACAGCCCGCTAGAGCGAGCCTTTTTGAGGTTCTGCTCATACCCTTTACCTTTTCGGTCGCTGCGTGCCGTACTCCTCGTCTGTCTTCCGCCGCGGCTATGCTCCGACTTGGCGGCGACATCTATCTAGTCAACGCCGCGACTTTCTCACGGCGATGTTTCCTCGCTCTTCTTGTACAGATAAATGCAATCGGTATCGTCGGCACCCCTCTGCACCGGAATGCCATCGGTTTTCAGGGTTTCGAGGAAATAGCGTTGCAGCGTTCTGCACGCGGTGAAAGAAAGGGCTTGTTTGTAGAGCCAGATGTCCCGTTCCTTGTCGACCTTGTGCTCTTGCGTCATGGTCAACAATGGATCGCTGGCCACGCCCACGTACCAGTCGTGGAAGCCGCCGCCATACTCTTTCATGTAGGAGAGCATCTCGAACTTGATCTGCTGGACGCTGTAAACCATTGCCGGAACCTCGTCTCTCGGTGGTCTTGTGTCTCCATCGGTGGGCGCGCCCTTGCTGGCGGTCGCGAGCCTTGCTCACGCGGGCTGCGGATAGAGGGCGCCCTGGCCGGAAACAGCTTGCGTCTTGCCACGCCACGCGTCGAACAGGCTCATGCCCTCAGCCTTCTCCTCGGCCGACATGTCCCCGATGACCGATTCCAGGGCGGTCAGGGCGCTTCCGATGCCATGCTGCGCCGCCAGGGTGAGCCAGAGATAGGCCTGAACGCGGTCCTTCGATAGACCGCGACCCTGAGCGTACATGAAGCCGAGCCGCGATTGCGAAGGGTAGTGGCCGCGCTCGGCGGCAATGCGATAGTACTTGGCGGCACGTTCCAGATTCTCCGGCACGCCCTCCCCCTTTGCATAGAGCGTCGCCAAGTTGAAGATCGCGTAGATATCGCCGCCATCAGCCGCGGCGGAAAGCCACCTGACGGCCTCATCCAGGTTCTTCTCGACACCCTGCCCCATGAAATACAATGCGCCCACGTTTGCCTGCGCTTGCAAGGAACCGCGCTCCGCAGCTTCGAGGTACCAGTAGAAGGCGACCGCACTATCGGTGGCCACCCCCTCCCCGTTGGCATAGAGAGACCCGATCCAGGCCTGCGCCTCTGTGTCGCCCGCCTCGGCCAGCGGACGCCAGAGCTCCATGGCCTGCTCATAGTCGCCGCGCAGGTAGGCCTCCTTGGCCGCATCGTTGAGTTTCATTTTTGTCCCCTTCGCACTTCCACTGCTGTCCATAGGTGCCCTCGCCGCGCGCAAGGCGTCAGACCGCTGACGACACACGGCCATAGAGCGGCGCGTTCCAGTAGTGCATATGTTTCTCGAGTATCCGGCCGATCAGGAATTGCTGAAACTCATAGCGCTCGGGATAGACTTCCACCGGAAGAGTCGCGCCCTCGCTTTCGGGGCGGCTTGCGGTACCCCAGGTGCCAACAAAGTCTTGTAAGGACTCGATTCGGGCTGCGTTGCACTGAATCGCCGCATTCCAGCTATCGTGCAACCGTCGGGCTTCAGCGGCCGCGTCTCTGCCGTGC
Source organism: Kiloniellaceae bacterium (assembly GCA_021776215.1). Taxonomy (GTDB): domain Bacteria; phylum Pseudomonadota; class Alphaproteobacteria; order Kiloniellales; family J153; genus JAJFGI01. The sequence continues at coordinate 43,883 of JAJFGI010000028.1, read as the reverse complement.
GCCTCGCCGGCAAGGAGAGAGATTCGCAGGCGGGTTTCGGTCATGCTCAACGGTTGGACGATGATACTGACAACATGGCTTGGCAGCAGCGCCAAAAGCAGATTCGGGAAAGCCCGGCAGAACACGGCCTGGCCTTCATGATCGGAAGAGAAACCGGGTAAGGCTGGAAGATCGAAATTCCTAGCATGGCTGACCCGGCCGTTATTCAGCGGCAACGTCTCCAGCACGTATGGGCCATTGCGGTCGCCATCGAAGGACATCGCTTGTGCTGGAACCGTCGAGGACATAGGGCTGTGCGATTCGAACAGATCGGTTCCCGCGAGCTTCCAGTTCGCCCGGATGTCAAGCCAGCTCTTGCAGCACAGTGCGTTGGCGCTTCCGAGCGGATCGCCGATACGACTCGGAAGATCGCCAAGTGTGTGCCTCAACGAGTCGCTCCCAGGGTCCAGATTGGCGAAGATGAGCGGCCCGAAGGTTTCGATCTTCACTGGAAGCAATCGCTCCGGAACCAGGCCTAGATACTGGTGCATGGCCGGAGCGCCGTCCGCCAGATCGCCCGCCGGAATGACATCGCGGTCCCGGCTGAAGCCGCAGGATGTGAAGGAGCACTTTGTCTTGCTGCCGGTCTGGCATTGCAACGGCACGGCCCTGCAACCGCCGTGCTGGGCCTTATTGAAGCGACCGGTCAGGCCGCCATCGTCGTTGCGCTGCACATGGATGCCGTGGTTGCCGACGGTAAAGGGCAGGAGGTCGCCGGCCTCGGGGATGTCGGGCAGCACACCGATGGCAACCCAGCCGCGGCTCCAAATCTTCTCGTCCTCGAGGGCGCTGAAGACCTTGGAGCGAAAGGTCAAGGCCGGCAGCAAGCTGGCCTGGCCAAAGGGGCGTCGGGCCGACTGATAGAGGCCGGCATCTGTCAGGTCCGCTCCTTCATCGAAGTAGCCAAGATCTGGATGCTGTGCCATTGCCGGCTCCCTGCTTTTGGCCTCCGGATCGGGATGGCGGGTCGGCACTCTGGCGCGAGCCCGCCACCCAATCCAGGCTCCGCGCTGCGATCCGAACTCAGGCCGGCCACAGCACGGAAGATTAAGCTATTTTCTCTTCTTGTTCGTCGGCGGGTCATAGTCCGCGCGACCGCGATGCTTAAAGGCGTCCGCCGGTGGCGGTGGCAAGGGGCCGTCCTGCATGAACCGATTCAGCACATTACCGACCAGCTTGGAGATATTGTTGTCGCATTTGTTCCACGGCAAGGAACCGCAGAAGGCAATGGAGCTGAAGGCGAAGCAGGCGCCACCGTTCGGCGTTTCGTGATAGGCGATGTCAGAACGGACCCGGGGATGCTGTGTGCCATCGAGCCCCTGCTGGTTGAAGCCGAAGTCCTCCATGACCAGAAGATAGGCCTCGGTGTGCCGTCCGGCCGAGGTGGCCACCACGAGGGTGTGGGGTGGCGAGCCCAACATCGTGTCGACAATGTCGAGTTCGGTCCCCGCGGCACCACCGCCGACCAGGCCGAAGTTGCCGAGCTTCTCGTCGAAGTCGATGCCGTCGAAGGCCCAGGAGACTCGAGGGTCGTTGCTCTCCGGCGTGCGCGAATAGTAGCTCGAGATGTCGAAACCTTCCGACGACATACCGGTGCCCGCGACCGAATGCAGATAGCGGCCACGATATCGCCACATACCGCCGAGTTCGCCGGTACCTTGGTGGTAGTACTCGCCGGGATCGGCCCGCCAAGTCCGGATGCCGGACTCGCAGCGCCGCATCTCGGTGACGATGCCCCGGCCGAGATGGTCATAGGCGGGATGATAGGAATGGACCCAGTACCAGGCATCCGCGCCCATGTACATCAGGCGGCCGCCCTGCTGTGTATAGTTGTGCAGCGCGTCGAGTTGAGATCCAGTGTTGTGCTCGGGGTGGGATCCGGTGATCACCACGCTGTATTGCTCGAGGCGGGCCAAGCCATCATAGGTGACGTCCTCATCGGTGATGACGTCGTAGTCGTAGCCCATTGTCTCGAGCCAGTAGATCATATGCAGATCCGCCGGATATTGCCACGGCGCCTGCATGAGGAAATGGTCGTACTTGGGCCGGATGCTTAGAATCGGGCGCAACCGCGAGGACAGGCAAAGACCGCTGCCGTCCGTATGGGTATCGTAGATCGAGCCGCCGTACTCGCGGTGCTCGCTAAGAAACATGTTTTGGTCCTGCATGATCGGCACGCGATAGACCAAAAGCTCGGCGCCGCCGGCGTTGTTCGCCAAATGCTCATTGGCGTAAGCCATGTAGCTGATGGTTGGCACCATGTAGGCGATCTTGGCCTTAGCCTTCCCGACTTCCGGAACGACCCAGAAGGGGATGTAGTCCTCGTCGCCTTTGCTGGTCGTTAGCTTCACGGCATAGAAGGCGCTCTTCTGGTTGCTCGGGACGGTCCACTCGAAATCAACCGCCCAGCGGGCATCGTCGATGTCGTCGTCGTGAAAGTGTATGGCGCCATACTCCTTGGGCGCGTGCTTCCAGTCGAAGTTGTGGCCCGAGAAGTTGTGCCCGGTCATGGCACGCGTGGGGCAATTCACGATCTGCAGATCGTAGAGATAGGGCCCGAGATCCCGACCGACGATTGTGTTGATGCCGTCGGAAAAATCCCACGATCCGACGATGCACTCGGAAAGAGCGCCGGTTGGGCCGGAGTGACGACGCTCCGTCAGGCCCGGCTGCGCCCCGAGCTTCATGGTTTCGATCTCCTGCCGGCTGAGCGCCCGGTCGCAAAGCCGCGGGCTATCGATCTTGCCGCTGTAGTGCCCCGCCATGACGATGCCGGCCGGTACCGAAGCCTGAGCTAATGCGCCCTTGTCGAGACGATCGACATAGGCCGCCACCGCAAAGGGCACACGCGCCGTGTGCTCGATCTTCACCCCTAGTTTCTTTTCGACCGGCGGGATCTCGGGGTCGAGCGCATATTGGATCTGCGGCTCGTGAAAGAGCACCGCCTTGCCGCTTTTGGCGTCGTAGGTCGCCGCCACGAAGTGCCAGGCATGGTCGCGAATGGGCACGCCCGTCGTGATCCGCTCACCGTTGACGCGAAACTCCAGGCAGCCCTCCTCGTTTATGAACAGCCCGTATCCCTTGCCATCGCACCACTTGGTCATGAGGCCCTGCGCGCCGTGCTTCCAGTACTTGGGGTGGGTTTTCGGCATGGTCGGCCAGACCCAGCATTGCAGCGTGACGGACTCGGCCTGCAGATGCCGATTGTCGGCCAGGACTCCATAGGAGCCGCTATAGATGACCTGCTTGCGCCCGGGGTATTCCCCATCGCAGTCGGCATTGACCTTTTCTTCGATGTGTCCAGGCCCACGGGGATTCGTGTCCCCGTGGATCATCTTCACGATTTCGGCCTTGTAGTTTTTGGGGCCGTCGCAATTGACGTAGAATTGAATGGTCTTCCCCGGGTTGACACCGAACAAATCGGCGTAGCCGGTCAATCGCATAGCGCACATGGCTGCACTCCCTCTATCTTCGAACGGTCGCCGTTGTGTTTGACGACCTTCAAGCGACGCTCGCTTGGCTACGGTTTGGCCCGGCTGTTTATGCCTTGCCTCGCGCGACCCAGTGGCCGCACATCTGAATTGCGCTGATATTTCCGACGCAAGACCCCTACGACCGAATGTTCAGGTTCTGGTCCAGTTGTCATCCCGCCGTTTCCAGCCTTCCCGGAAATGCTCCGGATATCCGTCGAACTCCTCCATCTCGTCGAGGCGCATCACGAAGATGTCGTGCTGGGGATCCTGCTCATTGTCGTAAATCTTGTCTCCGACAAAGGTCGGCGGCACGCCGCGAACGCCCGCGAGGCGCCCGATCCGCCATTCCTTTTCGATCTTGGTGCAGATCACGACCAATTTGCCCTTGCCGTCGGCGGGGTTCATGGCGCGCATGCGCAGGAGTACGCGGTTGAGCAAGAAGTCTTCGTGGATTCCCCCCGACACTTCGGTGGTATCCCCAGGCGTGGCACAGCGCAGGATGGTACATCCGGCCACGCCTTTCATGGAATCGATGCAAGCCTTGTGCTCCGCGATAAGCCGAGCGCGCTCAGGTGTGCCTTTCTTTGGAATCGGAATCATTGCCGTCTCCTTTCTGTTTGTCCTCGGCGCCAACCCCAGCGGCGCCCTGCCGATGCTCAAGCTGTTGCCGCTTCCGGATACCTCCAATGCGACATCAGATCGTCAGATAACGGTGCAGGAGATCGTCGGTCAGCTCGCCGATCTCGCCTCGGGCGACTATCCGCCCGGCATCCATGATGATGAAGAGATCGGCCAGTTTCTTGGCGATCTTGATGTGCTGCTCTGTCAGCACGAGCGTAAGGTTCAATTCGCTATTCAGACGCTGCAGAACATGTTCGATTTCCGACACGATGTTGGGCTGTATCCCCTCGGTCGGTTCATCGAGTAGGAGAATCTGCGGGTCGGTCGCGAGAGCCCGAGCGATCGCCAACTGCTGCTGCTGGCCTCCCGACAGCAGACCGGCGCGCTTGTCCAGGTTTTCCTTCAGGTAGGGAAAGATTTCAAGACAGGCCTCGGGCACCGCATGATGGCCGTCGCCGCGAGCGAACGTGCCGAGCTGGATGTTCTCCCGAACCGAGAACTTACCGAGAATGCGCCGCCCCTGCGGCACATAACCCAGACCGAGCTTGGCGCGCTTGTGGGTCGGCTGAGCGGAGGTGTCTTCGCCTCCGACGCGCAGGCTGCCAGTCAGGCGCGTGGTGAGACCCATGATGGTTTGCAGAAGCGTCGTCTTGCCGACTCCGTTGCGTCCGAGCACGCAGAGGCAAGCGCCTTTCGGTACCGAGAGGCTCACATTGGTTATAATCGGGGTCTTTCCATAGAAAGACGTGACGTCCACGAGCTCCAGCATTCAACCAAGCCCCTCCGAGCCCAGATAAACCTCCTTCACCCGAGGATCGTTTCCGATCTCCTCCAAGGTGCCCTCGGCCAGCATGGTTCCCATGTGCATGACGGTGATGATGTCGGCGATTTCCCGCACGAACGACATGTCGTGCTCGACCACGACGAGAGTGTGGCTGCCTTTTAGGGAGTTAAAGATTTCCGACGTCTTCATCGTCTCCTGCTCGGTCATGCCGGCCGTCGGCTCGTCCATCAGCAGAAGGCGGGGGTCCTGCATGAGAACCATGCCGATCTCCAGCCACTGCGTTTCGCCGTGCGACAGCAGTCCAGCCTGGCTAGAGAGGCGATCTTTCAGGCCAACCAACTCAACGATCTCGTCATAGCGCTTCTGGCCATACGATCGATGCAAGGTCATCATGTTGGCGAAGGGATCTTTTTTCCGGCTGAAAGCAACCTCCAGGTTGTCTTCTACAGTCAGCTCTTTGAAAATGGCCGGCACCTGGAACTTGCGGCCTATCCCGAGCCGGGCGATCGACTGTTCCGGAAGTCGGCAGATGTCGTCGCCGGCGAAAAGTATCGCTCCGGACGTCAGCCTCTGACGGCCGGTGATCAGGTCGATGCAGGTCGTCTTGCCGGCACCGTTCGGGCCCAGCAGGCAGCGAAGCTCGCCGTCCGTGACGCTGAAATTGAAATTCTCGACCGCGACGTAGTCGTTGTAGACCTTGGTTACGTCCTTCAGCTCGAGCAGGCTCATTCTGCCGATTCCTTGGTCACAGCCGAGGTGCGCCCCGTGTTCCAGTCGCTCTTCTGCGGTTCACGACGGCCGGAAAACAGGCCGAGCACCAGCTCGAAGAAGCCGGCCAAGCCTCTAGGCAGGAACAGCACCACGCCAATAAAGATGGCTCCCAGGATGAGCATCCAGACCTGCTGCAGCTCATCACCAACGAAGCTTTGCATGCCGTTAACCAGGAATGCCCCGATGATCGCCCCCAGCAGCGAGGTACGGCCGCCGACCGCGGCCCAGATCACAATCGAGATGCTGAACACGATCTCGAGCGAAGTTGGCGAGACGTACTGCACGATCAACACCCAACAGAAACCGGCACTGGCGGCGAGAAAGCCGGAGAGGGCGAAGACGACGACCTGATAGTAGGCGACGTTGTAGCCAAGGAAGCGGGCCCGCTCCGCGTCATCGCGGATCGCCTGCACGATCAGGCCGAACTTGGTCTGCATCAGAAACTTGGCGCCCAGTGTCAGAACGGCCAGGAAGGCAACGCAGACCCAGTAGGCGCCGGCGCTGTAGGGATCCACCTCTGTACCGAAAATCTGGAACGGCAAGGGCGGCGATATACCATTGAAGCCGGCGGTAAAGGGCTGCATGTCATAGGCCATGCTGTACCAGGCGGCGGTCATCGCCAGCGTCATTATGGCAACGAAGACACCGGCCACGCGGGCCTGGAACATGAGAATTCCGAAGACGATGAAGAAGACCGTCGGCACCCCGAAAGTCAGGATCAAGCCAATCGGTGTGGACCAGAAGGGCGCCCACACCAGGGGCAGCGTTTCCAGCTCGTTGGTCAGCATGAAGCTAGGTATCGGGTCGCTCACCGGGTCCTGGTATTGCATCTGCATGGTCATAGCCATGCCATAGGCCGCTAGGCCGAAGGCGATAGCTTGACCCAGGCTCAGGATCCCGGCGTATCCCCAAACGAGACTCACCGAAACCGCAAGCAGAGCAAAGACGCAGTAGCGCGCCAATAGATTTAGCGTGAAGGGACTGTCGAAGAAGATCGGCAACAGGGCCAGCGCGGCAAAGGCGGCGAGGTAAATCGCCCACTGGGCCTTGCGATTGTGATAGATGTTCCCGTTCACTTTGCTGACTCCCCCGCGCGCCGCCGGTTAGCGTCGAGTCATCTTCTCGGCGAGGAGGCCCTGCGGCCGAATGCGCAGGAACACCACGACGAGCGTGAAAAGGACGAAACGAGCGAAGGTGTCGTTCGTGAAGTATGAGAAGATCGAATTGAGCTCGCCCAGCAGGCTGGCGCTGAGCACGCTTCCCGCGAGCTGAACGCCGCCGACCACCACTACCAGGAAGGCTTCGACGATGTAGCCGCCGCCCATATCAGGAAACAGAGTCTTCAGCGCGCCGAACATGGACCCGGCGACCCCGGCCAGCCCTGCTCCATAGCAAAAGGTCAGGCTGTAGATGCGGTTCGCATCAATACCGAAGGACGCCGCCATCTCCTTGTCCTGCATTACCGCCCGAACGCAAATACCGAGCGTGGTGCGGTACAGCAGGAACCAAGTCACCGCCACCATCACAATCGCCATGACGATGATGAAGAGTCGCAGCCCAGAGAGGTGGATGAAATCCGCTTGAATCTGAAAGTTGAGCCAGCTCGGCACGCCCACGTACTGCGGTTCTCCGCCGAAAATCAGGCGGACTCCCTGCACCAGGATCAGGGAAAGGCCCCAGGTCGCGAGAAGCGTGTCCAAGGGTCTGCGATAGAGCGTTCTTATGACCCCTCGTTCGATAACCCAACCGATCGCCGCCAGGATGAGGAAGGACAGCGGTAAGCAGAGCAGGAAGGGAATGCCGATGAGCGTCTGGAGCACATAGGTCGAGTAGGCGCCGAGCATGATGAATTCGCCGTGCGCCATGTTGATGACACCCATCGTGCCGTAGATGATTGTGAGCCCGAGAGCGGCAATCAGCCAAATGCTAATCAGGCTGATCCCGATTATCAGCGCATTCAGAAAGGGCAGTAGCGCGAATGGGGTCCAGAAATCATTAACACTCATTGCCTAGCTCCGGCATTTGTTCCACCAGAAGGTCGCGATACTCGGGCGACGATCTCCCGGCGCCCTGGCGATTTCCAACGCACCAACGTCGGACATTGTCAGTGCGATCGAAGTCTGCCGGGTCCGAGAACTGCTGCATCGCGACGCTCGGAGGCACCCGCGATGCAGCAGCGATTGCACGGCCTTCTAGAGAACGCTCGTCTTGACTGTGCCGTCCGGCTGGTGCAGGCCGTCGGCCTTGCAAACGCCACGCTCGGGATAGATGGACATGGGATCGGGCCCGACGTGCTCGTCGGCTGCCTTGATTACCTTGAACTGGCCGTCGGACTGGCACTGGCCAATCTTCGGCTTCAGCCAGATGTTGAAATTGTCGGGATCGATCCACACGCGGCCTTCGGGAGAAATATCATCGCCGACTTCGATGTTGCCCGACACGTCGCGAATCATGCGTGGCGTGACTTCTTCAATGTCGCCGGCAGTCGCCAAGGCTTTCTCGACACCGTGCTTCCAGACATAAACGGAGAGGTACGTCTCCTCCATGTTGTAGTGGGTGACGCCGCCACCGCCGTACTTGCTGGCGAGGTAACCTTCGACGAAGCGCTGATTCGTCGGGTTTTCCATGGTCTGGAAATAGGGCGCGGACAGGAAGTGACCGGCGCCGGCTTCCGCGCCCATGGCCCGGGTTTCGATCTCGCCCGTGGTCAGCGAGGCAATCGGCATCTTGTCGACCTTGAAGCCCTCTTGCAGATACTGCTTGTGGAGCGCGATGTCGGAGTCGCCGACCACGGTCGAGAAAATGAAGCTCGGCTGCTGTTGGCGAACCTTATTGAAGATCGGCGTGAACTCCGAGCCGCCAAGCGGCACGTAGTCTTCACCGACGACCTCGCCGCCGACCCTCTCCAGCCAGACTTTGGCGTTCTTGTTCGACTCCTTGGGCCAAATGTAGTTCGACCCTATCAGATAGACCTTAGGGCCGAAGTTCTCGACCATGAAGGGGATCAGGTCCTGGGAATGCTGATTGGCAAGCGGGCCTGTGTTGATGATGTTCTGCGTGCACTCGCGGCCTTCGTAGCAGGTCGGGTAATAGAAGAGATGGTCGCGCGCCATCACAATCGGCGCGACAGCACGTCGGCTGGCAGAGGTATAGCCGCCAAAGGTGCTAATCACGCGGTCGCGGAGAATCAGCTGGCTGATCTTTTCCGAGTAGACTTTGATGTCGGACTTGGCATCGACGACAACCGGCTCGACTTGCATGCCGGCAACGCCGCCATTGGCGTTGATCTCATCGATCGCATAAAGCACGACCTGGGTGGAGTCGTTCTCGACGACAGCCAGGTTGCCCGTCTGCGAGAACAGAACACCGACTTTGATCTTGCCTCCCTTCTCGATCCAAGGTGCAGCGAATGCTGGGTTTGGAATGAAAAAGTGTGGGGCACCAACCGCCGCTACAGTGGCGCCGGAAATCGCGCCCTTGAGCAGTGTTCTGCGACTGACTTTCATTGTAGATCCTCCTTGTCCCGCCATGGCTTGCGTCCAGGGTTTTGGACGCTTCGCGCCGGTGACTCTTTGGCATGCATCGGAGCGATGGCTCGCGACGTGAAGGATCGCGAACGCGCGGCGCGCACAGGAACTACAGCTTGTTTGACCGCCCTATCTGCCCAGATGACCAGTGCCATTTGGTCATTTTATTGAAAACATCAAACACCATCTGGATATTTTTTGTCAACTATAATCCCATATGGCAGTAGCCCATTTTTCGAACCTATCGATTCTTTGTGCCCAGTTGGGCATTCTTCGTGGCCGAAGCGTCACACGCTAGAGAGGCCAGGGTTTGCGGCTCTGAGGCTGGCCGGCGGCCCGCCTCGGTTAAATATCGGTGTCGGAGAGATTCCGTTTGCCTTGCAAGGCGTTTTGTAGTTTCAACTGCTCTCCGGGATCGCTGCGAGCCACCCTCATAGCGAGTCGCTCAGCGAAAATGCGCCGCCCGGTCGGCTACCACTGATTGTCTGAGTTGATCGGCGCAATTGGCCCTTGCCGTTGGCCTTTCGCCTACCGGCCATGAGCGAAATGCCGGCCACGTGATAGAAGGTTCATCTGCATTACATCGGATAGTGACGGACGGACGCTTCCGCTTGAGAGAGTTCTTGCCCATGGATCACGACGAACGGCCGCTTCGCATCGTTGTTGCGGATGATCATGCTTTGGTGCGCGGTGGACTGGCGCTGATGGTCAAGATATTCGACAAGAACGCCACCATCGCCGAGACCAGCGACTTTGCCGAGACCTTGGCCTGCCTCGCCGGCGATGAGCCGGTCGATCTGCTGCTTTCGGATCTTCTCATGCCAGGCATGAATGGCGCCGCTGGGATCCGCAAGATCTGCCACGGTTGGCCCGACGTTCCGGTGATTGTCGTGTCGGTCAAGGATGACATAGCGGCGATCCGAGAGTCGCTCGAGGCGGGCGCCATGGGCTACATTCCCAAGACCTCCTCGCCGGAGATAACGATCAGCGCCATCAAGCTCGTGCTGTCGGGGGGCGTTTATGTGCCGCCCGACGTCTTGCGCCTGACACGCTCAATGGGAAAAAGGGGCCAGGAGCCCGATGAGCTCAATGAGCCGGGCACCAAGGGGGGAAAGAGCGGGCACATGGGCCTGACGCCGCGCCAAATGGAGGTGCTTGAGCTGATGGCCCTCGGCAAATCGAACAAGGCTATCGCGAGCAGACTTGGTCTGACCCCGGGAACCGTGAAAATGCACACGTCTCGGATCTTTCGCTCGCTCAATGTAGAGAATCGCACCGAGGCCGTAGCCAGGTACGCTGAATTAAAGTCGCTTGCCAACTACTAGCGGATGCCTCGAACGGGTGCTGTCAGTCGAAGAGTCGGTTTCGAAAGTCACGATGCGCGGTGAAGCGATGAACAGGCGGCGGGCTGTGACCGCTGCTGCTTGAGCCGCTCGGTTCAAACGTTCAACTGCGACCCGCCTTCGTTAAGCTGACAGCACCTTTTTGACCGCCGGTCAGCACGTCGTTCTCTCGCCTGCGGGGCACCGCGGTTTCACCGCTGGTCGGCACGGCGGTTTATCGGCGGTTTCTTGATTCCGCGGCTGTTACCTTGCCGATGCCGCTGAGTCGGTTGGGCGGGAAGCGGAGCGTCACCGTGGTTCCCTTGCCCACTTCGCTCTGCAGGTCGAGGGTCCCGCCGTGCTGTTCGACCATGGCCCGCGATAATGGAAGGCCGAGGCCGGTTCCCTCGAACTTGCGGTCGAGACCGCTGTCGACCTGCACGAAGGGATCCAGGACGTGCTCCAGTTGATCCGGCGCAATACCGGGCCCGGTATCGGCAACCTCGACGACCAGCCATCCATCGGATGCGGTCTTGGCACGAACGACGACCCGTCCCCCGGCCAGCGTAAACTTCACGGCGTTCGAGACCAGGTTGATCAGGATCTGCTTGAACTTTCGGTTGTCGACGTGAAGCTGTGGGACGTCCGCCGCAATATCGTGCGAGAGCGCGATGCCGTTCGCGTGTGCCTTTTCCTTGATCAGGTTGAGGCTATTTTCGATGGTCTGACGTGGATCGATCAATTCCTCGTTCAGGTCCATCTTTCCGGCCTCGATCTTGGACAGATCGAGGATATCGTTGATGATCTGCAGAAGATGCGTCCCGCTCGTAAATATGTCGTTGACGTATTCCCGGTATCTCGGATTGGCGAATTTGCCGAATATCTCACTGAGAATCGCTTCCGAGAAGCCGATGATGGCGTTGAGCGGCGTCCGCAGCTCGTGGCTCATGTTGGCCAGAAACTCGGACTTCGCCCGGTTGGCCGCGGCGAGCTCCAAATTCGCCATCTTGATCCGGGTGGCGTCCAGGATGATGCCGTTCCAGATGACGGAGCCGTCCGGCTGACGGGTTGGCCGGGCGATGGCGTGCGACCATTTGCGCCGGCCGTCGCGCGAGATGATCGGCGCTTCCACGTCCCACATCGTGAGGTCCCGGGACGCCTGGAGAAGCCTCTCGCGGAACGTCTCGCGGTATTCCGGCGCGTGGCAATCGAACAGGGCCTGCGGATCGCCGATGATTTGCGCCGGGGAAACGCCGAACAGATCGCGGGCGCCGTCGCTGATGAAGGTATAGCGGATGTCGCCATCGGGCGTGACCAAACGCTGGTAGACCACACCGGGCAGACTGGCGGCCAGCGACATGAATCGCTCGTCGGCCGAACGCAACGCCTGGGCGCGCCGGTCGTGCTCGATGGCGATCAGAGCAAGCGGAAAAATGCTGTCGACGATGTGGTAATCGTCGGCCACGGGAGCTTTCGGCCGATCGAAGTAAAGCGTGATGACGCCCAGGCTCTTGCCATCCAGGTCCAGGATCGGCTGGGACCAGCAGGCATGCAGGCCGAGCGGCAAAATGACGCCCGCGAAATCCGGCCACATGGGATCGGACGCGACATCTTCGACGATGATCGGCTCGTGGCGGAAGACGGCAGCCCCGCTAGGATGGGCATTGGGCCCGATCTCGATCCGCTCGGCGAGAAGCCGGCATGGGTCCGGCAAACTCGGCGCCATGGAGGGATGCAGGTGCTTACCCTCGGGGTCGAGCACGCTGATGACACAGATGGTGCCGTCGAAGAGCCCCTCGATGACGAGCGCGAGGTGGTTTAGAGCTCGCTCGGAGGTCGCTCCCCTCGCGATGAGCTTGAGCATCTCGTTCTGGCCTTCGAGGACTTCGACACGGCGCCGGGACACCGGCGGGTCCGTCCGGCCAGAACGGATGCCGGCAATACTGCCCACCGCCCGTTCTGCGCTCATGGCCGAAAAATTGCTCGAATTCCGTTAAAATCCGGTTACCTGCGCCGCCCGCCACCCGCCGGCAGAAGGCCTGATCCGCCGCCTCGCCGGTTCGGAGTCAGGGTTACGAAGAGCGTCGGCGCAAGCAAAAGTGGTTAAATTTCCACAAGTAAAACCAGGGATTGCGCATTAGTACAAGTCGGGCAAAAAAACACTCTACAACACCCCTTTAACTTAATAGTTAAAGAATTACTCATGAAAAGTTAGGCACTTGTTAACCGCATACTTTTATCGTGGGCATGACACATTCCGTTAACGAATAGATACAGATAGAGGTCTTGCGAGAAATGGCTTTGCAGCAATTCGAAAGTGAGGCCAACGGCACCGACACGGCCCAACACCCCCTCAGCCCACCGCGCCGGTCGGGAAGGGCCGATGAACTGGAGAGGCAGATCGACCAGTTGCTGGGTCGCCTGCACATTGCGGTCATTTATGGGGGCGACAAGAGTGCGGACGGCGCGGTCATCCACCGCACCCTGAATCCTAGGTCATGGAAGAGCTATCAGGCGGTGGCGCAAGACATAGCCGATGCCTTGCAGTGTATCGGCTTTCGCCACGTCATCGTCGTTCCCGATGACATGCGCCTGGGTGAAAACCTCCAGCGCCATGGCACCCACTTGGCGTGGCTGAACTCGGGCGGCGTGCAAGGCTACAACCCGATGACGCATGCCGCGGCGATGCTTGAGATGCTCGGCATCCCCTATGTCGGGCACGATCCCCTTACCGCCGGCACCCTGGACAACAAGCACGTCTTCAAACGAGAGCTTCTGCATCTGGGTATTCCCACGGCCCCTTTTGTGACCTGGCATCTCGCCCGCGGCGCTTTTCGGCCGAAGGTCAACAGCCGCTTCATCCACGCTTTCAAGGATCACTGGGGCCCGTTCGTGGTCAAGCCGGTTTCGGGCCGCGCCTCCTTGCATGTGCACCTGGTCGAGGACGAGGCCGATCTCCCCGATGTCGTCGCCGATGTATACCACGCGACGGAGAACCACGTGCTGATCGAAGCCTTCCTGCCGGGCCACGAATTCTGCATCGCGGTGAGCGGACTCGTCATGAGCAAGGCTGGTCGCCTTCAGCGCCGCAGCGATCCCTTCGCCTTCGCCGCGATCGAGCGTCGCCTGGAACCGGATGAAAAAATCTTCACGTCCATGGACGTGCGGCCGATCACCGAAAATCGGGTTCGCGCCCTGAATACGCAGGCCGACGCGGCCGACCTCGATCAATTGCACGAGCTGGCGCGGGCCGTATTCCTGGAAATGAATCTGGAATCAATCGTTCGGTTGGACGTTCGGGCGGATGGCCAGGGCAAGCTGCACGTTCTCGAGGCGAACCCTAAGCCGGATCTCAAGAAGCCGTCCAACGACGTGACCAGCCTGGTCTGCGCCGGCCTGGCCAGCCAGGGCATGTCATACGACGACCTGATTTTGTCGTTGTTGGCGGATCGTCTGGACCTCTTGTTCAGCCAACGGCGTGGCACCGTCACCCATCTGACCGACTTGCTCGACTAGCCGACCGGTCCAAGGACAGCCAAATGCGCACCCGCATAGCGGCAGGAAGGCCGCGGCCATGATCAAGCGACGCTTGAGCGACGCCTTATCGATGCTCTTGGTATCGGGCCTGTCGTTGCTGCTGGTCATCTATGTCGGTTTCGGCGAGGCGCAACGGACCTACCATCAGTTTCAGGTCGAGAAACTGTACGCCCAGGGCAAAATCCTCCAGACCGCCATGGCCAGTTATCTGCGAGCCGGCCTGCCGCTAAAACAGTATGTCGGGTTCACGACTCGCGCCGATACGATTCTGACGTCCGATTCGTCGATTTCGGCGATGACGGTTTTCGACCAGGGTGGACGTCGAGTCTTTACCGCCGGCGACGCGATGATGCCGCTGCTGGTCGAGGCGGCCGTCGGCGCCGGGCAGGACGGCGGCGAGATCGACTTGCGGCAGAACGACCGGTACGTCCAAGTGGTTCTGCCGCTGCGCAACAAGTTCGAAATGGTCGGCAGTCTGGCCGTCACCATGCCGCAGGCAAATGTCACCAAGCGCCTGGAGGAGAGTTTCGAGACTCTGCTGATCATCGCCGGCATCTTGTCGGTCGCCTTTGCCTGGTTCGCATCCGTTGTCGGCCCCCGTCTGGCCGGACGGCGGTTGCCCTGGCTGCAGATCGTCTATGCCCTGACCTTCCTCGCCATGTCCGGCGCGGTGGTCGGCACGTTGGTGGTGGTCTATTCGGAAGGGGCGCAGGTCAAGACCAAGTCGTTGGCGGACTCCCTTGGGCAGCGGCTTCGCGACATCGTCGATTTCAACATCAACATCGATGAATTCGAAGGCCTCGACCAAATTCTTGGGGAATACCGGCGGCTCAATCCGAACATCAGCGCCGCCGGACTGACCGTCAACGGCAAGGTGCTGATCCACACGGACCCGGACGCCGTGGGCAAGCCTTGGGTGACCGACCGGCACACATACGAATACGTCATCAACCTGACCCGGCCCGAGCCGAACGCCAACGAGATCCACGTCGCCGTGGCCCTCCCTGCGCAGATCGTCTACAATCAGGTCGCCCGCAGCGTGAAGAACTTCGCGGCGCTCTTCGTCGCCGCTGCGTTTCTCGCCGGCCTGTTCCTGCAACTGGCGAGATCCCTGCAATGGGCGCGATCTCCCGGTGCGGTATGCGGCGCGGCGGCGCCGGAGGCCGAGCTGACGGATTTCGAGCTCAGCCTGGCCAAATCGGTGTTCTTTGTCGCGGTGTTCGTCGAGCACCTGACCTATTCGTTCCTGCCGCAGCTCATGCAGCAGCTCGCCACTGATTCGGGGATGTCCGCGGGTTTCGCCTCGGCCCCCTTCATCGTCTACTACCTCTGCTTCGCCCTGACGTTGGTCCCCGCCGGGCATTTCGCGCGGCAGGTCGGACCGCGAAACCTGATGTACGTCGGCATGATGATCGCCGCCATCGCCCTTCTCTCGCTGGCGTTCATACAGGGTTTCTCTTTGGTAGTCCTGGCGCGCGCCGCGGCCGGTGTCGGTCAAGCAATGCTGTTCATCGGCGTTCAGTGCTACATCCTTGCCAAGGCCTCGCCCGGCAAGAGGACCCAGGGCGCCGGGCTCATCGTCATAGGCTTCCAGGGCGGCATGATCTCCGGCATGGCGATCGGCTCGCTGCTGGTGAACTACATGGGCCCGACCGGGGTTTTCACCCTGGCCGGCACCATCGCCATCGCCATGACGGTTTACACGATCCTCTTCATTCCCGCCGTGTCGAGGGAAGCGGCGCTCGAGTATGGCGTGGGGTCCAACCTCCGCCGGATTGGCCGGGACTTGAGATATGTCCTGCAAAACCTTGAGTTCCTGAGAACGATGTTCTTGATTGGAATTCCGACCAAGGCGGTGATGACCGGAATCGTCATCTTCGCCCTGCCGTTGCTGTTGGCACAGCAGGAATACGCTCAGGAGGACATCGGCCAGATCATCATGCTCTACGCTGCCGGCGTCCTCGTCGCGAGCACTTACGTCTCGCGCCTGGTCGACCGGATCGGGCGGACAGACAACATTCTTTTCTGGGGCTCGGTGATCAGCGGCCTCGGGCTATTGCTGATCGGCGTGAGCGGCTGGGCGCCGATCGGCCGGTGGCCGAATGGCGAGATCTTGATCAACCTGACGACCATCGTCGGGGTCATATTGGTCGGCGTTGCCCACGGATTCGTGAATGCGCCCGTCGTCACCCGAGTCACGGAATCGAAGCTGGCGGTGATGATCGGCGCCAATTCGGTCGCCGCGACATACCGGTTCTTGGAGCGCGTCGGCCACGTTGCGGGGCCGATTCTGGTCGGCCAGATGTTCATTTTTGCCGGCCAGAGTGTCGCCGTGGTGAGTTGGACCGGCGTGCTCATCGTGCTCCTCGGGATTCTCTTCATTCTCTGGTGCACACCGACGCAGATCAATCCAACCAGACAGGAGATCGGTCATGATCGGAACCCTCAGGTTTCATCCCACTAGACTGCTTTGGCTGGCGGTATTCGCGCTGACCATAGGGGGCATGGCCCGCGGCGCATGGGCCGAGGCGAGCCCTGCCTTTGGGGCTTGGTTCAAATTCGGCGAGGAGGTCACCGAGGCGTGGCAGATCCTAGAGGGTGAAGACGACCTTCAGGTTTCTATTCGCAGAAAGGACGCCACCGCCGACCAGCCGCCGCGCCGCGTTCTCGTCCTCTATCCACGGCCGTCGTCCGCCTACGACATCGCCATCACCAGAATTCTCGAGGTGTTCGCCGAAAAGAACGTGAATGCCGAGTTCACGGTGGTCAATTTCAACAAGGACGACGCGCTCGGCCAGGCAGCGTTGAAGCTTGCCCAAACCGGCGACTACGAACTGATTTTCTCCATGGGGTCCGAGTCGACCGCGTGGCTTTACGAGAACTATCGCGGGGGTGAAATCCCGGTCGTGTCAGTCTGTTCGAAGGACCCGGTGCAGCTCGGACAAGTGCGCAGCTACGATAGCGCCAGCGGAACCAACTTCGCCTTCACGTCGCTCAACATGCCGATCGACGCACAGATGGCTTACGTCCTCGATCTCAAGCCGGAACTGAAGAACATCGGCGTACTGGTCGATAGCAAGAACGTCAGCGCCGTGCAGACCCAGGCCGAACCGATTTCCGAATACGCCCGCCAGCGCGGCATCCGAGTTCTGCCCATGGCGATACAGGACCCCGCACGCGCGCGCGAAGAGCTGGCCCAGCTCGTTCCCAAGGCCATTGCCGCCATGCGCAAGAACGATCCGGAACTCAACAACAGCGTCCTGTGGATTACCGGCAGCACGTCCGTATTCAACGAGATCGCCACCATCAACGGCAATTCCGACCGGGTGCCGGTTCTCAGCGCGGTCCCGGAAGTTGTCAAGGCCGGCGATGATACCGCCGTGCTGTCGGTCGGCATCAGCTTCCAGAGCAACGCGCATCTCGCCGCGATTTATGGCGCCGATGTGCTTTCGGGGCGCGCCAAGGTCGGCGAGCTGAAGGTCGGCGTCGTCTCGCCGCCGGACATCGCCATCAATTTCCGCAAGGCGCGGGAAATCGGGCTGCAAATCCCCTTCAGCTTCTTTGAGAGCGCGACCTTCGTCTACGACTACGATGGCCAGATGGTACGCAACAACGGCAAATCCGTGGCGCCGGCTAATTAGCGGGCCTCCTCATCCGGCGCAATCGACGCAGCGGTCGGTCGCCGGATCGATCTCCAGCCGCTTGGCCGGAATGTCCTCATCGCAGGACACGCAGTAGCCGTAGTCGTCGGACTCGAGGCGCTTCAAGGCGGCGTCGATGCGGTGCACGCGGGCACGGCGGCGGGCTTCCACCGCCTGCGCCATGGCTTGGACCTGCATCGCGTCCATGCGCGACAGGCGTCCCACGCTTTGCTGATCCAGCTCGACCGGCCGGCGCTCCTCTGCCGCGCTGTCACTGACTTCAAGCAGGTTGGCACGTTCCAGTTCGAGACGCGCTTTCATCGCGTTTAGGTCGAGTTTCTTGCGCTTGGCCATGGCGGCGATTTCCCTGTCCCCTGTGGCGATCCACCGTGGGCGAACAGTCTAGGCCATTGGCCGCCAGGATGCGTCAGAACATTTGCCGAGGATTGCAACGGGGGTGTATGGCGCCCCGCTGTCCAACCGTTCCAAAAAAAGCGCCCCGCCGAAGCGGGGCGTAGTCATGCCGAGGTGGGGAACGTCAAGTGGCGTAACGGCGGCCTCGCGCGAGGCCGGGTTTTCTCCAACGGTCGCCGCGAGTGCAACCGCTACGCCACCTGTCTCAAAGATGCTCGTACAGCGTAAATCCGGAGGTCTGTGCCAACAGGACCCACAGCAGGAGCATCGCAAACAGGATCGCTAGTCCAGCGTTAACAATTTGATCGAACATGGCTCTCGAACCGGGGCGCATGGCTTATCGCCTTCTGCGCGGGATCGTTACACGGACCCGCCGCGCGCGGCGGTCTTCCAGCGCCTCAAGGAACATCAGACTGCTCGGGTAGACGACGAGCACGATCATCGAAACGATGATGGTTATTTCCAGAGCTTCACCAATCATGGTCCTGCACCCAAAGTCCTTTCTCGCCTATAGTCATGCCAGATCAGCATCGGCCGTAGGGTGAGAATTCTGTGACAAAAACCGGCATATCCAGTCACAAGGATGACCAGACTGCCGATTTTTCGAACAAAATCGGCCGGCCCGCGGCACCTATCGGGTCGCCGCGGGCCGGCCAGCCGTTTACGAAACTTAACAATTCGTTAACCAGACTCCGCCGCGGCTTTGCCCGATCTCGTCTAGTCGATGCCGATCGTCGGCGTATACATGTAGGTGAACGTGTAAACGCCGTCCTGGACCAGGCCGTCGAGGTTCATGTTCTCCTGATTGACGATCCTGTTGCGCATGATCAGATGCGTGGGCACGGCGCAAAAGACGCAGTTCGCATCCTCGCCCGGCACCGCCTCGGTGTCCCAGGTGTCGGCGCCGACAATGCCGGCCTGAACGTCGTCGGAAATCCACTTGGCGACTTCCATGCCGATGCCGGGTTCATCCCCACGATCCCGGCAACGAGCGCAAGATTCTTGTTTTTCTTAGCCGAATCCTCCCTGAGTTTTCGTCGCAGTTCGTGAATTTTCCTCCACAGGCCCTGGTCGGCCCGCGAATCCCTGGCATGGTTGGTGAATCCGGGGATCGCGGGTACCTCGCCCTCTTTGAACCCGGGCGCGCGCCTTGCGACGGATCAGTGGGAGAGTGATGAGCACACTCCGAGCCGAGAGCAAACCGTTCTTTCGCATCGGGCGTTACCGCCGCGGCGTCGCCGCCTATGTGGCCAACCGCAGCCAAGCGCCCTTTGTCGAGTGTCTGGATATCGTCGAGTGGAACTGGCCCATTCTGGTGGACGCCTACGACGCCGGCGAGCGGTTTCAGGAAGCAGGCCGCAGAATCCTGGCCGAAATGCGCGTTTCAGCGCCCTGGTGCGGCCGCGCTCAGGGCGATAGCCGGCGTCCGGCCCGCCAGTCCCAGGGCGTCACGAACGTGCCGCGCCACAGGCCGCGGCCGGCGCGGCGGGCGGCATCCTCGGCGGCGACGTAATCGTCGGTCGCGTCCCGGTCGGCGAACGCCCAGCCCTGACCCACCAGCCAAGCGTTCAGATCGACCTGCCCAGCCCCGGCAAGGTAGCAAACCGCCGCCATGGATCCGTCGTCCAATCGAGCGCGAACGACGCAGGTCACCCAGTGCGGACTGGCCCGGTTCAGGGCCGCCCAATGGGCCTCCTTGCCACAGGCCCAATAGCGCCCATCGGCGCCGCAGGCCTGGTCGATCTCCAAGGCATCGATACCGAACAGCCGGACCACACGGCCGGAGAAATCAAGGGTATCGCCATCGACAACCCGCGGCTTGCCGACAATCTCCTCGGCGACGGCCGCGGTGCCCGGCAGGGCGGCGACCGACACGCCGAGGGTCAGGCCGACGGCCCAGGAAGCCACCGTTTTCCAGTTGTATCCCATAGCCTTGGCACTATAGCAGCGGGCGGTAACAGAAAATGAAAGACCAGGGCTGGAAAGTGCCGGACAAGTCCAGTAAATATCTGTCTCTGCCATCACCCGAGGAGGAACCAATCCATGAAGCGGAGAGTTGTGCCCGCCCTAGTCGCCCTGGGGCTAACAGTTGCACTTGGCGCCGGGGTAGCCCACGCCGACGGCGACGCGGATAAGGGCAAGAAGGTCTTCAACAAGTGTAAGGCCTGCCACACCCTGGAGGCTGGTAAGAACCGGGTCGGGCCTAGCCTGCACGGGCTCTTTGGACGGGCTGCCGGGACGGCCGAGGGGTTCAAATACTCCGACGCCATGAAGGAGTCCGGCATTACCTGGGAAAAAGACACTCTCGAGACCTATCTCAAGAATCCGAAGGAGATGGTGCCCGGGACCAAGATGGTCTTCGCCGGCCTCAAGAAGGAGGACGACATCGAGGACCTGATCGCGTACCTCGAGCAGGAAGCCATGTAAGCTACGGGCGATCGGGCGTCGCGGGCGCGCCAAATCCGGCGGCCCGCCGCCTGTCCGCCGCCTGTCCGCCGCCTCTGCACGTTGAGGGGTCACCTTCCCTTAACCAGTCCGACCGTACGGTTGCCGATCTCGCAGGAGATCGGAAATGCCCTACGTCGTCCGCGACGAGTCCGGCCAAATCATCAAGCTTCTCGCCCACGAGTCGGCAGAAGCCACGGAAGAGCTACAGCCCGGCGATCCGACGCTGTTGGCCTTTCTCGTCCGCGCCCGCGCCAGCGACGGCTTGCACAACGCCCTGGCGGCATCCGATCTTGATATGATTCGGGTGCTCGAGGACCTCATCGCCGTCCTGATCGACAAGCGGATCATCGTGCTCACCGACCTGCCGCCCCAGGCCCAGCAGAAACTATCGCGGCGCTACGAGTTGCGCAGCAAGCTCTCGGATCTAGGCGAAATCGTTGCCGGCCTCGACGAGGTCTCACTGCCCTGAATCTGGTCTGGGGCCCCACCGTTGCCGCGGCCCTTGCGTAAATCTATATAATATTGTATGAGCTTTACGGGCGCGAGTGCCCGTTTTTTTTCGTCCCTGATGGATGACGATGGCGCAGACCCCTGCCGCTGCGATCGGCGATCAGACCCCCAAGCCCCGCATCGTGCAGCACCGCGGCCGGCGCTTTTCGATCCGCCTGGAACCGGTGTTCTGGCAGGCCTTGGACGCGCTGGCGGAGCGCCAAGGCATGCGCCTTGGCCGCTTTGTCGCGGAGCACGCGACCACCTATCGCGGGGCCAATTTCGCCTCCCATCTGCGGGTCGTCTGCATGCTCGATGCCGGGCAATCGCTGGCCCGCGCCAGCCTGCGGCCCAGCCACGGCAGCCTGGTGGATCTGGTCACCGAATGCACCAGCCCTGGGCTGGTGCTATCCCGCCAGCGCACCATCATTGCCTACAACGAGAGCTTGGCGCAGTGGCTCGGGCCGGGACACAAGCCCCTGGGCGGTGCCGAGCTCACATCGGTCATACAGGTCAGGACCCGGCGACCGCTGAATGAAATCTGGGACGGCTTACTAAGTGGCGCGCTGGCCCGCGCCGACATCAACGTGTTGCATGTGGAGCCAGGGCGCGTGGTCGCCGCCGGCGCCCGCCTGCTGGCCCTGCGCGAACCCGAGACGGCGATCTTCTACGCCGTGCTGTGGCTGGCGTCGGGTATTCGCACGGCACCGCCGAGCGCGACCGGCTAAAGCCGTGAATGCGAGGGTGATAGGAACGCGGGCGTCAGACAGAACCGGCGGCGTTGTCGATCACCAGATCCGTGAGGCTGTAGAGCGTAATCCCGCTCTCGAAGCTGTAAAAGTGCAATCCGGTTACATCCAGCCCACCCGCGGTGATATGCGCATCGGCGATGCCTTCGGCGGTCACCGCCTCGGCGGCATGGATGCTCAGCGGAACTTCGTCACCCCCCATGAGCACCACCTCGCCCGCTGCGTCAGGCAGCAGGTCGCCGAGGGCCAAGGACAATGTCTCGAGCGCCGGCGACGCCACACCGTCGCTCGGCGCCATGACCAGAACCTCGGGCACCGCATCGATCAGATCGGCAAGGGACTCTGTCGCCCCCGCGGTCCCCTTGGATGTCTCTGCGTTAACCATATGAGATCGACCGCAACCGTCCGGAATCATAGCATTCTAGGCAAATGACTATATCCCGTGCCGGCATCAAACTCAATCACTTCCGCCATCGGCCGTTCGAATGATTTGTTTTCATATTACAACAACTTAATTGCTATCCGAGGCAAAATAATAGCGGCGCCGGCTGGTCAGCCGGCGCCGCTATAGCACGGAAGGTTGCGGCGGCTGAACCGCCCGACCGATTGTTAATCCCAGCCGCTAATCAGCAACGCCGATGCCTTGCAGCCATGTCTTGTCTTCGACGACGGCCTGCTCCGGCGCTGGCACGCCCAGGGTGGTCAGCAGCGCCCCCGAAACCGCCAGAATGCGGTAGGACGCCAAGATCTCGTTGGTCTGGGCTGTCACGAGTTGGCCGCTTGAGACAAAAAGCTCGTTCTCGGCATCGAGGACGTCGAGCAGGGTCCGCTGCGCCACCTCGAACTGTTGCCGATAGGCGTCCCGGGTTTCCATATTGAACCTGACCGAATCCGACAGATCCTCGACTCGCTGCCGACTGGCTTCGAGGGCGAACCAGGACTGACGCATTTCCTGCTGCGCCTCGAGGTACGACCGCAGGCGGCGGTTCTTGCTCTCCGACAAACGCGCCAGGGCCTCTTGCCGCGCCGCCCGGTCGATGCCGCCGCGGAACAGATTCCAGCGGACGCGCAGCATCACCTGATTGTTGAACTCGTAACTGTTGATACCGTCGCGCCCGTCGTTGTACTCCGACTGCGCCTCCAGCGAGACGGCCGGATAGAACGGTACCTCGGCGACCGAAACCTCGGCATCGGCGGAGCGCACGTCCGCCTCGAAGATTCGGGTGGTCGGGTTGTTGGTGCCTGCCAGCCCGACCGCCGCATCCAGATCCCCCGGCAACACGCCCGTGGGAAACTCCGGCGATTCCAACGCGTCGGGGAACTGGCCGACGATACGGGTAAAGGCGGCCTCGGCATCCCGCAAATCATTGAGCGTTTGCGTAATCGTGGCCCGGGCACGCGAATTGCGCGCCTCGGTCTGGGCCACATCGGCGCGGCTGCCGCCGCCACCCTCCAAGCGCTGTCTCAGCGAGCCGAGGATGCCGGAATGAACCCGCAGGTTCTCCTCGGCCAACCGCACCAACTCCCGCTGGCGCAGCACCTCGACGTAGGCCCCGATCGCGTCCAGTGCCAGGAACTCGCTGTTCTCGGCAACGCGCCTGGCCGCCGACTCGACTCGAGCCTTTTCGCGCCGCACCGTGCTGTCCGTCTCGTAACCGTCGAAGATTCGCTGCTGCAGCGTCAACGATGCTTCCTGCCGGGTCAGGGTCAACCCATCCGTGGAGCCGCCAGCCCGCGCCCGTGTCGTCCGATCATTGGTGCGCTCCTTGCCGATTCCTGCGGCCAGGTCGATCTGCGGCAGATACAGGCCCCGCGCCTGTCTCAGCTCCTCGTCCACAGCCTCGCGATTGCTCGCGACGATGCCGATATCCGGATTGGTGGATATGGCGAGCTGAATCGCCTCTTTCAGGCTCATCGCCTGGGCAGCGAACGCGCCGGGAATGACCAACGCAGTTCCCAGAAGCGCCGCTCTAAAGTGATAGGTCAGTCTTCTGTGCGACCAACGCATAGTGTTCCCCCGTTTACCCTTGCACATCCAGCTTGTGGGCCCGCTTATGGCCAATACCTGACCAGACATGCCACAAATGGAGCATGTATTACGCCGGGTTTCGCCAAAAAGTCAACGCGTTGAGCCCATCCTTCACTTGGCCCGTTAATTAACCGTTAATCATACCAGGACCCGGCAAAGACGGCAATTGTGTAACATTGGGGCGGTTTTAGCCCTTAATAGGCCATCCGGTCCCATACTAGGTCTAGCCACCGGAGCGCGAAATACATTAACCTTTTCCGAAATTTCTTAGGCTAAGCCTAGACGGAACCCATCGGCGCGGCAGTGCGTTCGGCGATAGGTTGCCGCGGCACGAAGGCATGGCGAACCGCCCGGTGACACACAAGGTGCCGGCATGGCCAGGGGTGGGTGCCGTGGATCGAACCAAACGACATTACAAGAAGGCAACGCGCCTGCATGGCAGCCAATAAGGACGAAACCGGTGGACTCTCGGCGGATCGCTTGGCCCGCGCAACCGCCAAGACGGCGCTGACGGGAGCTCCCCCTCACGAACCCCAGGGTATTGCACAGGTCCGTGGCCGAATTGCCACGGCCGGCCGGGAAACGTCCGCTGTCGCCGGCAACAAGGCCGACAGCGGAACGGGACCTGCCCCTGTCAGTGCGATCGGCGCCAAGCCCGCTGCCGCCCACACACCGGCAGACGGTCCCCCGCTCTCCAAAGACCAGATCATAGAGGGTCCGCATGACTGGCAGGTCGCGCCGTCGGCGGTCGATTTCATCGAGCCGCTTCTGGCCACCCTGACGACCCTGGCGACCCTGCTGCAGCGCCCCATCTCCGCCGAGGCGTTGCGGGCCGGTCTGCCGCAAGACCACCGCTTCAGCCCGGAGATGGCGGTGCGCGCTGCCGCGCGGGCCGGCCTGGACGCCCGCATCACCCGGCGGTCCAAGCTGAGTCAGATCCTGCCGGTCACCTTGCCCTGCATCCTTCTTCTCAAGGGCGGGAACGCCTGCGTGCTACTGCGCTATCTGGAGGGCGGCCGGGCCGAGATCATTCTGCCGGAGGGGGGCAGCGCCAAAAAGGCCGTGGATCTGGTCGAGCTGGAGCCGCAATACGCCGGCTACGCCATATTCGCCCGGCCGGAGTACAAGTTCGACCAGCGCGTCTCGGAGATCCGGCTCAGCCAGCCGCGGTCGTGGTTCTGGGGCACCCTGGCCGGCTTCTGGCCGATCTACAGCCACGTCCTGCTCGCCTCGATCCTGATCAACAGCTTCGCCCTGGCCAGCCCGCTGTTCATCATGAACGTCTATGACCGCGTGGTGCCGAACAACGCGGTGGAGACTCTCTGGGTGCTGGCGCTCGGGGTAACCATCGTCTTCGTCTTCGAATTCGTCATGCGCAACATCCGCACCTACTTCGTCGACGTGGCAGGCAAGAACGCGGACGTGATCATCGCCAGCCGCCTTCTCGAACAGCTCATGTCCATGAAACTGGCGAGCAAGGGGCCGTCCACCGGCGCCATGGCCAACAACCTGCGCGAGTTCGAATCGCTGCGCGAGTTCTTCACCTCCGGCACCGTGGTCGCCCTGGTCGATTTGCCGTTCATCCTGCTTTTCCTGGCGGTCATCTGGCTGGTCGCCGGCCCTGTCGCCTTCATCCCGCTGGCCGCAGTGCCCGCCGTCATTCTCGTCGGCGCGCTGTTGCAGTTTCCGCTGCGCCGCGTGGTCGAAAAAACCTATCGCGAGGCGACCCAGAAGCACGCCCTGCTGGTCGAGACCATCGATGGGCTGGAAACCATCAAGGCCACGGCGGCCGAGGGCCGGGTGCAACGCGCCTGGGAGCGTTTCGTCGGCCTGACCGCCGAGTCGTCCGGCAAGGCGCGCTTCTTGTCCGGCCTGGCGACGACATTCGCGCAGGTGTCGATCCAGTTGGTCACCGTCGCCGTGGTGGTGTATGGCGTGCATCTGATCGCCGCCGGGGAGATCACCATGGGCGCCCTGGTGGCGGCGACCATTCTGACCGGTCGCGCTCTGGCCCCGCTGGGATCGATCGCCGCCATGCTGACGCGCCTGCAGCAATCGCGGGTGGCCTTGCAATCTCTGGATACGATCATGAAGGCCCCGGTCGAGCGGCCGCTGGACAAGAGCTTCCTGCATCGTCCGCGGCTCAGCGGCCAGATCAATGTCCAGAAGGTTTCATTCAAGTATCCGGGACAGGAAAATCCAGCGCTCGACGGCATCTCCTTCAAGATCAAGCCGGGCGAAAAGGTCGGCATCCTCGGCCGGATCGGCTCAGGCAAAAGTACCATCGCGCGCTTGCTGATCGGCCTTTACGAGCCGGCGGAGGGCGCCGTGCTCATGGACGGCACCGATATTCGTCAGATCGATCCAGCGGATTTGCGGCGCAATGTCGGCTACGTGTCGCAGGACAACTATCTGTTCTTCGGGACGGTGCGCGACAACATCGCTTTCGGCGCGCCGCACGTGGACGATGCGACGGTTTTGCGCGCGGCCCATGTTGCCGGCGTGAGCGATTTCTTGCGCACCCATCCGCACGGCTTCGACCTGCAGGTGGGCGAACGGGGCATGGGCCTATCCGGCGGCCAGCGCCAGGCGATCGTTATCGCCCGCGCCATGCTGCTCGACCCGCCGATCATCCTGCTGGACGAGCCGACCAGCAACATGGACAACTCGACAGAGGCGTTGTTCAAGCGCCGCTTGGAGCAGATCCTGCCGGGCAAGACGCTGCTTCTTGTTACCCACCGCAGCTCGTTGCTCAGTCTGGTCGATCGCCTGGTGGTCATCGACGGCGGCAGGGTCGTCGCGGACGGACCCAAGGACGACGTGCTCAACGCCCTGAAGCAGGGCCAGATCCGCGCCGCCAAGACCTGAGCGCCAGGATAACAGCCCATGGCTAGCCGCAACGAAGACCTTCATTTCATGCCGGACGTGCATGCCGCCGCCCGGCGGCGCGGGCATGGCTTCGCCTATATTCTGACTTTGATGACCCTGTTGTTCTTCGTCACCTTCGTGGTCTGGGCGAACTTCGCCGTGCTCGATGAGGTGACCCGGGGCGAGGGTCGCATCGTCCCCTCCAGCAAGACCCAGATCATCCAGAATCTGGAAGGCGGTATTCTGTCCGAGATCCTGGTGCATGAGGGCGATATCGTCGAGAGCGGCAGCATCTTGCTGCGCATCGACAACACGGCGGCGCAGGCGAACTTTCGCGACCTGCAGACCCAATACTATACGTTGCAGGCCACCGTTCAGCGCCTGGAGGCCGAGCAGGAAGGCGACGATCTGGTGTATTCCGACGAGATCCTGAAGGAAGCGCCGGGCGCCGCCGCCGACCAGAAGGCCTTGTTCGAGGCCCGCCGTCAGCAGCTAAAGGCTCAAATCTCGGTGCTCGAGGCGCAAGCCTCGCAGCGCAAGCAAGAGGTCGGCGAGATGGCCAGCCGCCGCAAGCAGCTGGAACGCAGCCTGCAGTTGGCCCGCGAGGAATTGGCGATCACCGAGCCGTTGGTGCGCAACGGCGTGGTCCCGCGCATCGACTTGCTGCGCATCGAACGCCAGGTCGCCGATCTGCAAGGCGAGATCAGCACCATCCGGCTGAGCATTCCCCGGCTGACCACCGCCGCGGAAGAGGCCACCCAGCGCATTTTGCAGGTGCGCCTGGCCGCCAAGGCGGAGGCGTCGAACGAGCTCAACAAGGTCCGCGCCGAGTTCAAGTCGGTGCGCGAGACACTGTTTGCCGGCGAGGACCGCGTCACCCGCACCGAGGTGCGCTCGCCGGTCCGCGGCACCGTGAAGGAGGTCAAGGTCAACACCGTCGGCGGCGTGATCCGCCCCGGACAGGATATCGTCGAGATCGTGCCGCTCGACGACAGCCTGCTGGTGGAAGCCCGGATTCGTCCGAAAGACATCGCCTTCCTGCGCCCCGGGCAGGAATCCATGATCAAGGTGGCGGCGTATGACTTCTCGATCTATGGCGGGCTGAAAAGCAAACTGGAACAGATCAGCGCCGATACCATCCGCGACGAAGAGGGCGAGAGCTTTTACCGCGTCTACCTGCGGACCGAGCGCAATACCCTGAGCCATCAGGGCAACGAGCTGCCCATCATCCCCGGCATGACCGCCACGGTCGAGATTCTGACCGGCAAGAAGACGGTCCTCGACTATCTCCTGAAGCCCATCCTGAAGGCAAAACAGCGGGCCCTGCGCGAGCGGTGAGGGGCGGCCCCAAGCGGGGCGGACCCCAAAAAAGCCATAGAAGTTAACCATGGTTAACCCATTAAGATACTGTTTTGCAACGATTTTCAGAGCTTCCGTAAACCACTAGTATAAACACTCCATTAAGGCGGACCGGCGATCCTAAGAGGGTCGCGGGCCCAACTTCACGCCGGGCCGGCAGCGTTGTCCAGGGAGCGTACCGCATTGACCCGGCGAGGCTTTCTAGCCGCCTCTGCAGCTTTTTTGGCAGTCACCCTGACCGGGGCCGCGCGCAGCAACGCGGCCGGGGAAAAGACGCTCGCCGACGTCCTGCGCGCTGGCCAGAGTGCCCGTCTGACCGACACCGAAGGGACCGCTGTGTTCGGCTCGGTCGAGGTAGGATCCGACTCGCTCGCGGGCCTGCCACAATGGACCCGGGTACTGGCCGCCATGCAGGCCGAGGAGCCGGCCTTCGATCGGTGTGTCGCAAGCCCTGTCGAGTGCGGCTCCCCGGTCCTCAAGAACTGGCGCAGGATCATCACATCGGCGACGAGCCTTGGCCGGCGCGACAAGCTGGCGGCGGTCAACGACTTCTTCAACCGCTGGCCATACAAACTGGATACCGAAGTCTATGGTCTAAGCGAGTACTGGGCCACACCGCGGGAATTCATGACCCGTTCCGGAGACTGCGAAGACTATTCGATCGCTAAGTACTTCGCGCTGCGGAAATTAGGCTTCAATAAAGAGGAGATGCGTATCGTCATCCTGATGGACGAAATCCGGGGTATCGGCCACGCGGTCCTGGCGATTTACGACGACGACGACATATTAATACTTGATAGCCTATCGAATCTCATTCTATCTCATTCGATGTATAAGCACTATGTACCGCAGTACTCCATGAATGAAACCACGCGGTGGGCCCATATCGGCGGCTTCAAGAAGCCAAGCACGCAGCCGTACCAGGGTTTGGCCGCACGTAACTGACACCAGAGTACCCCCCGGCCATGGCCAGCTCCGGCGAAGCGGCGGCTCCCGATCTCATATCCGCTGATATCGACCCCAAGGATTTCCGGCCGGCGGCTTCGCGCACGCTGACTCGCGGCGCGTTGGTGATCACGATCGTGGTTGTCATCGCCATCGTCGTGCCGTTCATCGCCATACAGGTCAAGCGTACCGAGGTGGTGGGCGAGTTCGAGCGCCGCCTGCAGATCCTGGCGGACGGCCGCGGGGATGTCATCGCCGCCTGGCTCGATGGCATGACGCGGCCGGCGGACCGGGTTGTCGGCAGCGAGCTGTTCCGTCTGTTCGCCACCGAGATGGATCTGTCCGGCGGCGATATTTCGGACCTGGCGACCCGCGATCAGCCCGTGCCACCGGACGCCGCGGTGCCCTCGGGCATGGGCGTGCCCCTGGCGGCGCAACTTCCGTTCATGCAGCAGGTCTTGACCGACTTTACGAAAAGCGCCGATTTCCTGGCAGCATACGTCGTCGGCCGCAACGGTATCGCCTATGTTACCAGCGCCGGTGCCGACCCCATCTCACCGGCGCAGCAGGCCATCGCCGCCGAGGTGTTCGAGACCGGGGTGTTGCGTTATGGGCCCGCCCGCGCCGCGGCGACGGGATTGGTTCTGGACGTCCACGCGCCGATCTTTCGGGCCCAGAGCGAGGTTGCGGCGGAGCGCCCTGTCGGGGTCCTGTTGCTCACCGCGCCGGTCTCTGCCGCGCTCGGTCAGATATTGACGCCGCCGCCCCTCTCCCAGCCGGGCGAACGCCCACGGCTGGTGCAGCTTGACGACGGCGACTTTGTCGCCGTAACGCCGGGCGAGGTGCCGCCGCTGCGCCCTATCGCGGGACTCGAGCTGGATGGGCCGGATCATTCGATTCCCTTTGGCCGCCGCACCTCCATCGACGGCGGCCAGCAGGTCTACTCGGTCGGCGTCGCCGCCAGCGGACCGGCTTGGTGGATCGTGCAAGAAATCGAGGCGGCCGCCGTAGACGAGACCCTGGCCGGCTTCGTGGCGGCGGCTATAGCGGTTTCGGTTCTCGTCGTCCTCGCCGTTGTCGCCGCCTTTGGCGCCTTCTGGTGGCGCTTGTCCAACGAGCACAGCTCGGCCCTGGCCGATCAGTTCCGCCGCCTGGCGGCACGTATCGAGGCCCAAAAGCAGCTGCTGAACAGCATCAACAATACGATGGCCGACTACATCGGATTGAAAGCCCTGGACGGCACCTATCAGTACGTCAATCCGGCGTTCGCCCGGGCCCTTGGCCGGGATGTGGACAAGATTATCGGCCTCGACGATAGCGCGATTTTCGGCGCGGGCACCGCCCAGCGCCTGCGGCTCTCTGACCAAAGAGCGGTGGCCTCGGGCGCCGCCGTGACCGTCAATGAAGAGATCTATCTGGGCAAGAAGCTGCACTACTTCCAGATCTCCAAGGTTCCCTATCAGGGTGATCACGGGAAAACGTCAGGCATCGTCTCGGTGACCCGCGATGTGACCGAACTGGTCGAACAGCAACGCATGAAGGAGAAGGCCATTCAGCAGATGGTCACCGCCTTGGTGCGGGCCATCGAGTTGCGCGATCCCTATCTTGGCGGCCATTCGCGCCGGGTGGCCGGATTCGCCACCGCCGTCGCGCAGCGCCTTGACGCCAGCGCCGAGGATATCGCCACGGTCGAGATCGCCGCCAACCTATCGCAGATCGGCAAGCTGGCGATCTCCCGGGAGATCCTCAACAAGCCCGGCCGCCTGAGCGAAGGCGAGATTGCGGAGATGCAGGAGCACCTGGACCATGCCGCCGCCATCCTGCGCGAGATCGACTTTGGATTGCCCGTGCTCGAAACCGTGTATCAGATGCACGAACGTCTCGATGGCAAGGGCTATCCCGCCGGCCTGTCCGGCGATCAGATCCGCCTTACCGCGCGGATTCTTGGCGCCTGCGACGTGTTCTGTGCCCGGGTGGAGCCACGCTCCTATCGCGCCGGCATCGCTGCGGGCGAGGCGCTCGATATTCTTGAGCAGAACACGGACCGCTACGACCCGGCGGTGGTGGCGGCGCTGCGCGAAGCCGTGGGCTCGGTCGCCGGCGAAAAGCTGATTGCCAGCGTCGCGGTCGACTGAGGCTCGATTTCCCGCTGTGCTCCGTCTCTCGCCGGTCGCTTTTGTCTCCGGTTCCAAACCCATGACGACTTTCGACAAGCCCAAGGACGGCAGGCGCCGGTTTACCGCGCGGTGCATCCGGGCGACGCGACGTGCCGTCGTGATCCTGCTCGCGGGTTCCATCCTCGCCACCAGCCATGCGGCGGCGTTGGGCGAGCGCTTCGAAGTGAACGCCATGGAGTATCCGTGGAGCGCCATCGGCCGGGTCAACGTCGGTGGGCGCGGCCATTGCACCGGCTTCCTGATCAGTGAAACCGCCGTCCTGACGGCGGCGCACTGCCTCTACGACCCCATCGAGGGACGCTGGCGTGGCCCTGGCGAGGTTCATTTCGTGGCCGGCTATCAGCGCGATACCTACCTCATCCATTCGCCGGTCCGCGGCTATGAACGAGACCGTCGCTTCGACTACCGCGCCGGCGCGGCGACAGACAATGCCGTCGTCGACTGGGCCGTGCTCGAGCTGGAGGTGCCCATCGGCCGACAGGCCGGCTGGCTCGGGCTGCGCCGGCTGGACGAGGAACTTGCCGCGCGCATCCGCCGCGGCGAGGCGCGGCTGGTCCAGGCCGGCTACAGCCAGGGCCGCAGCAACATCATGTCCGTCAATCTCGGCTGCGAAATCCTGGGGAGTTTTCGCGGCGAGTCCGGACTCCTGCATTCCTGCCATCTGGCGAAGGGCGATTCCGGCTCGCCGCTGATCGTCTTCGTGGACGGCGAGGTCCGGGTGACCGGCCTGCACGTCCTCAACGCCCAAACCAAGACTGGAGAGACCGCCGGCGCCCTATCGGTGGCCCTGTTTCAGCCGGGCAAGGGGCCCGCACAAGCCGTGGCGGCGGCGCAGCGTGGCGGCGCCACGTGGTCGAACGGCCGCGCCCCGGCCGGCGGCGGCCCGGCTACGCCTATTCCGCGGCGCACGATCGACGCGTTGTTGACGACGTTGGGCTTGCTGGCGCCGGCCGCGACCGATGACCCGGCAGCCGAGAAAGCCGCCATATCGGCGTTTCAGGCGAAAGCCGGGCTGCCGGTCGATGGCGACGCATCCGTTGCCTTGCTGGGACGCCTGATCCTGGCGATCCCGCAAAGTCGCTAGGCGACTTCAGCGCCGGTCGGACCGAGTTCGTTAAGCAGATCGGTCACCGAATTGCCGGCGGTGCCGATGACCGTGTCATTGCCGGCGCCCCCGTCGATGCGCTCAATATTGACCAGGCTAGGCGGCGCCACCCAGTCCCGGTTGCAGGTTTCATTCGGCCGTCAAAAAGAAATCGGGGGGCGCTACCTGCACCCCCCGCGAACCGAGACTGTCGGCTCAGAAGGCTATTGGATAAGCTTGGCTCTGTTACCTTTTATGCCCCACCTCTGATTCAGGGACCCTAGTTGACGATGAAGTTGAAGCTATCCAACGGACTGTCGAGGGTATTGACGTCCAGAATGTTGACCAAAATCACCGGGGCACCTATCCCGACGGCCCCGTCGAGGTCAATGCTGACCACGGTGTCGTTGCCGGGACCGCCCCCGACGTTGGCGCTGTTGTCGAGGATCAGGAAGCCACCAGCGATCAGTGTCGCAAAATTCTCCGGCCCCGTGAAGATGTCGCGCAGATCGAGCTGATCCTCGCCCGAGCCGTCATCGTCGAAGCCGATGATTGTATCGACACCCGTGCCAAGATCGGCAAGGCTGTATCGGAAATCCACGGAGCCGCCGTTGCCGGGCGAATTGCTGCCGTGCATGATATCGGCGCCGGGTCCGCCGTCGAGGATGTCGTTGCCGCCACCGCCGATCAGGAGATCGTCGCCCAATCCACCGATCAGCGTATCGTTGCCCAAGCCGCCATAGAGCGCGTCGTTATCGGCACCGCCGTCGAGGATGTCGATGCCAGCGCCGCCGTTGAGAACGTCGTTGCCGGCACCCCCGTTGAGCTCGTCGTTGCCGTCGCCGCCGATGAGAATGTCATCCCCGTCGCCGCCATTCAGGATATCGTTGCCGTTGCCCCCGTAAAGGTGGTCGTTGCCGCCACCGGCATTGAGGATGTCGTTGCCGGCACCCCCCGCCAGGATTTCGTCCGCATCGGTGCCGTTGAGAACGCCATTGTTGTTCGCCGTATCGATGATTTGCGGCAAGCCGACGCCGGCCCCCGGCACATCGTTGATGTTGAAGGAAAGCGATGCGCTGTCGATATCGCCATCCCCGTCGACAATGGTGTAATCGAACACGAGACTACCGACACCGCCGTCCACAGTGTGCGGCAAAGGCCGCAGCAGCGTGAGCTGGTAGTTGCCGGCACCTGCATCGGCGGTATCGAGGGTCAACACCCAGTAATCGTCGGCGCCGATCGAGCCGGTCAGCGTGATCATGCCGGCGACAGATGCAACCGCCACACTGAACGCGCTGGTGAACCCGGTGGTCGCGACGCCATTGAGAGCCAACTGCGTGATTGCCGGCGATCCGAAACCGTCGGCACCAGGAAGGTCATTGGTCAGCACGTTGCCGTTGAAAGCGGTGCCGCTTATGTTGACCAGGAGATTAATGATTTCGCCCTCGGTCGTCACGAGGATTGGCGTATTCGCCGCGCCCGCCGGATCGTTCGGATCGTGAGCAATGGGGGCCAGTTCGGTGGTGGTGACGCCGCCGCCGATGCCGATCGCAAAGGCCGGCATGTTATTCGCCGCGAGGAAAGTTTCCCAAGTCGTCTGCTCGCCGAGGTCCAAGCCCGTAGCAACCGGATTCGGCTTACCGTCAGAGAGGAAGTAGGTCACATTGTTGCCGCTCGTCGGCGGATTCATTGAAACGTCGAACGCTGTCTGGGCCAAATTGATGGCGGCGTTGTAGTTGGTGGTGCCACCGAACTGCAAGCTGCCCAGATAGGCATTGGCCTCCACGGCGGTGGTCAGCCAGCCGGACGTCGACGCGCTGCTGCTGAAATCAACGATCATCACGTTGACGTTCCCGTCCGGCCCGACCGCATGAAGCAGGTTAGCAATCGCCGCCCGCGCCAGATTAATGCGGTCGGAGAAGCCGACGGTGCTCGGATTATCGCCCATGCTGCCGGAGCGGTCGAAGACGATGATCAGGTTGGTATTCCCGACCTCCGGCCCGCCGTCCGTGTCATCGACCGCGACCGGCGCCGTATCGGTCACCGTGACCGAGAAATTGAATGTTTCGGTGATGGTGTTGTCGCTCGTCTCGGGCTCTTGTCCGCTTGCCGGCGCCGCGCCCTGTGGCGTATTCGCCTCGGTGGTGGTCACCGCGACGGCGACGTCGATGGTGCCCTCGAAGGCATTGCTTGGATCAACCTGCAGGGTGGTCATCAGGGCCTGCAAATCGGCCTCCGACCCCAAGAACTCCCACACCAGCGAGCCCGCCACGTGGTTGGCGGTGATGACCAACCCGGTATCGTCGAAGAGCAGCGCGGCATCCGAATCGTCGGCCACACCGATGCCGCTCAGGGTCACCACCACGCTGGTCACGCTCTCGGACCCGTCGGTGTCGAACCCGCCGGGGTTTTGCGCATCGCCGGCCGGATTGGCCGGATTGCCCACCGCCGTGGTCAGGGTCAAGCCAAGAGAGACCGGCGCGCCGGCGTCGGAGACCGGAATACCGCTGGTATCGACCAGGACACCCCCATCGGCCACCGCATCGACGACGAAGGTCGTCCCGGCGGAATTGCTGGCGGTCAGAGCCGGGGTCGTCTTGTCCTGGGCATTCGCGGTGATCACCACACCCGACAGATCGACGTCCGTGTCCTCCGGCGGCGTCATGGTCAGCTCGGTATAGGTAAAGCTTTCCACCCCCGGCACGAACGTGATCGTCAGCGTGCCGCCGACGAAGGTCGCGCTCGCCACATCGGCCAATGCTTCCAGATCGCTCAGCTCCCCTCCTGAAACGCCCCAGGTCAGGCCCTCGACGACCAACGACGTGAGCTCGTCGGTCGAATTGCTGACCGAGGCCGAGAGGGTGACGTCGTGTGGCAGGTCCTCCTTAAAGTACGCGCCGGCATCGGTGCTGTTGACGACGATACTGACTTCCGGAACGCCGATATCGCCCCTGACGGTCGCGCTGAATTCGAACGCGCCTTCGCGCACGTTGTCGGATGTTTCGGGTTCCTGGCCGCTGCCGGGCGCCGCGCCCTCGGGCGTATTGGCTTCCGCCGTCCGAGTGAAGATCGTGCCCGTGACTACGCCGTCGAAGCCCGCCGGGACGTTTATGCTCAGGGCATTGATCGCCTGACCCAGCTCGGCGTCATTGGCATAGCCGGTCAATTCCCAGCGGCCGGTGCCGCCATTGAAGGCGAGCGATACGCCGGCCGGCTCGCTGCCGTCGAATTGCAGGGTCCCCGCCGATATCTCGATTTCGACCGTCGTCGACTCCGACCCGTCGTCGTCGGGGCCGCCGGCTCCCGAGAACGGAAAACCGGCATTGACCGTCGAAAAACTAAGACCCAGGCTGATGTCCTGCGCGACGTCGCTCTCGCCCACCGACGGCGCCAAGACCTGCGATACCTCCGGCTGAAAGTCGAGCACTGCGTCGACAACGAATGTGGTCTCAGCGGAGTTGCTGGCGGTCAGGGCCGGCGTCGTCTTATCCTGGACATTTGCCGTGATCACCACCCCCGACAAGTCGACATCCGTATCCGCTGGCGGAGTTACGGTCAGGGCCGAGTAGTTAAAGCTCTCGACACCTGCCACGAACGTGATCGTCAGTGTGTCGCCCACGAAAGTCGCGCTCGCCACGTCCGCCAGCGCTTCCAAGTCAGTCAATTCGCTGGCGGCGACGCCCCAGGTAAGCCCCGAGATCTCCAATGATGTCAACTCGTCGGTTGAATTCGCGACTGCCGCCGAGAACGTGACCTCGCCGCTAGTATCTTCCTTGAAGATGCCATCGCCGCCGCCGGAAATCGATACGGTCGGCTCGCCGGCGCTTCCTTCGACGGTCGCGCTGAAGGCGAACTCGCCTTCTCGCACGTTATCGGATGTCTCGGGCTCCTGGCCGCTGCCGGGCGCCGCGCCCTCGGGCGTGTTTGCTTCCACCGTCCGGGTGAAGACCGTTCCCGTAATGACGCCATCGAAGCCCGCCGGAACGTTTATGCTCAGGGCATTGATCGCCTGACCCAGCTCGGCGTCATTGGCGTAGCCGGTCAATTCCCAGCGGCCGGTGCCGCCATTGAAGGCGAGCGATACGCCGGCCGGCTCGCTGCCGTCGAATTGCAGGGTCCCCGCCGATATCTCGATTTCGACCGTCGTCGACTCCGAGCCGTCGTCGTCAGGCCCACCGGCTCCCGAGAACGGAAAACCGGCATTGACCGTCGAAAAACTAAGACCCAGGCTGATGTCCTGCGCGACGTCGCTCTCCGCCTCCGTCGGCGCCACTGCCTGCGATATCTCCGGCTGGAAATCGAGAACCGCATCGACGACGAAGGTGAACCCGACAGCAGTGCTGCTGGTCAGGGCGGGTGTCGTCTTATCCTGGGCATTCGCCGTGATCGTGCCCAGCAAGTCGACGTCCGTGTCCTCCGGCGGGGTCATGGTCAGGGCGCTGTAGGTGAAGCTCTCCACCCCCGGCACGAAGGTAATCGTCAAGGTGCCGCCGACGAAGGTCACGCTCGCGACATCCGCGTCCGCTTCCAGCGCGGTCAGTTCCGCCGGAGCGATGCCCCAGGTCAGACCCTCGACGACGATGGAAGTGAGTTGATCGGTCGAATCCGCGACAGACGCACTGATCGCTACATTGTTGGGGGCATCTTCCTTGAAGCCGCCATCGCCGCTGCCGGAAATCGCCACCGTTGGTTGGCTAATGTCTCCTCTAACGGTCGCGCTGAATTCGAACGTACCTTCGCGCACATTGTCGGATGTCTCGGGTTCCTGGCCGCTGCCGGGCGCCGCTCCCTCGGGCGTGTTTGCCTCGGCCGTCCGGGTGAAGATCGTTCCCGTAATGTCACCGTCGAAGCCCGCCGGGACGTTTATGCTCAGGGCATTGATCGCCTGGCCCAACTCGGCGTCATTGGTGTAGCCGGTCAGTTCCCAGCGGCCTGTGCCGCCGTTAAAGGCGAGCGATACGCCGGCCGGCTCGCTGCCGTCGAATTGCAGGGTGCCCGCCGAGATTTCGATCTCGACCGTCGTCGACTCCGAGCCGTCGTCGTCGGGGCCGCCGGCTCCCGATAGCGGAAAGCCCGCATTGACCGACGAAAAACTAAGACCCAGGCTGATGTCCTGGGCGACGTCGCTCTCCCCCACCGACGGCGCCGAGCCCTGCGATATCTCCGGCTGGAAGTCGAGAACCGCGTCGACGACGAAGGTGAACCCAATCGCGGTGCTGCTGGTCAGGGCGGGATTCGTCTTATCCTGGGCGTTCGCCGTGATCGTGCCCAGCAAGTCGACGTCCGTATCCTCCGGCGGAGTCATGATCAGCGCGAAGTAGGCGAAGGTTTCCACGCCCGGCACGAAGGTGATCGTCAAGGTGCCGCCGACGAAGGTCACGCTGGCGACATCCGCCTCCGCCTCCAGCGCCGCCAGTTCCGCCGGCGCGATGCCCCAGGTCAAACCCTCGACGACGATGGAGGTGAGCTGATCGGTCGAATCCGCGACCGCCGCCGTGATCGCCACATTGTTGGGCGCATCTTCCTTGAAGCCGCCATCGCCGCTGCCGGAAATCGACACCGTCGGATCGCCGACGCTTCCCACGACCAGGAGCGCCTCCTGCTCCTCCAACAGATCGATATTTTCCAGGGTGATTAGGCCGAACTCGCGCTCGACGCCGGGAATAACGCCTTGGGGATTGAGCAGGTCGATGGTCTGGCCGGTATCGTCGCTGTACTGGGTCGCGCCGGTACCCTGCGCGCCGGGCCCGGCGCCCGGGCCGGCCGCGGTCTCCAGGGTCGGCTGCCCCTCGACCGTCGCGGCAGGGCCGGCCAGAGCGACCGCCTGCTGGTAAAGAACCGAGGCCGGCACATCGGCTCCGGCAATTTCGAAGATCGGCGCTTCCAGTGCGGGATCGATGGCGCCGATGTCCTGGAAAACAATCCGACCGTCATTGGCGAAGGTCAGGATCAGGTCGTCGCCGGCGACAACGATCTGAGCCGCGGCAGGATCGAAGTCGATGACGTAGCGCTGTCCGGGCACCACCGGAATTGTCACCACGGTGTCTGGCGGCGGGGCCTGCACGAGAATGGCGGCTTGGCCGACCAGCGTCTCGGCGCCCTCGGTGCCCGAAACGGCACCGTTATTCGTGGCGCCGGTGGACTCGGTCTTCGCGGCAGACTCGTCCGCCGGCCCCCAGGACAGATCCTCGGTCATTCCCTAATTCCCTTCCTCGACAAGGTCCGCTGCCACCCGTCGTCATGCTCCCCAGCACGGCGGCAACGTCCCAATGTATTAAGAATTCATTGACGCCAGTTTGAGTAAAAATCGAGTTAATTTCAACAGATGACGTCGAAGTAACTACATATATATGTATGAGTTCACTGTAGAGGCAGTAATATTAGCTGCAGTATGGTAAATGTAAACAGGAATATCGGTTAATACAAAAATACATTTGGTTAATATTACAAAGCATCTATGTGGATGCCAAATAGATTTCTGCGAAATAAAGCAGTATTTATTCTACGTTACTTTACCCCTACGGAAAGCGCCAATTCTACCGCCGCAGGGCCGCATTCGCGCGCGCACGCGCCTATCCGGCTCGGCAACCAGCCGGATGCATCATTTCATAGGAGGTACCCCCGGGGCCCTGCCCCGGGGCCAGGGCCCTAGAGCAGGATGATTTCAACCCGCCGATTTGCCGGCTCGCGCACGCCGTCCGGTGTGGGTACCGCCGGCTCGGCCTCCCCACGGCCCGCGACGCTGATGCCGCTTGCCTTGACGCCACGCTGGATCAACGCATCGCGCACCGCATTCGCCCGACGCAACGACAGATCCAGATTATAGGCTTCCGGTCCCGCGCGATCGGCATGGCCGGTGACCGAGAAATCCACGATTCCGTGCTTGTCGGCTGTCGCCACGGCATCATCGATGATCTGCAAAGTGGTCCGGCTCAGGACATCGCTATCGAAGTCGAAATGGACGATGAACGGCCGGGGGGCGACGGCGGCAACCTGCGGCGCCGGGGCGGGCGCCGGCTTCTGCGCCAACCCGGTCAGGCTCAGGTCGGCGGCGGATTCAACCCGGGAGATAGCGTCGGCAAACGCCGCCTTGCAGTCCGTTACGTCGTTATTATCCGGAGAGATCGTGCCGATCTTGACCCGTTCGGCCGCCTCGATCCAGCAATCGTAGCTGACCTGGGCCGTTGCCGAGTCCGCCGGTGCCAGATTGCGGCCACCGCGGTCGAACGCCGTGCGCATACGGTCGAACGCGGCCGACAGCGCGGCGGCATCGGCCGCGCTAAGCTCGCGGTCCGCCACCCAGTCGGCATCGACCGGCGACCGGCGCGCCGCGGTCCTGGCTTTATGATTGAAATGCTCGCCATCGAAGGGATCGTGCGCCGCGCTGCGCGCCTTCGAGAGATCGACATAGCCCGAATACAGGCCATTCATGAAAGCGATACCGTTGGCGTCGAGCCCAATTCCCGATGACTTATCGAAGATCGGATCGGCCTGCGCCGGCGACGCCAGCGCCGCGACCACTACTGCGCCATAAAGGAGCCCTTTGGCCTTCATGTCCCCTAATCCCCTCAACATGAGTCCCCCCGCGCAAGTTGCGGCGGAAAATATCGCGCGACGGCGCACACAGCCCCGCCCGCCTAAACGCGCGCGGGCTCCAGACTATGCAACTCGCCGCCGAGCCACAATCTCGTATAGCGCACAACGGCGGAGCCGTGCAAGCCGGCCTCGGGGCCGGCCGGGGCCGCCCGATCAAGCGGTCGCGGCGCGGCGGCGCTCGACAAACAGGCCAAAGCGCGGGCGCAGCGCGGTGCCGATGTAGGTGCCCGCCAACGCCGCGGCGAACCACAGCCAGCCGTGCAGGCTGCCCGAGGCGATGCCGCTGAAATAGGCCCCGACGTTGCAGCCGAAGGCCAGCCGGGCCCCATAGCCCATAAGGATGCCACCGACCGCCGCAGCGGTCACCGAGCCCCAATCGAGCCGCCGCAGCGGGCCGAACTTGCCGGCCAGACCGGCGGCCAGGAACGCGCCGACAATAATGCCGAAGTTCATGACCGACGTGGACTGGGCAAACACGCTGCCCGCGAGAAACCGCTGCGGGCCGGGCCAGGTCCAGAACTCCCAGGAGGCCACATCGACACCTAGCGCGGTCGCGGCCTTGGCGCCCCATAGGGCGTATCCGAAAGAAACCGTCCAGGGATGACCCGCCAGCGCCAACGTCGCGGCGTTGAGCAAGGCCAAGACAACGCCGCCGATCAGCAGCGGCCAGGGTCCGCGCCAGATCCGGTCGGCAAAACGGCGCCCGCCACCCTGTCCCGGCAAACCGGCGCCGCCGTGCTCAAGCCGGCCGTGGCGCCGTTTTTCGACAACAACTGTCGCCGCGGCAATCAACGCGAAAAGACCGAGCTGCACCACGAGCGCGGCGGGAAGACCCATCTCCTCGACCAGCGAGATGGTGCCCAAGCTGGGCGTCCCCAGCCACCACGGCAGATGCGCCGTGCCCAGGAGCGAGCCGATGATGAAGAAGACCAGGGTGACCAGCATCCGTCCTGAGCCACCGCCCACCGTGTAGAGCGTGCCCGAGGCGCAGCCGCCGCCCAACTGCATGCCCACGCCAAACAGGAATGCCCCGACCAGCACGGAGACTCCGAAGGGCGCCAACGCCCCGCCGACCGGCTGGCCGAAAAATGTGCCCTGGGACAGGACCGGCAGGAAAATCGCAGTCGCCAGCGCCAACATCAGCATCTGGGCGCGTAAGCCCGCACCCCGCCCATCGACCAGAAACACCCGCCACGTGGAGGCAAACCCGAACGCCGCATGAAAGAGCACCAGGCCCAGCGCGGCACCGAGGGCATAGAGCACCGCCTGGTGCACGGCGACCGTGCTGGCGATGTACGTCATGCCGCCGAGCAGCAGGGCGAGCGCCAACCCGGTGATGCGCCAGTCAGGCCCGGGCCGCGCGGGAGCCTCAGCCCTGCACGGCAAGTCGCCGATAACCGACATTGGACCGTTGCCCTGTTCTGCGCCGGCCGCCTGGAGCCGCGGATGCCGTCATCTTATGCTCGGCAGCAGCGGCTCTGTCGAGGCCGCCACACCGGAATGTGACCGCGATTCCAGGTGATCCGGCGCCAAGTTTGACGGCGTGCCTAGTTGATCTGGGTCTTGCGTTCGACCGGCAGGTCCTCGCGGGCCGACCAGTCGACCATGGAGCCGTCGTAGACCCGCACGTTCTTATTGCCCAGGATCTCGCTCTCGGCGAACCAGCCCAACGTCGCCCAATGCCCGGTGTTGCAGAAGGCGATGGCCTCGCCGCCGGCATCCACCCCGGCGTTCTTCAACAGAGCGCGCACCTGATCGGCGCTCACGAAGCGGCCGCCGTCCACGGTGACTTGGCTTTCCGGCACGTTGACCGCGCCCGGAATGGTGCCGGGCCGCTTGGCCGCCTCGTGCGCCTTCTCGCCCCGGTACTGTTCCGGGGGACGCATATCGATCAATGCCGTCTGGGAACGCGCGGCGGCCTGCACGTCACGGTAGTCGGCCACCATCTCGGGCCGGAAGGCCGCCGAGAAGATCCGCGGCGACGGCTCGTTCCAGCCAGTCTCCACGGGATTGCCGGCATCGGCCGTATAGGCGCGATAGCCGCCATTGAGGATCGACACCTTGTCATGCCCCAGGACCTTGAAGGTCCAATAGATGCGGGTGGCACTGCCCATATCCAGGGCGCTCACGCCGGCGGCGATGATGACCACGTGGCTGTCGTTGCCGATTCCCAGATTGCCGATCAGGCCCTCCAAACTTCCGACCGTCGGCAGCTGGCCCGGCACCCCGTCCATCTTGGTGCGCCAGCCGGCGCTTAGATAGTCGCTGTAGACGGCACCGGGAATATGGCCCTGCCGATAGGTTTTCTCCGAGGCGCCGTCGAGCTTGTTGCGGATATCGAGGAAGACGACGTCGGGCTGGCCGGTGTGGGCCTTGACCCAGGCCGCATCCACCAGGGGGGTCACGTCGTTGGCCGCCTCGCCACGAGAAACGCCGGCGACGGTCCAGAGAACCAGAACTGCAATAGCGGTCAGGGCACGCATGGCGACCTCCTGCAAAAGCTGACGATAAATCACACAAAAATTATGTGATTTAAATTATTCTACGATAATATGTGCGTTAATAAGCAGGCGCGCAAGGCCTAATCCGAAGCCGCCTAGAGCAGCCGCGGCTGACTCTCCCTCGCGGCCTCCGGCTCGATTGGGGCAAGCAAGGACAGGTCGTCGTTGGCGGCACTGTTGACCCGCGTCGAGACGGTATAGGTGGTAAAGGCGCGCTGGCGCTGTTCACCCAGCAGCGCCTGCAGGGCATCGGCCTCGGTCCCTGGGTTCAGCCAAGCGGCAAAATCGTCCGGGTCGAGGATCACCGGCATGCGGTGGTGGATCGGGCGCAGCGCCGGCACCGCCTCGGTGGTGACGATAGCGCAAGTTTCGACCGACTCGTTGCCTTGCGGGTCCCGCCAACGCTCCCAAATGCCGGCGAAAGCAAAAACGTCGGTGTCCGGCAACGTAATTCGGTAAGGTTGCTTGCGCCCGCCTTCGCTGCGCCACTCGTAGAATCCGTCGGCGGCGATCAAGCAACGCCGCGCCCGAAAGGCGCTCCGGAAAGCCGGCTTCTCGGCAACACTCTCGGCGCGCGCGTTGATCATGCGGTCGCCGATGGCCGCCTCCTTGGCCCAGGCCGGAATCAGGCCCCAGCGCAGCCAAACGAAATGCCGTGCATCATCGTCTGGTCCCAGGCGCACGGCGGCAACGTCCTGACTCGGCGCAATGTTGGCGCGTGGCGGCAGATTGGGCAGCTCGACAAAATCGAAATAGGCGCGCACCGCCTCGCTGGGCGTGGTCAAGGAATAGCGTCCGCACATGGCAACCGCCTTTAGCACAATCGGCTTGCGCCTTGAAAGCGACCAAAGACAGGTTCAATCTACCGTCTGGTCGGCGGGAGCCGCCGGTCATTTCGCACATGACGGAAATTTTGTGCGCGATCTTCGCGACGGGAGGACGACATGGCACTGAGAATCAATTCGGAAGCCCCGGATTTCTGGACGGACACGACAGAAGGATCCATCAAATTCCATGAATGGATCGGCGATGGCTGGGCCATTCTCTTTTCGCATCCCAAGGACTTCACCCCGGTTTGCACGACCGAGCTGGGCTATATGGCCGGGCTCAAGCCCGAGTTCGACAAGCGCAACTGCAAGATCATAGGCCTCAGCGTCGATCCGGTCGGCAACCACAAGAAGTGGCTGAAGGACATCGAGGAGACGCAAGGGCACGCGGTCACCTATCCACT
Source organism: Kiloniellaceae bacterium (assembly GCA_021776215.1). Lineage (GTDB taxonomy): Bacteria > Pseudomonadota > Alphaproteobacteria > Kiloniellales > J153 > JAJFGI01. The sequence continues at coordinate 278 of JAJFGI010000028.1, read as the reverse complement.
GATCGGCGATCCGGAGCTGAAGGTCGCCAAGCTGTATGACATGCTGCCGGAGGACGCCGGCGACACCTCGGAGGGCCGCACGGCGGCCACCAATGCCACCGTGCGCTCGGTCTTCGTCATCGGCCCGGACAAGAAGATCAAGGCGATGCTGACCTATCCCATGAGCACCGGCCGCAACTTCGACGAGGTCTTGCGCCTGCTCGATTCCTGTCAGCTCACCGCCAAGCATCAGGTGGCCACGCCAGTGAACTGGAAGCAGGGCGAGGACGTCATCATCG